>NZ_QUSX01000004.1 GCF_003933245.1 Maribacter algicola
GCTACACTGAACGGCAGCAACCAGTTACAGATAGATATCGAGGGCGGAACCTCGGCCACGGTCGACCTATCGAGTTTGGTGGGTACGGACGACCAGACGGCAGGCGAGGTGACCTATGACAACTCTACCTCCGGCCTAACGGCAGGTGACGTACAGTCTGCAATCGACGAGGTCGCCGCTGGAAGCACCGACGATCAGAACCTTACGGGAGCTACACTGAACGGCAGCAACCAGTTACAGATTGATATCGAGGGCGGGACTTCGGCCACGGTCGACCTATCAAGTTTGGTAGGCACCGACGACCAGAACATAAGCGGTTCCAGCTTTAACGGCGCTACGAACGAACTTACCATCGGCATCGAGGGAGGTACTTCCGAGACAGTTGATTTATCCGGACTTGTCGGCACGGACGACCAGACGGCTTCGGAGGTGACCTATGACAACTCCACTTCGGGTCTAACGGCAGGTGACGTACAGTCTGCAATCGACGAGGTTGCCGCTGGAAGCACCGACGACCAGAATTTAACGGGAGCTACACTGAACGGCAGCAACCAGTTACAGATAGATATCGAGGGCGGAACCTCGGCCACGGTCGACCTATCAAGTTTAGTAGGTACAGACGACCAGACGGCCTCCGAGGTGAATATCGCGGATGCCGGAGGCAATTTCACGGCTACTGACGTAGAGGGTGCTTTGTCGGAACTTGCTGCGGGTAGCACCGACGACCAGAACCTAACAGGGGCCACTTTGAACGGCAGCAACCAGTTACAGATAGATATCGAGGGCGGAACCTCGGCCACTGTCGACCTATCGAGTTTGGTGGGCACAGACGACCAGAACATAAGCGGTTCCAGCTTTAACGGCGCTACGAACGAACTTACCATCGGCATCGAGGGAGGTACTTCCGAGACTGTGGATTTATCCGGACTTATCGGCACAGACGACCAGACAGCAGCTGAAGTAACCGTTGCAGATGTAGGAGGAAACTTCGCAAATAACCAGGTAGAGGGAGTACTCGAAGAAATTGATGCACGTATAGATGCGCTTGTACTTGCAGGTGGTTCAGATGGGAACGACTTCGTTACTGGAGGTTCTTTATCAGGTACCGACCTTACATTGAACGTTCCAAACCAAATAGATCCTGTAATTGATCTGTCGGGACTTCAAGATGGTACCGGAACCGACGACCAGAATATCAGTGGTTCGAGTTTCAACGGCGCTACGAACGAACTTACAATCGGCATCGAGGGAGGTACTTCCGAGACAGTTGATTTATCCGGACTTGTGGGCACGGACGACCAGACGGCCGGTGAGGTGACCTATGACAACTCCACTTCGGGTCTAACGGCAGGTGACGTGCAGTCGGCCATCGACGAGGTAGCTGCTGGAAGCACCGACGACCAGAACCTTACGGGAGCTACCCTGAACGGCAGCAACCAGTTACAGATTGATATCGAGGGCGGGACTTCGGCCACTGTTGACCTATCAAGTTTGGTAGGCACCGACGACCAGAACATAAGCGGTTCCAGTTTTAACGGCGCTACGAACGAACTTACCATCGGCATCGAGGGAGGTACTTCCGAGACTGTGGATTTATCCGGACTTGTCGGCACGGACGACCAGACGGCCGGTGAGGTGACCTATGACAACTCCACTTCGGGTCTAACGGCAGGTGACGTGCAGTCGGCCATCGACGAGGTAGCTGCTGGAAGCACCGACGACCAGAACCTTACGGGAGCTACCCTGAACGGCAGCAACCAGTTACAGATTGATATCGAGGGCGGGACTTCGGCCACTGTTGACCTATCAAGTTTGGTAGGCACCGACGACCAGAACATAAGCGGTTCCAGTTTTAACGGCGCTACGAACGAACTTACCATCGGCATCGAGGGAGGTACTTCCGAGACTGTGGATTTATCCGGACTTGTCGGCACGGACGACCAGACGGCCGGTGAGGTGACCTATGACAACTCCACTTCGGGTCTAACGGCAGGTGACGTGCAGTCGGCCATCGACGAGGTCGCTGCTGGAAGCACCGACGATCAGAACCTAACAGGGGCTACTTTGAACGGCAGCAACCAGTTACAGATAGATATCGAGGGCGGAACCTCTGCCACTGTTGACCTATCGAGTTTGGTGGGCACGGACGACCAGACGGCTTCCGAGGTTAACATTACGGATGCCGGAGGCAATTTCACCGCTACTGACGTAGAGGGCGCTTTGTCGGAACTTGCGGCAGGCAGCACAGATGACCAGAACCTGACGGGAGCTACCCTGAACGGCAGCAACCAGTTACAGATAGATATCGAGGGCGGAACCTCGGCCACCGTTGACCTATCGAGTTTAGTAGGTACCGACGATCAGAATATCAGTGGTTCGAGTTTCAACGGCGCTACGAACGAACTTACCATAGGCATCGAGGGAGGTACCTCCGAGACAGTTGATTTATCCGGACTTGTCGGCACTGACGACCAGACGGCTTCCGAGGTTAACATTACGGACGCTGGCGGCAACTTTACGGCAACTGACGTAGAGGGCGCTTTGTCGGAACTTGCCGCGGGCAGCACGGACGACCAGAATTTAACGGGAGCTACCCTGAACGGCAGCAACCAGTTACAGATAGACATCGAGGGCGGAACCTCGGCCACGGTCGACCTATCGAGTTTGGTGGGCACAGACGACCAGAACATAAGCGGTTCCAGCTTTAACGGCGCTACGAACGAACTTACTATCGGCATCGAGGGAGGTACTTCCGAGACAGTTGATTTATCCGGACTTGTCGGCACTGACGACCAGACGGCTTCCGAGGTTAACATTACGGACGCTGGCGGCAACTTTACGGCAACTGACGTAGAGGGCGCTTTGTCGGAACTTGCCGCGGGCAGCACGGACGACCAGAATTTAACGGGAGCTACCCTGAACGGCAGCAACCAGTTACAGATAGACATCGAGGGCGGAACCTCGGCCACGGTCGACCTATCGAGTTTGGTGGGCACGGACGACCAATTAGCTTCTGAAGTGGATTCCGATACTCCTGTGGATGTAGACGGTGACGGGGTTACAGATGATACTGTAGAAGATGTAATTCAGGCTATTGCACCTATAACCTCAAAAGCAGCTAGGATTTTCTATCCACCATCTATAGCAATTGATGCTTCCGTTTTAGTGAATAATGTAACGGTGGACCTTTATCAGGAATATTTAGACCAGTACGGAGGTTCGGCTGCAAACTTTACGGCGAGTGCGGGTGCACCAGGGACTGTTCCAACCTATGGTAGAACAGAACTATATTACTACGTGACCTTTGCAGATCCGGCAGTTTTGAACATCGATTTTATTGATGCGAACGGTAACATGCAATACGATGTAATTGGTACACCTCCGGATTACAACTCTTTGATCAACGTGGTATTCGTAGTAAAGTAATCAGATAAAGACCCATATCGGTTTGAAAAAAATCAATCAATATAAATCCATACTCCTGGGCCTTGTTTTTACAATGTTCGGGATATTGGTATCCAATGCCCAGTTTTTACTACAGGCACCCAATTCCACCGATGAAAACAATTATCGCTGGTACGAGGCTTCGGATACCGGTACCGTTTTGGGAACGGATTTTTTCTACGAAGTAACCGCACCTGGTATTTACTTTGCCACCTATGATGGTACGCTTTGTGGATCTAATGCCACTGGTTATTTCATCGTTACAGATTGTAATAACCCGGATAATCAGGTAACCCTGGATATCACCAACAACGTAAGCGGAGGGGCTACGGTTAGCTGGTCTCCCGCAGTAAGTGGAGACCCCACAAGGCCTACCGTTACTGCTACGGATGCAGTAGTTAGGTATACGGCAACGGTGACCAAAGCTGGTAATGATTTTGCCTTGCCCAACTTTACCGTTGTTTGTTTGCCGCAGGCAGCGACCTTGGTAGACGATGTTGTCTCCCTGGATGAGGATACATCGGTCATTGTGGATATCTATGCAAATGATTCGGATTTACCCAATCCGGGTACTTTGACCACGACTTCACCATCCAACGGTACAATCACCATAGATGACAATGGCACACCCAATAATCCATTGGACGATGTGTTAACCTATACCCCGAACCCAGATTTTAATGGTGCGGACAGTTTTGATTACACAATCTGCAATAGTTTTGGCGACTGTAGTACGGCGACCGTGAGTATAGATGTGCTGCCTATTGTTGATACTTTTGACGATAGTATTGCCATTTTGGTGAACGAAATTAGGGTCATCGATGAGTGGACGTTGAACGATAACGATATACCAACAATAGGAACCTTCAGTATTACACAGCCAACAAACGGATCTGCTACCATTGATGATAATGGTACGCCCAATGATCCATCGGACGATACTATTACTTATTTCCCCAACAATGATTTTATAGGTTCGGATGCTTTCGAATATACACTATGTGACGATGCAGGAAACTGTAGTACGTCAACGATTACCATGATCGTGAGTCCGTCCAATACCGATTTGGATAGTGATAACGACGGCATACTCGATAGTTTTGAGGACCTTAACTTGGATGCGGACAACGATCCCGCAACAAATCCGACTGATACGGATTTGGACGGCTACCCGGATTATCTAGACATCGATAGCGATAATGATGGTATTCCCGATAATGTGGAGGCACAGACAACCTCTGGTTATATTGCTCCTAGCGGTACCGATGCCAATGGAAACGGTGTGGACGATGCTTATGAAGGTGGTGGTAATATTGGACTGTTCCCGATAGATACCGATGGCGATAGCCTTCCTGATTATTTGGATGAGGACAGTGACAATGATAACGTACCCGATAGCATCGAAGCGCACGATCAGAACCATGATGGTATAGCAGATTTCACCTTGTTCGGGTCCGATCAGGATGGAGACGGTCTGGACGACGGCTACGAAGGAAGCAATGTCAATGATATCGATGTGAACGATGAGCTTGATGATCCTTATGGCCAATTACCCAATACGGATAGTGATCTGGAATCCGATTACAGGGATACCGATGACGATGATGATGGCATAGAGACCATCGATGAGGATTTGAACGGTGACGGTGATTATAGCAATGATGATTCGGACGGCGACGGTACGCCAAACTATTTGGATTCCGATTTGGGCGAACTATCGGAACAGATAGAAGTCTTTAACGTTATCACACCTAACGGCGACGGTGTTCATGATGTACTGCGAATCGATGGTCTGGAAAATTATCCGAACAATACTATCAGGATTTACAACAGATGGGGCGTATCCGTCTTTACCACAAGGGCCTACAATACGGAGGGCAATGTTTTTGACGGAACTTCCCAAGGTAGGGTGACCGTTGATCAGAGCAACAAACTGCCGGTTGGAACGTATTTCTACATCTTGGATTACGAGGAGCCCAACGGTACTATGAAACAGCTTTCAGGGTATATATATATTAATAGATAGAAGGATGTTAGACATAAAATTTTTAAAACCGAACAGTGACTTTTTAATTAAAGTTCTATGCATCCTTGTAGTCTTTTGGGCCGGAACATCATTGTTTGCGCAACAGGATGCCCAGTATACCCAATATATGTACAATACGGTAAGCGTGAACCCTGGTTATGCGGGTTCTAGGGGGCAAGTAAGTATTGCAGCGTTACACCGATCCCAATGGTTGGGTCTGGAGGGCGCACCCACTACGCAAACATTCAATATCCATTCACCCATTGGTTATAAGGGAGTAGGTTTGGGACTTTCTATTGTAAACGATAGAATAGGTCCAACTTCTGAAACAAATTTTGATGTCGATTTTTCCTATACGTTGACATTAGCGGAGGAAAGTCGGTTGAGTTTCGGTTTGAAGGCAAGTGCCAATTTATTGGATATTCGTTTTTCGGAACTCAACCAGTTTACGACGGACCAAACCCTTCAGCAGGATATAGACAACAGACTTTCTCCCAATGTAGGTGCTGGGGTATATTATCATACCGATAAATTCTATGCCGGACTTTCGGTTCCCAGAATTTTGGAGACCTCCCATTTTCAGGAATCTTCATTGAGTACAGCCAAGGAACAAATGAATTTTTACTTCATAACCGGTTATGTATGGGATTTAAACCCTATGTTGAAATTTAAACCAACCTTGCTTACCAAGGTCGTACAAGGCGCTCCTTTGCAGGTCGATCTTTCGGCCAATTTTATGCTAAATGAACGATTCATTTTAGGGGCGGCCTATCGTTGGGATGCTGCCTTTAGTGGGATGGTAGGTTTTAATGTTAATGGCAACTTCTTGATAGGACTCGCTTACGATAGGGAAACCACGGAGTTGGGAAGTGCCGCATTCAATGATGGTTCTTTCGAGGTCATACTTCGATATGATTTTATATCCATTAAAAACAACCTAAAATCACCAAGGTTCTTTTAAGAATTATTTTTTCATTCATTCTTTCATCTGTTTATTTTATTGTTTTTCATAGGTCAGATGTAATTCGCTATCCCGATAGCTATCTGGAAATCTTGGTGGGCATCACGACTTTTGATGACTCATTTCTTATTTTTTTCATAAAGCCTTCGATTAAAATTGCCCAAAGGCCTTATTTTTACGTGATGAAGGAAGAAGAAGTAATTCTCGTAGACAAAAACGATATTCCAAGGGGAACCATGCCTAAAATGGAAGCCCATGAAAAGGCCGAGTTGCACCGGGCTTTTTCCGTTTTTGTCCTCAATGACAAAAATGAGATCATGTTGCAACAAAGGGCGGCCCATAAATACCATTCCCCGTTGCTATGGACTAACACCTGCTGTAGTCATCAAAGGGTAGGGGAGGCCAATTTGGAAGCAGGTAAGCGAAGGCTTCAAGAGGAAATGGGTTTTGAAACCGATTTAAAGGAACTTTTTTCATTTATCTACAAAGCGCCTTTTGATAATGGGTTGACGGAGCATGAACTTGATCATGTAATGATCGGATATTTCAATGATGTTCCAAATATCAATAAGGATGAAGTTGAAGATTGGAAATGGATGACTCCCAAGGCCATCAAATTGGATATGGAGGTGCACCCGGAAAACTATACGGCTTGGTTCAAAATAATATTTGAAAAATTTTATCAGCACTTAATCGATAATCTGGTAGAAAATGAGAGTTAAGGTAAGCAGAAAGGCACATTTTAATGCGGCCCATAGGCTTTATAGGCCGGATTGGGAAGATTCCAAAAACTGGGAAGTCTTTGGAAAATGTAACAACCCCAACTTTCATGGGCACAATTATGAATTGATCGTTAGTGTTACCGGTGAAATCGACCCGGAAACGGGTTTTGTAATGGATGTAAAGGTGTTGAAAGATCTTATCAAGGAAAAGATAGAAGATGCGTTCGACCACAAAAACTTGAACAAGGAAGTACCTGAATTCCAAGAATTAAATCCAACTGCTGAAAATATTGCCGTCGTTATTTGGAACAAGCTAAGGCCCAGTATTGAAAACAATAAGGAATTGGAGGTTGTGCTATATGAAACCCCCCGAAATTTTGTCACCTACAGTGGTTAATGGCCAAATATCTTGACAATTGATCGATTATCCGTTTTTGCACTAATTAGATATTTCCAATTGTTTGAAATATTATAGTTATTGCTTCCGTTAGGTAAATGACATGTTTATAAACAAAAAATGAATTTATACCCCTTAAAATTTAACCCGATACTCAAAGAACGACTTTGGGGAGGAACCAAACTAAAGGACCTTTTTGGAAAGCCAAGCACGAGTGAAATAACAGGGGAAAGTTGGGAACTTTCTACAGTTAAAGATGATATTTCAATCGTTTCGAACGGTGAACTGGCAAGTACTTCTCTACAGGAACTAATTGACAAATATCCAGTAGAATTATTGGGCAAGAGCGTGGTGGATAGATTTGGAACGGAATTTCCAATACTTATCAAATTCATTGATGCCAAACAGGATCTTTCCATACAGGTGCACCCTAATGATGCATTGGCAAAGGAAAGACATAATTCTTTCGGTAAAACGGAGATGTGGTACATTATGGACGCCGATCCCGGGGCCGAACTTGTCGTAGGCTTTAACAAGGATGTTTCAAAAACGGATTACAGGCAAAGTTTGACAAACGATACCTTGCTGGAGTTGTTGCATCATGAAAAAGTACATGAAGGGGATACATTTTTCATCAATACGGGTAAAATCCATGCCATAGGTGCTGGGGTTTTACTAGCGGAAATACAGCAAACTTCAGATATTACCTATCGTGTATTTGATTTTAACAGAAAGGACAAGGAAGGAAACTTAAGGGAATTGCATACTGAACTGGCATTGGAAGCCATAGATTACAAGAAGAAAGATGATTTTAAGGTGGGCTATTCGAAAAAAATGAACTCGGTCAATACCATGGTAGACTGTCCGTATTTCAAAACAAATTTTTTGGAATTGGACAAGAACTTTACTATCGATACCAATAATAGGGATTCCTTTACAATCTATATGTGTGTGGACGGTAGGGCTCTTATTGAAAACGAGTTTGGAAAAGTAAGCCTACAAAAAGGCGAAACGACCTTGATTGCGGCCATGTCACAAAAAATAATTATAGATACGGAGGGTGCCAAATTACTGGAAGTAACTATTTAGGCAGTATACATATTCAATGGTTTAATTGTACTTTTGTTCAAAATATAAAATATGGCAAGTATTAGAAATTTAAAAAAGGATATAAATAACGTCCTGGGTGATATTATTGAAGGGGTATATATAGTAGAAGCCACTAATGGAGGAGGTTCCTCAAAAGAAGGAACTGCCATTATCGATGGTGCTATCGAAACGTTTGATGAGTTAATCTCCAAGGTGAACCAAGATGGTGTCGAAAACAAAAGGGCCCATTTCAATGGTATTAGGACGGAACTTGAAACTAAGGCCAATAAATTGGTCGACCAATTGAACAACATGGCTGAATAAGTTTCTTCTAACTTAAATAAAAAAGCATCCTTAAAGGATGCTTTTTTTATTCATTCTCTTCCAATAATTGTTTTAAGTCCTTTCCGTATTTGGAATTGGCAACCTCTGGAGCAAGGCCCTTGTATATGGAGTCCAGATATTTAAGGTTGGCATCTGGAATTTCTTTTACCGCTATGTAGGGAGCAATATAGGAATCCTTATTGTTCAACGCATAATTTATGGAATAGGCGTATGCTCTTTGGGTATTTCTGGTTCCTATCCTTTCCAAGGAATCAATGGTGGCTGGATCCGAGTTTGCTTGCAATTGGGAAGCCTTGAGCATAATTTCCATATTCCTTAGATTGATGTTGGATAAGGCCTTCTGGTATTCTTCAAGCTTTTCCTGTGTAGGCGATCCCTTGATTTCTGCGGTTGTATCAAAAGTGTTCCAGTCTGTATTGATGGTTATGGTTCCCGGTTCCGCAAAAAAGGTAATCCGGTCATTGATTGCGTTGTTGTCCTTTTTATTCAAGTACAGATAAAATATTTCCGGACTTTCCAACTGGGCCGAAAGGCTAAACGTTCCGTCTCCGTCGATTTCTAGGGAATCTACAGTGATGAGGGTAGTGTCCATCAAATGCTGTAGATAGAGCGTTCCTTTTTTTAAACCTCGAACCTTGCCATTTACGACCAAGTTATCTTCTCTGTCGCTTCCGCAAGAAACTATTAAAAGTATAGTAAGGATAAAAGCTACTTTTTTCATTCAAATAATTTAGGGGGCAAATATCATTAAATTTTTAAAAAAAATACAATTCAAAAAATAAATACTATAAACTGGAGGCTACCTCCATGAGGTACGCACAAAATAAGGCCCCTGCCGTACCAACCACATAGCCTAAAACAGCCAATAATACACCAACCGATGTTAAGGAGGGATGGAATTCCGCCGCTACCACGGGAGCCGAAGCCGCACCACCCACATTGGCCTGGCTGCCTACGGCCAAAAAGAAGTAAGGGGCCTTTATGAGTTTGGCCACCAGGATAAGCAGCAAGGCGTGAATGCTAATCCAAACAAAACCTATCGCGATGAGACCCGGATTTTCCAAAACCTTTCCAAGGTCCATTTTCATACCAATGGTGGCCACAAGTATGTAAATGAAAACCCCGCCAATTTTACTCGCTCCCGCACCTTCATAATTTTTAGCCTTGGTGAATGACATGGCAATGCCCGCACAGGTTGCGAGTACCACCATCCAAAAGAATCCGGATCCCAAAAAGGAGAGAAAACTCTTTTTATCGCTGACCGCTTCAAAGTTTAGGTTCAGGTACTCACTTATATAATCCCCTAAAAAATGTGAAAGGCCTACTGCTGAAAAGGCCAGGCATAGCATGATCATATAATCTTGGAGCGTAGGTACCCTTGTGATTTTTTCAGTGAACTGGGTTACTTTAACTTTTAAGGTCTCAATGGCCGAGTTGTCTGCCTTGAGCCATTTATCGATTCTTTTTGTTTTACCTACACCCAAAAGAATAATGGCCATCCAAATATTGGCTACTACGATATCAATAAGAACCATTCCTCCATATTTTTCAGGATTGTATTTGAAAATTTCGAGCATTGCAGCCTGATTAGCCCCCCCACCGATCCAACTACCCGCAATGGTGGCCAATCCCCGCCAAACGGCATCGAAATCATTCCCCCCAACGGTTTCCGGAGAAATAAAAGAAACCAATAATATAGCAATTGGACCTCCAATAATGATTCCGAAACTTCCTGTCAAAAACATGATCAGGGCCTTTGAACCCAAGTTGCTTATGGCTTTTAGGTCAATACTAAGCGTCATTAATACCAAGGCGGCGGGCAAGAGATACCTACTGGCCATAAAATATAGGTTTGAGGTATCGTCCGATATCAATCCCGCACTTGCCATCAACGCCGGCAATAAATAACACATGAGTACTGCTGGAACAATGGAATAGAATTTTGTCCAAAAACCAGTTTTTAAACTGGAGGTATAAAATATAAAACCAAGGGCGAGGGCCAAAAGACCAAAAACTACAGTATCGTTTACGATCAATGGCTGGTTGACGGGGTTGTCCATATTGCTAGGTTTTCCTTTGAAACCAAATATACTTAAATAAGTAGATGTTGTTCAATATATAGGGCAACTCCGTGTTCTGTATTACTTGAGGTAATGGATTGGGCTATTTGTTTCACTTCTTCCCTGGCATTGGAGACCGCCACGCCCCAACCAACGTTGCTTAACATATCTATATCATTAAAATTGTCTCCAAAGGCAATGACATCCTGCAGGGCTTCCCCGGGACCCATTAGTTTTTGTATGGCCGTAAGTTTGGACACGGATTTAGGTGCAATTTCTATGAGTGTGTCGTTGGAACGGTACAAATTAACTTCATTTCCAAATTTCTTGTTAAGTAAGGGCATTAATTGATCCGCAGAGGCTTTGGTCCCCATAAGCATAACCTTATGTGCTCCGATTTTTCTTCCTTCCCATTCCTCCAACGTTCGTAAGGTCGATTTAAAAACCGGGTTCGTCTTGGTGTATTTTATTTCTTTCTCGACCCTTTCCGATGCTTTGGGTACATGCCATTCATCAAATGCGTATAGGCCCATATCCGTTTTAAAACCTTCACATACTTCATGGATTTGCTGAACGACCTTCAATGGAACGGTCACGGATAGTAGTTCCTTGGTACCATCCAGGACCAGTGCGCCATTATAACAAACAATGGGTTGGTCCAAGATTCCCAGGTCTCTCTGGATATAGTACATACCGTTGGGCATTCTGGCAGATACAAGAATGATTCGGGTGCTTTGCTTTATTCTATTGATCTGAGCAATGGTGTATGCTGAAACATCACTTTTAGTCGAGAGAAGTGTGCCATCCAGGTCTGAGCAGAGTAATTTGTATTTCATATTAAATATTCAGCCAATATGAAAGTTTCAGGTTGATAGATCGGAATCTTGGGGCAAATACATTTACCGAATAATTGTCATTATAAACAATGAATAGATCGGAAAGTGGAGCAAACCGCCATTGTAATCTAGAATTGATGCCCAAGTTATCCCGTTGGTTGCTGTATTGGACCAACGTGGACCAGAAGATGGATTTGCTAAAGGTAAGGTCCATTCTTGGGCTTACCAACCATATATTGGCACTTGAATAGGGTTCGGGGAGGTCTATTTGGTCATAATTAAACTGAAGTGAGATGGACGCTTTAGGTTGAAACCGCATGGTCATCGAACCTTCCATAGAAAATCGGTTTCCATTAAAAAAATGACCCAATGTGGACCGGATATCATAAGAAAAAAGCTTTCGCTGATCAGACCTATACCCGGCTTGGACGCTATTGTAATGATAATTTTGATCAGCTGGGAGGGGTACCGCCCCTTCAGTGCGTGTCGGGTCAAAAGAATCGAACAGGAAGGTGTAAGTATTTGTGTATTCTATTCGCGCCTGCGATTGATTATTGAATTGAACTTCATAACTGTATTGAAGGTCATAATCCGTATTTTTAAAATCCATGCTGGGGCTCCAGCGTATATTGGTAAAAGACCTAAGCGCGTGGTTTTGGACAATTCCTTTTCTTGGCCAGAAAACCCGTTCCAAGCTTAGGAGTGTTTTAAAAAGATCTGTTCTTCGCACAAAGCCTAAATCTGAACGAAAATCTTCATCTATAAAGGTTCCTTTTGCAAATACGTTGAGTTTTCTTGTGTTATATCGAATCAACGCGCTTGAGGCAAAGTTTCCCACATTATCGTCCGGTTGAAAGGATTTGTGGGTGATGAACGATCCATTCCATGTGTTATCCTTAGAGGCCAAGTTATAATCAACACCTACAACGCGATTGTATTCATCTTCCCGATCTACAAAATCATAATTTTTGAAAGATTCCTTGTTGATAAAAAAAACACCAATGTTGGACCGTGAGAAAACACGCTGCTGAACTGCCAACATAGTATTATTATTCGATGGGATCCTATTATCCAAATCCTCTGCCGTCTGGATGTTCAGCAAGCCAATCCTGGTATCATTGGTTAGCTTGCCACTTAGGCGAACGCCACCAATTATATTATTTTCAATGGTATTCCCTACGGTGTCCCTCGCGATGCCAATACGTCTTGAGAAAAATGGACTAAAATCAAAGCCGTTGCCAAAACTTGCAAAAAGATCATTGTTATCTATGAAAAATTGACGGCGCTCCGGCAATGCAATTTCAAAACGGGTTAGGTTGGTGATGAAATTATCTACTTCTACAGTAGAAAAATCTGGATTTAATGTAAGGTCAAGATTTAAACTGTTGCCTATAGAAATCTTGGCATCTGCACCTACTTTAAAATTATCCAGATTTTCATTATTGTCAAAGTCCCTGGCGTTAATTCCGTTTACGTATGGTATAATCGCGAAAGGGGTTCTAGATTTGCCAAGAGGCTTCTCAAAAAGGATGTCACCCATAAAGGCAAGATTATAAATGAGCTGATTTTGAGGTATCCTTGTCCAGGTACTACGTTCGTTAGATTGAGTTTCAATGCGATAGCTATTAAAGCGCCATTTGGTACCACCCTCCTCGAATTTTAAGGAGGTAAGGGGAATGATCATTTCAGCGGTGAAGTAGTCGTCATATATTTTGGCATCCCCTTTCCACTTTACGTCCCAAGAAAGTGTAAAGTCATCCTCGCCGGCGCCGCCGTTTGCAATCAGTGCTTCACGGCGAACGCCATAAGGGTTTATCCCAAATAAAAAAGCATTGGTGCCATCGTTAAAGGTGTCAAAAACAAGGGAGAAACTATCACTTCCACTACCTCTAAAATCCCGTTGAAGTGATTGGGTAGCATAATTTTTTCCGCTAGAATAGGCCTTAATACCTACATACAAATTTTTGTCATCATAAAGAATTTTTATTTCGGATTGCTTTCGGGCTTGAACGGAATCCAATGGAAAATATTCCCAATAATCTTTAGCACTTTCGGCTGTTTCCCAAGCACTTTCGTCCAAAATTCCGTCCGCCATTATTTTTTCGGTAGTAAATTTTACAGTGAAGGATTTTTTTTCTGCCTGGGCCTTCCCCAAAAAATGAGAGAACAGGCAGAGCACCAACAAATGATATGCTAAGAAAGGGGTAAATGTAATTTTTTGTTGATGGAGCTTATGGGGCATTGCTTTTGACTTCTGGTTTTAAATATTTAACCAATAGGTGAATTTAAGGTTTATGGACCTGTATTTGGGCTCAAACTGATTTACCGCATAGTTATCATTGTAAACTATAAAAAGGTCGGATAGTGGTGCAAAACGCCATTGTAACCTAGAATTAATTCCAAGATTATCCCTTTGATTACTATACTGAAAGAGTGTTGTCCAAAAAACGGACTTACTGAAAGTAAAGCCAAACCTGGGACTTACCAACCAAAGATTTGCACTTGGATAGGGGTCAGGTAAGCTAATTTTATCATAATTCACATTGAGGCTTATCCTTACTTTGGGCTGAAGTCTCAGCGTAGCCTCACCACCAATCGAAAACCGTTGCCCATTAAAAAAATTACCAATGGAGGTTTCGCCTTCAAAGGCAAAAACGTTGGCCAAATTGGATTGATATCCCATGGTAAAGGTGCCAAACCTGTATTCTTGGTTTCCTGGCAGTTCAACGGCACCTTCCGTACCCGTAGGATCAAAGGGTTCAAAGAGGTATACATAGCTGGTAGAATATTCCGCACCAAACTCCGTAAAGTCCTTGAGTATAAAATTGTATCGGCCACGTACATCATAGTCTGCCAACTGATAATCCAATGAGGTTCTCCAATTTGAAATACCAAATACTTCAACTCCATGGTTGTTGATGTTTCCATTTTTTGGCCAAAACAAGCGTTGTACCGAACCTACCGTTTTCACGATATCCGTCCTTGGTATAAAACCTAGGTCTGACTGAAAATCCTCATTGATATACGCAAGATCAACAAAGGAATTCCAGTATCTTGAATTATAGCTCAATAATGCTCCTGCCGATATATTTCCTTCCGTATCACCTGGCTGAAAGGATTTATGCAGATAGTACTTTCCGGACCAAACGTTATCCGCACTCGCTAAATAATAGTCCAAACCCAAAACTCGGTTGTATTCTTCATCCGCAGTAGCGAAGGGTTCATCTCCAAAAGCCTGTCTATTTATGAAGAACATGCCAATATTGGAACGGGCAAATACCTTATGCTGTAGGGCCAACATTAGATTATTGTTGGATGCTACCTCCTGATCCTCATTTTTGGCCGTTTGGATATCCAAAAAGCCCAACCGTAGGTTTTTGTTCAGTTTTCCACTTAGGCGGAGTCCACCTAAGATATCGTTCTGAACGGAGTTTCCAAGTCGATCCGTTGCAATGCCTATTCGTCTAGAAAAGAAGGGATTGGAATGCCTTATACTTCCAAAGCTTCCAAAGAGGTCGTTGTTGTCTATAAAAAATTGCCGCCTTTCGGGCAGGGAAACCTCAAAACGGGTCAAGTTGGTGATAATAGCATCCACCTCCACATTTGAAAAATCCGGATTGATGGTGACATCCAAGTTCATACCGTTACCAATGGCAATTTTAGCATCGCCCCCTACTTTAAGTTTGTTGTTAGTTTCGTCCGTAGTAAAATCCTTATCGGATATGGCATTGATGTAAGGAATCAGTGCCACAGGTGTTCTGGACCTACCCAAGGGTTTTTCAAAATACATATCTCCCATGAAGGCCAAATTGATCACACTTTGGTTTTGAGGGATGACAAACCAATTGCTACGCTCATTGGATTGCATATCAAACCGGTAGCTCTGGAATCGCCATTTGGTTTCTCCTTCGGCGAATTTTAGGGAGGTCAGGGGTATGGCTATTTCTGCAGTGTAGTACTTATCATAGATTTTGGTTTCGGCCTTCCATTTGACGTCCCATGAAGTCGTGAAACCGCTTTCAACATCCTGTCCGCCCCCAGATATAAGTACTTCCCTTCTAACGCCGTAGGGATTGATTCCAAACAAAAAGGCATTGGTACCATCATTAAAAGTGTCAAATACCAAACTGATGTTATCATTGCCACTCGCCCTAAAATCCCGTTCCAGGGAGGGTATTATGTAATTTGGGCCGGGTGTATGCACGGTCATACCAATGTATAACGTAGTATCATCGGTGAGCATACGGATATCCGTTTGATACTGAGCTGGGACCTTATCCGATGGAAAATACTGTTGAAATTCCCCTGCGCTTTGGGCAAAGGTCCATACAGGCTCGTCCAAAACACCATCCAAAAGGATTTTTTCAGTGGTATATTTTACGGTAAAGGATTTTTCAGGTATTTGAGCGTAAAGGGAACAGCCTGCAAGAAACAGTACTACAATACTGATTAATTTGGTCATTTTGGATTGGAAACTTTAACCAACAAAGTTAGAGTTTTGTTCCGTTAAAAAAACCTTAAAAGACTATTCCTTTTTGTTTTTGGGTTCTCTTTTGGCATCTTTCAGACTTTTCATCAACATCCATTCAATTTGGCCATTAGTGCTGCGGAATTCATCCGCGGCCCATTTTTCAATGGCCTTCAACATGTCTTCACTGACCCGCAATGCAAACGCTTTTTTCTTACCCATAGTCGTGTTTCCTCTCCCTCTGTTATGGTAGTAATGAAATACGAAATTTCATTATTTATCGGTTTCTGTCCCTTTCGAATACGATACGGTTCCGATCATGGTCCAAATCTATGGCCTTCCATCCCTGTCTGCCATATTCGTTCAATGTGTCCTCCAGCCGTTGGTTGTTATTGGTGAGGCCTACGGTCCAACTGACTACCTTATATTCTTTCATCTTCCTTTAAATATCTGTTGATGGTTTGTTGTGCTTCCTTGGGTCTTTGGGTGCCAATTAAGAGCATGTTTCCTGTTTTAAGCGCAATTTGTATACCCTTGTTGCCACGTATGTTATACGCTTTTTTCTTTCGGCCGATACCCCTGTAGCCCCATCCACCGAATTCTTTAATAGGGCTATACGTTTTAGTATAGCACTTATCCATATCGGTCCAAAGAATAACCTTATAGTTTATTTGAAAAGGAAAAAATCTAAAATGAATGCCCTTTTCATCTATTTGGGTTGTAAGCCTTATGGAATAAACCACACCGAGAACAATCAAAACGGTTATAAAGGTCAAAATTAGGATATTTCTTTCTGGGGTATCCAAATTTTTGGTGGCAAAGGCTTTATATGTGGAGAAAACCGAAATACCCAGAACAATCAAATTCAGCAGGTGAAGCCACCACTGGTCAAATCGCTGTGTTTCCTTAAAAAAACGCATATCAATGGTTTAAAGTACCTGCATTGACAATGGGAGATGCATCTTTATCGGAACACAATACAACCATCAAATTACTTACCATGGCCGCTTTGCGTTCCTCGTCCAAATCTACCAATTCCTTTTTGCTCAACTCGTGCAAAGCCATTTCTACCATGCTTACCGCCCCTTCCACGATTTTGTGCCTTGCCGCTACAATGGCCGTTGCCTGTTGTCTTTTTAGCATGGCATTGGCAATTTCCTGGGCGTAGGCCAGGTAACCGATACGTGCCTCCAACACCTCGATACCGGCCATGGCAAGACGTTCCTGGACCTCGGCCTCTAGGGCTTCGCTTACTTCGTTCACGCTTGACCGCAGGGTGATATCCTCGTCCAAACCTTCATCGGCAAAGTTGTCATAGGGATACATACTGGCCAATTTCCGTACGGCGGCATCGGTCTGTACCCTAACAAAGTTTTGATAATCGTCCACATCAAATGCGGCCTTGTAGGTGTTCGTTACCCGCCATACCAAAATTGTGCTAATCATAATGGGATTCCCTAGTTTGTCGTTGACCTTTAATCGCTCGCTATCGAAATTACTTGCCCGTAACGAAATCTTTTTCTTGGTGAAAAAAGGATTTACCCAAAAAAAGCCATTCTTTTTTATGGTCCCAACGTATTTTCCGAATAGCAACAATACCCTTGAACCATTGGGGTTGACCAGAACAAATCCGGCGAGACTTATAACTCCCAAAAGAATCAAAAAAATACCCAAGTAAATTCTCAATAGGGCAACACCGCCTATAATAAGCCCTAGAACAACTAAAATCATCACGTAGCCATTGATCGGGCTATAGTTTTTTTCGTTTGACATGGTATATGATATTAAAATGATATCATAAATATATCAATAAAAAATTAAAACTTACCAGAAAATGAGGATATTAGTTCTGACTTTTAAATTTTCGGGTCTTTTTCTTATTCGGGTTTTTGAAAAGTCTTTTGAAGAAGCCATCCCTTTTTATCGGTTCACAATCCAACATTTCTTGAACCCGATCGCTTGGTGCGGGAAATCTTGCTCGGGTTATGTAGTTGAATTGTTCGTCCTTGTTCATTTTTTGCAATAATAGGGCGTACATGGGCAATGCCGCATTGGCACCTTGGCCGATCGATGTATTTCTGAACCCAATTTCATGGTTGTCCAAACCTACCCAGGTTATATGCAGTAGGTTTGGGGAAAGGGCTACAAACCAAGCATCCTTATTGTTTTGGGTGGTTCCTGTCTTTCCCGCAATGTCATTGGGCAATTTATAGGTAGACCGAATCCGTGAGGCGGTCCCGGAATTTATGGTCGATTTCATCATTTCCAACATAATTTGTCCGTTTTCCGCAGAAAATGCGGCATTTTCACTTTTTCTAGGTTCAAATGTTGCCAAAAGGGAATCATTTTTTGTGGTAATATATTTTATAAGAAAAGGTTCTACCGACCTACCTTCGTTTAAATAGCTTGTATAAGCTTTTGCTAATTCGGTCATTTTTATTTCCCCTGTACCCAAGGCAATGGAGGGTTCCATTGGGAGTACTTCCTCAATTCCCATTTTTTTCGCAAGGTCAAGTACTTCATCGATACCTGTTTTTTCCATAACCTTAACCGCAATGGTATTTACGGATTTGCTAAGTCCTTCCTCCATGGAATAGTTGAGGTAGGCTTCATCCTTATCTCCTGAATTACTTGGGGACCAACCTTCCAAATTTTCATACGCAACTTCTTCCGCGGAAAAATAAGTACAAGGTTCAATTCCCCGTTCCAAGGCTGCCGTGTAGACGATAGGTTTAAAGGTAGAACCAACTTGACGTTTGCTTTGGGATATATGGTCATATTTGAACTGTTTAAAATCCACCCCGCCGATCCAGGTCAGTACTTCACCGGTTTTGGGATCAAGGGATATGGAGCCTGTGTTTAAAAACTTCATGAAGTGCTGTATGCTGTCCATGATACTTAGTTCCCGTTCCTCTTCTTCATCCCATGATTTTAAAATCATTTTTCGTTTGGTTCGTTGCAGGCTGTCAAAAATATCATCATCGCTTAGGCCAATTTTTTTAAGGTTTTGATATGCCGGACTTCTTCTTGCCACTGTTTTAATAAGATTTTTATTGATAAGCCATGGTGCGTTTTTTCCATAGCTTTTTTCAAAGTCCCTTTGTAGCTTACCCATATGCTCTACCATACTCTGCTCCGCCAATTGTTGCATTTTATAATTTAGGGTGGTATATACTTTTAGGCCCGATGTGTAAATATTATATGACTCGCCTTTCTCATTTAGTTTTTTGGTCCATTCCAATAATTGTTTTCGCACTTCTTCCCTGAAATAAGGGGCAAGCCCCGAATTATAATCGTAATCCCTATAATCCAACTCGATTTCTGTTATTTTTAAAGAATCATATTCGGCTTGCTCCAAAAAACCGTTGTTTACCATCGTGAACAATACCAAATTCCTACGTTCCTTACTTTTTTCCGGGAATATCCTAGGGTTGTAACCGTATGTGGCCTTGAGCATCCCGACCAAGGTGGCGGCCTGCGCCACAGTAAGATTTTTTGTTCTTGTATTGAAAAATTTTAAAGCCGCACTTTCAATGCCAAAGGTGTTGTCGCCAAAGGAAACTGTGTTGAGGTAATGGGTAAGTATTTCGTTTTTATCGTAGATATCCTCTAATCTACCGGCAATAATCATTTCTTTGATTTTATCGACCACGATATTTGTTTGCTTCCTGTCCCTCCTAGGATACAGGTTTTTCGCCAATTGCTGACTGATGGTACTTCCTCCTCCGGACGATTCGTCCCCCATAAGTATGGTCTTTAGACCCACCCTGAACAGACTTGGGTAGTCCACGCCGGAATGCTCGTAAAAGCGCTGGTCCTCAATGGATATTAAGGCCTGTATCAGGTGTTCCGGGAAGTCTTTAAAAGTAATAGGTTGTCGGTCGTTGAGGTAGTATTTTCCTATCAATACACTATCGGCCGTAAACACCTCGGAGGCTACTTGATACTGGAAATTGGAGAGTTCCTGTTTATTGGGGATTTTCCCCCAGGCACCTATGTATATGGTGCCTACAAAAACTATCAGTAATAAAAGGAGCCCAACGATTCCCACGGTGAAATACCTGAGAAGAGGTGGTTTGATTTTACTAAGTATCCTTTTTATTTTTTGCATATGCGCAAGTTCCTATTAATATTTAAGCTGACCTGAGTTTTAACAATACCTTAAAACTTGTTGTCCTATTTTTGTCCAAAACCTTTTCCATGAAGAAACTTACACTGATTTTCCTACTTATAGTTCAATGTTCCTTTGCTAATGATGAAATCTGGTCAAAAACTGGTCATCGGGTCATAGGTGATGTAGCCCAAGAGTATTTAAGTAGAAAGACACGGAAGGCGATAGGGGAACTATTGGACGGACAAAGTTTGGCATCGGTCTCCAATTTTGCCGATGAAATAAAGGCCGATAGAAAATACAGTGAATTCAGTGCTTGGCATTATGTCAATTTTCCAGCCGATAAGGATTACAAGGATGTGGAACCCAGTGAATATGGCGATCTGGTTATTGGAATCAACAAATGCATCGAAATAATCACCGCAACGGAAAGTTCCAAGGAGGACAAGGCATTCTACCTAAAGTTTTTGGTACACCTCATTGGGGATTTGCATCAGCCCATGCATATTGGTCGGCTGGAAGACAAAGGAGGGAACGACATCCAATTACAGTGGTTTGGAAGGGGCAGTAACCTGCATCGGGTATGGGATTCCAATATGATCGATGATTATGGTATGAGTTTTACCGAACTTTCAAACTCCCTACCAAAGCTTACCAAGCAGCAAGTAAAACAAATTCAGCAGGGCGATATTTATGATTGGATCGAGGAAACCCAGGAAATCACCAATGAGGTTTATGATTCCGTGGAAGTTGGGGAGAAACTGGGGTATCAATATAGTTATAGATGGTGGGGTACGGTTGAAAACCAATTATTAAAAGGGGGCATACGGTTGGCTGCGGTGCTGAATGATATTTTCAAATAGAACTAAACTATCTTTTTGAAATCTTGTTCCCGCTGATATTTTTCTGTCGGGAGCACTTGAACCTTCCGGAAACATTTTCGCGTAAATTTCTGTGCTTGGTAGCTCTTCCTTGAACCCTTTTCCGCCACATTCGAAAACTGCTGGGCTTCATTTCCCTTCGCATGATCTCTATGGTTTCCTGTTCGCTGATACCAAACTGAAAGGTTATGGCTTCAAAAGGGGTTCTGTCCTCCCAGGCCATTTCTATGATTCGGTCCAGTTCCCTTTCTGTAAATTCTTTTGTCATAACAATACAAATATACAAAGCTTAGAGTAAAAAGAGTTTGGCATGACCTTTGAAAATATGTTGCTAACGTAGAATCCCGACAAGCAGATTATTATTGGTGTGCCCTGGTAATAAAGATGGTCGGACTACAAAAAGGCATAAAAAATCGGTTCTAACGACCGATTTTTTTTATTTGATTATCCTAAACGTCAGGTTTATCCGTTCCCCTACCGGCTTTGCCGTTTTTGGAACCTGATGCTTCCAAGTATGTTGGGTCTCACCCTGCATCACTAACAAACTGCCATGCTCCAATATCATTTTGTGCTTTGCTAATGGGTTTGTATTGTGTTTGAGATGGAACATACGTTCCACTCCCAAACTTACGGAAGCAATTACAGGGTTTATGCCTAGTTCCTTTTCATTATCTGCGTGCCAACCATTACTATCCCTTCCGTCTCTATATAGATTTAAAAGGCAGGTGGTAAATTCGTTAGGAACATACTTTTCTATTTCCGATTTAATTTCCAGGAGAACCCCGTTAAACACATTTGGCCACATGGTAATGTTGGAATAGGAGTAGGGTTTGTCATTGTTTGCGTATAAAGCCGTAAGTCTTGGCTGGGCATACACTTTTCCGAAAACCTTTATGTCATCCTGTTGCCAATGTGTTTTGGTCCTTAGCTTTTCAAAATAGGCATCAGCAACCTCTTGAGAAAAAAAATTAGGATAATATCGTATGTCACAATCGGGCAAATCCAATTGTTTAAAATTCTTTTCTTCAGGCATTAGACCAACACGGCTTTTAGCTCATTCCTGTATTCACTGGGGTTTTGTCCTGTAAACGCTTTGAACGACTTGTTAAAGTGGGAAAAGTTGTTGAAACCACATTCAAAACAGACTTCCGTGATACTCATGGGTTTTTCCGCCAATAGTTTAGATGCATGCACCAATCGGTACTCGTTTACAAATTGGACAAAGGTTTTATTGGTCAGCTTTTTGAAGTATCTGCAGAAGGATGGAATGGTCATACTTACCATGGATGAGATTTCCTCCAAGGTAATCTCCTCCTTAAAGTTGTTTTTTACATGATTGAAGACGATATTGATCCGGTCATTGTCCTTGACATCGGTAGCCAACGAAAAACCATCCGCATTTAGAAGTTTCATTTCTTGTGAACCTCCCAACTCGTTCAGGATGTTCAAAATGCTCAAAAGGCGCTGGAAATCGGTTTGGTATTCCAGCACTTCCATTTTATCGCCTATTTTTCTTTTGGTTTTTCCATAAAAGGCGATTCCACCACTGGCGATTTCAAAAAGTTTTTTGATTTTCTTCATTTCAGGAATGGTGAAAAAGTCGGTTCCCAAAAAATCGAGCTTCATTTGTACGACCGTTTCGCTTGTGTTTCCCGTAAGTGCATCGGTAAATCCGCAATGGGGCAGGTTACTACCTATTAATATAAGGTCGCCATCGGTATAATACGAAACATGGCTTCCTATTTGCCGTTTACCAGAACCGCCGTTTACATAGACCAATTCCAGTTCTGGATGGTAGTGCCAAACATTGTTCTTGTTCACCCTGTGCTCATCAAATCTTTGATAGGTGAAGGAATGCCCAAAATCCGGTTCAATGGCTTCAAACGTAGGTTTTTGTGTAATCATCTTTGTGGTGTTTACTTATGTAAAGTTAGATAACCTTTTTTGGAGGTCACTTTGCAAAATTAACCCAATTATGTGGAATATTAACATAGCTGCCTTAAAAGTGTGTTGAGGTTGGTAAAATAGCACATAAATTGGAAAAATCAGCTGTAGTGGTGGCGACAAAACGGGAGTATGTTTGTAATGTAAGTTATTAATTAATCCTTTAAAGTAATTTATTATGAAAACAATTGTAAAAATCACAACAGTAGTTGCCTTTATGTTCGCTACAGTAGCGGGTATGGCAAGAGAGCCTAAATTGGACGTTGTTACCCTTGGCAATTCCAAAAGTGTCCTTTTGACCTTGGATGCACCAGATCAAATCGTAACAATCCAGCTTTTGGACTCAGATTCTAATAGCATCTATTTCGAAAAACTTTCAAAAGGTCGTTTCAGTAAAAAACTGAACATGAAAGACTTGGTAGATGGGTATTATTATTTGGTGGCCGAAAGTGGTCTAAAAAGTAACATGTACACCATTTCCTTGAAGGACGGTGTCATCAACATCATTGATTCTGAGGTAGATGCAAAACCATTCTTTAGAAAGACTGAAACTAGGGTTTTCATGAATTTTTTAAACTTGGATAAATCCGAAATAACCTTAAAAGTTTATGATCAAAACTATAGATTGGTGTTTTCCGAGACCGTATCCGATGAAATGATTATAGAGAAGGCCTTCAACTTTGAAGGGGCTTACTCAGGAAGTTATATGGTTGTAGTATCCGATGATACCAAAACCTACAGTGAAGAATTTGTTGTTAATTAAGTTGGTTTAAGTTAATTTCAAGAAAAGGGGGCTGGAGAGCCTCCTTTTTGCATTTATAGGGGTAGGTAAACATAGGCCCAATACATCAACAGAAATTGGAGCGGAATACGCAAGATCAATATCCATTTTGGAATACCCGCAGATTCCTTTTCTCCCTTGAGCATATAAAAGTGCACCAACAAAAACACGGACAACATAGCTATGATTCCATAAATAGCTTCATTTTTGGTTTCCTGAAAGCATAGCCCAATGCCTAAAAGAATTTCAAAAACACCACTTACAAGTACCAAAAATTTAGGAAAGGGCAAATACTTTGGCATGATTCGCATGTAAACCTTGGGTCGGATAAAATGCATGATGCCGGCGAATACATACATAATCGCCATAAGATATAGGTGCCACGGATAATTGAAGTCCATTAAAGATATTTTTGCATTCGGTCCTTTTTGTACTGGGGCACCGCGGGGTTTTCCATAAAACGTTGCAGTAATTCCTTGGGTTTTTCCTTTAGGAACATGAGTTCATAGAATTCCTGGACCGTTAAGGTATTCTCCGATAGTTGTATCAATTGAAGTTCGTCCCCAATTCCTACTTCGCCCTCCTCTAATATTTTCACATAGGTTCCTGGATGGTTTTGATCTATAAACTGCTTTAAAATTTCTTGGGTCCCAAAACGTATTCCCAATTTATAACAAGGTTCCCTAGGTTGTGAAACCTGAACCAAGGCATTTCCCAATTTATAGATATTTCCGACCCTAATTTTTGATTCGTCCAGGCCTTCTACCGTTAAATTTTCCCCAAACATGCCCCAATTCCAATCATGGTTTGGATATTTTTTCTTCCAAAACGGATATTGATCCTCTGAAAACAAGTAGCACGCCTTGTTCTCTCCACCATGATGAACCCTATCAATAATACTGTCCCTTTGAACATCGCTTTTGGTCAGGAACAATTTTTCTTTCGTTGGATATTTAAAAATACCGGTTTGTTCTTCTTTGCCGTTCCAAACAAAGGTTTTGGGCTCGTTGCAGATATTGGTGGAGATAATCTTCATAAGGTGAAGATAGAAAAAACCGTTTTAGGAAAATTGACGGTTTAATATTTTGTTTGGAATTCTTTCTAGTTTCTTTTTCAATTTTTTGGTGAGATAAAATCGAGATAATGGCCCAATTCCCGCTATAAGGAATAAAGTTCAAGGATAGGTGACGCCATCCTCCAAGTCAAAAAAAATGGTACAACTAATAAGGATGAATTATTGGACAAAGGGCTATTTATTGGTAAAAAAGCCATGAATGAACTATAAATCCCAAGTTGAATCAATAGCAACATAATGAAAAATAATAACTTATGGATTTTAAAGAAACCAATTTGGAGGTTCTGAAAACCAAACTTCAAAAAAAAAGAGGATTATGCAGTTGCTGACTTGATGTAGAATAACATGAGTAGTGTTTTTGCCCTACGGATGGTTTATGAAATTAAATGGGTTGGATGCATTATTTCATATGTTTCCAATTGCTTTTGTTTTCTATATCCTAGTCTTGGATAAAAGGTATAAAAAAATAATGCAGAATAAGAATTTAGGAGGTAAGTTGACTTCCTGCAAAAAAATTCATTGACAATAAATATGTTAAGAATATAAAAGGGCCAAGTTACCTCGGCCCTTTATATCAATATTTCCGCATATACCTCTCCCTTGGAGAAGTCAGAACTGCATTGCAGTTTTGGCTGAGGCTCTTATTTCACCATTTCGTAACTACGCTTAATAAAGTTCGTTAACTCCGCGCCTTTAAGCAAACCTTTGGAAAGTTTTGCCAAATCCAGGGATTGGTTGATCAATCGTTTCTTTTTCTTCGCGGTTTTTGTATTCAGGATTTCGCCTACCAATTCATGATTGGTGTTTACTATGAGGTTGAACATTTCCGGCATATTGCCCATACCGAACATACCTCCACCACCTGTTTGTTGCATCTCTTTCATACGGCGTAAAAATTCCGGCTCTGTAATCACAAATGGGGAAGCATCGCTGTCCATGGCTTCCAATTGTATTGTGTAATTGCTTTTTTCACCAAAAACAGCCTCCAAATCGGCTTTTAGCTTTTCCTTCTCCTCATCGGATAACTTGGAGATTTGGGTATCCTCTTTTTGGATCAGCTTGTCGATATGGTCCGCATCCACCCTGGCGAAGGATATTTTCTCCTTGGTAGTTTCCAGTTTCTGCATTAGATGGCCGATAATGGGCGAATCCAACAGCAATACTTCATAGCCTTTGGACTTGGCTGTTTCTATATAGCTATGCTGCGCTTCTTTATCGGAAGCATACAAAATGACCAATTTATCGTCCTTATCCGTTTGGTTGCCCTTGATTTTCTCCTGTAGCTCCTCAAACGTATAAAAGGCACCATCAACTGTTGGATAAAGTGCAAACTTGTCAGCTTTTTCAAAGAATTTGTCTTCGGAAAGCATACCATATTCAATAACGATTTTGATATCGTTCCATTTCTTTTCAAAATCCTCACGGTTGTTCTTGAAAAGAGACGTCAATTTATCAGCAACCTTTCTGGTAATGTAAGTGGATATTTTTTTGACCGCTCCATCGGCTTGTAGATATGATCTGGACACGTTCAAAGGAATATCAGGGGAATCGATGACACCGCGCAACATGGTCAAAAATTCCGGTACGATACCTTCTACATTGTCCGTTACAAATACTTGGTTCTGGTACAACTGAATCTTGTCCTTTTGAATATTCAGGTCGTTCGTAAGCTTCGGAAAATAAAGAATCCCCGTTAGGTTAAAAGGATAATCTACATTCAGGTGGATATGGAACAAAGGCTCCTCGAACTGCATTGGGTAGAGTTCCCTGTAAAAATTCTTATAATCCTCGTCCTTTAAATCCGTTGGTTGTTTTGTCCAGGCCGGATTTGGATTGTTGATGATATTGTCCACTTCCTTGGTAGGCGCTGGATCTTCTTCCTTGGCACCTTCCGGTTTGGGAAGGGTCTCCGTTTTGGTTCCAAACTTAATGGGGACCGGCATAAATTTGTTATACTTTCTAAGTAGTTCACGTATTCTGCTTTCTTCCAAAAACTCCGTGGAGTCATCGGCTATATGCAGAATGATTTCGGTACCACGTTCCTTTTTATCGGATTCCTCAATGGTGAAATTTGGTGAGCCGTCACAAGTCCAATGGACCGCAGGTTCGTCCTGAAAACTTTTGGTGATGATCTCCACTTTGTGGGCGACCATAAAGGCAGAGTAAAATCCAAGGCCAAAATGCCCAATGATCCCGGCATCCTTGGCGGAATCTTCATATTTGTTCAGAAATTCCTCTGCACCAGAGAAGGCAACTTCATTAATATACTTTTTGACCTCTTCTTCCGTCATCCCCAAACCTTGGTCTATGACATGAAGTTTTTTCCCTTTTTTGTCAACCTTTATTTCAATTAAAGGATTGCCATACTCCACTTTTGCCTCACCTATTGAGGTTAGATGCTTTAATTTAAGGGTTGCATCCGTAGCATTGGATACCAATTCCCGAAGAAAAATTTCATGATCGGAATACAAAAACTTCTTTATGAGTGGAAATATATTGTCTACCGAAACATTTATTTTACCTGTAGCCATTACTTAGAATTTTAAATTAGTACAAAACCACTAAGTCAAAAAAAATACCATACTGATAGAAAGTGACAAACTGACACATATCTCGCTATACAAAACTTTAACAAAACTTTTGTTTAATATTTTTTTATAAACATTAAACATTATTTAATTTTACATGTGATTAGGAAAAAAAATGCTATGAAAAAGTTTTAATCATAATCACGTTTGATTATTTATTGGTTAGGTTGTTTGAAAACGTGCTTTCCCTCCGAAAGCACGTTTTTTAGTCTAAATCCGCATATTTTTGTAAGAAACCCTAATACTCAAAGAATTAAGATATGGCTACGAAGAACAAAAAAATTACGAAGGAGGAAATCATTTCAAAATACATGGACTATGTGCTTGAGCATGAAAAGGAACCCAAAACGGTATATAAATTCTGCAAGCAACATGAAATCCCAGAATCCGATTTTTATAAATTCTTTGCGTCCATCCCCGCTATTAAGAAAGGTATTTGGAACACCTTTTTCACTAATACCATTGCATTGATGAAAAAGAACAAGGACTACGAATCCTTTGCAAACAGGGACAAATTATTGACATTTTTCTATACGTTTTTCGAGATGTTGACCCTCAACAGAAGTTATGCCCTCTTTACGTTGAACCAAGGCGGCAACCAGCTTAAGAACATGGAGCAACTAAAGGAATTGAGAAAGCACCTGAAAGAGTTTGCCAAAGAATTGATCGTGGATGGAAACCAGCAAAAAACCAGTAAGATTACCAAACACAATCCTTCCATTTTCTCAGAAGGAGCTTGGCTGCAATTTCTGTTCCTTTTAAAATTCTGGATGAACGATGAATCTCAGGGATTTGAAAAGACAGACCTCGCGATTGAGAAATCCGTCAATACCGTATTTGACCTATTCGACAATACTCCATTGGACAACCTTGTCGACTTTGGAAAATTTCTTTACAAGGAGACCTTTGCCTAATATTAAAAGAATTCAACATTGAAGACACTTGATAAAATCCCTACGGGAAAAATCGAACGCGCCAGTAAATTGTTCAAGACGGGCGTGAAAATAGGAGGGAACTATGCCAAATATTATGGTAAGAAAATAGTAAATCCGGAATTAACAAGGGATGAATTGGACAATGACAACGCAGGCGATATCTACGACGGACTTAAAAGTCTAAAAGGCAGTGCACTGAAAGTTGCCCAAATGTTAAGTATGGAGAAAAACCTGCTTCCCAATGCCTATGTAGAAAAGTTTTCGCTTTCGCAGTTTTCCGTGCCACCCTTATCGGCGCCGCTAGTGCGAAAAACTTTCAAAAAATACCTGGATAAATATCCAGAGGAGGTTTTCGATACTTTTGAAAAGGACTCCGTAAATGCTGCAAGTATCGGACAGGTACATCGTGCCACTAAAGATGGCAAGGATTTGGCCGTTAAAATACAGTATCCCGGCGTGGCTGAAAGTATCAGCAGCGATCTCGCCCTGGTGAAGCCCGTGGCTTTGCGCATGTTCAACTTGCAGGGAAAGGATTCCGATAAATACTTTAAGGAGGTAGAGGATAAATTACTCGAAGAGACCAATTATCTTTTGGAAATTCAACAGAGCAAGGAAATTACCAACAAGTGTAGCCATATAGAAAACTTACGATTTCCCAATTATTACGAGGCTCTTTCCAGTGATCGGATTATTACCATGGATTGGATGACCGGTAGCCATCTAAGCGAGTTCACTAAGACTGGTTTTTCACAGGAAGTAGGGAATAAGTTGGGTCAGACCCTCTGGGATTTTTATATGTTTCAAATACATGGGTTAAGAAAGGTGCATGCAGACCCACATCCCGGTAATTTTTTGGTCAATTCCAATGGGGAGCTGGTCGTCATCGATTTTGGATGCATCAAGGAGGTGCCCGATGATTTTTACAATCCCTACTTTGAACTGGCCAAAAAGGAGAATATTTTCAACGATGCCATTTTTACCGAAAAGCTATACCAGCTTGAAATCTTGACCCCCTCTGATACCCAAAAGGAAATAACATTTTTTAAAAACCTTTTTCATGAAATGTTAAGCCTGTTCACATCCCCGTTCCATGAGGAGACCTTTGACTTTGGCAGTGCCGATTTTTGGGGGAAGATTGCGGCCTTGAGCGAGCAATATGCATCGGATAAACAAATACGTAAAATGAACGGAAACAGGGGTTCCAAGCACTTTTTATACATGAACAGGACCTTCTTCGGACTATACAATTTGTTGAACGACCTAAAGGCCGAAATTCAGGTGAATCATTTTCAGAAGTATCTGTAAGTGCAACAAGCTTTTTTAAAATGGATGTGAAATTCGTAATTGTTGCTATATTGCACTGCTTGTATGGGCAATAAATACGGCTAAAATTCACAATATGTACAATTCAAAAATTACAGGTCTGGGCTATTATGTCCCGGATAATGTGGTAACCAACGATGATCTTTCCAAAATAATGGATACTAACGATGCTTGGATCCAAGAGAGAACCGGTATCAAGGAACGTAGGCATGTCATCAAGGGCGAGGACACCACTACCACAATGGGAGTAAAGGCTGCCAAGATCGCCATTGAGCGCGCCGGTATTGATAAAGATGATATCGATTTTATCGTTTTCGCCACCCTAAGCCCTGATTACTATTTTCCAGGACCCGGCGTACTGGTACAGCGGGATTTGGATATAAAAACCGTGGGGGCCTTGGATGTCAGGAACCAATGTTCCGGGTTCGTATACGCTATTTCCGTGGCGGACCAATATATTAAAACAGGGATGTATAAGAACATACTGGTCATTGGTTCCGAGCTGCATTCCCATGGATTGGATATGACAACAAGGGGCAGGGGCGTTTCCGTAATTTTTGGAGACGGTGCCGGTGCTGCCGTTTTGAGTAGGGCAGAAAATGAGGAAGAAGGAATCCTTTCCACCCATTTACATTCCGAAGGGCAGCATGCCGAAGAGCTTTCCTTGATAGCTCCCGGTATGGGAAAACGATGGGTATCGGATATCATAGCGGATAATGACCCTAACGATGAATCCTACTTCCCCTACATGAACGGGCAATTTGTGTTTAAAAATGCCGTAGTCCGATTTAGCGAGGTGATCATGGAAGGTCTAAAGAAAAACGGCTTGCAACCAACGGATATTGATTTGTTGGTGCCACATCAGGCCAATCTTAGGATTTCACAGTTTATTCAGAATAAATTCGGCCTTACCAATGATCAAGTATTCAACAATATTATGAGTTACGGAAATACCACGGCCGCTTCCATTCCCATAGCATTGACCGAAGCTTGGGAAGCTGGAAAGGTAAATAAAGGGGACTTGGTCGTACTGGCAGCGTTTGGTAGTGGATTTACTTGGGGCAGCGTCATTATTAGATGGTAAGCAAATATACCTTGAAGTAATCCTAAATTCTTTTGACAATTAAGGGAAGCAACGGGATTTGTGTCCCATCATATATAGAGGTAATACTATACTCTTTAATCAGTAAAAAACCCGCGGCCTAAACCACGGGTTTTCCTCAGGATAAAGTCTAAAGGGAAAACCAACCAATTCCCAAATAGAGAACTTTCTCCCTAGTATGATAGACTTATAAAAGAGGCTAATGTTACAGGTAGAATACCGTTTAACATTTTTTTGATGCCTTAAAAAGCGAAACCCGGACAAAAGCCCGGGTTTCTTGCTGATAAGCTATACTAAACACTAACCATTAACTATAAATATATAGCACTATCAACTTTTTATATATTTTACCAAAAATAAAAATAGACCTTCCTGTAATACTTATAACAATATAAAGACTATTATTCCTGAAAATAGTTACAGAACTTATAAAATTTAACACCCTGATGAAAATGGATACAACGCTGGTATTTGGTGCATCCTTAAAACCAAACCGTTACAGTAATTTAGTCATTCATAGATTGGTTGGTAACGGAATTAAAACCGAAGCATTCGGTTTAAAATCTGGAGTTATCGGGGGGGTGCAAGTTAAAACCAATATCGAAGATTTCCAAAATATTCAGACCATAACTCTCTATTTAAACCCACACAATCAAAAAGGGTATTACGATACGATTATTGGGTTACGACCAAACCGGGTTATTTTTAATCCGGGTACAGAAAATCCTGAATTTCAGAACTTGCTTGAATCCAAGGGAATAGAGGCTCAAGTTGCCTGTACCTTGGTCTTGCTGGCGACCGGTCAATATTAACATTTTTCTTAATCGGAAGTAGATTCGGTTTAGGGACTTTTTCTAATTAGCCAAAGGCCGATGAATGTAATTAACCCGTTAAGGGGTAGAAGTTCGTACCCAAATTCATAGCCTCCTATCAACTCCGTCGGAATTTTTGCCAATCCGAAAATAATCAATACCGAAACTAGGGCAACTACCCATGAAAGACCATCCTTAATTTTATGTTTAGTGAAAATTCCAAAGGCGAACAACCCCAAGAGTGGTCCGTAGGTGTACGAAGCAACGGTCAGTAGGCCATCGATAACATTTCGGTCCAATACATATTTAAAGGTTATGACTACTAGAATGAGTAGAACACTCATGCCAATGTGGGTGCGTCTTCTAAGCTTTTTGGCCTCTTGCTCCGTTTTCTTGCCAGTTCCCAAAAAGTCGACGCAAAAAGAGGTCGTCAAGGACGTTAGGGCACTGTCCGCACTACTGTAGGCCGCAGCAATAAGGCCCAGCATAAAGGTGGCGGCTACCGTAATACCTAATCCGCTGTTGAGGGCAATTTCCGGAAAAAGAAGGTCCGTCTTGGGTTGGCCTTCCATTAAAGGCATCCCAATTTGATATTTGTCCGCATAGATAAATAATAGCGCTCCCAAGAGCATGAACAGAAAGGTTACGAAAACAAGCACAAAACTGAACGATACCATATTTTTTTGGGCATCCCCTAAATTTCTGCAGGTAAGGTTTTTTTGCATCATGTCCTGGTCCAATCCGGTCATACAAATGGTTACGAACATGCCTCCTATAAAAGACTTTAGAAAATGGTTTTTGGCAAAGAAATCATCCATTACAAAGGTTTCGCTATAGGAGGCAAATTCCTTTGAAGTTAAAAATTCGCCCATGGACCAATCCAACTTGTCCAAAATGAAATAAATGGAAAGGCCAACGGATATCAACATGAACAAGGTCTGTAGGGTGTCCGTCCATACAATGGTCTTGATGCCGCCTTTGAAGGTATATATCCAAATCAAGAGAATTGAAAGTGTCACCGTGATTTCAAAAGGAACGTTCCATGCGTCGAATACGAATTGCTGCAAGACGATTGCCACCAGAAAAAGTCGGAATGCGGCACCCAACACTCGGGATACGAAGAACGATATCGCTCCCACCTTATAACTGACAAAACCAAAGCGTTCGTCCAAATATTCGTATATGGAGGTCACATTTTGGCGATAGTAGATGGGAAGCAGGACATAGGCCGTCACAAAGTATCCCACCAAATAACCAAAAACGACCTGTAGGTAACTGAATTTGGATGCTTCCACCCATCCTGGAACCGATATAAAGGTTACCCCGGATAACGAAGCGCCTACCATCCCAAAAGCTACCAAATACCATGGGGATTGCTTCCCTGCCTTAAAGAAATCCTCATTGGAATCGTTTTTTCCGGTGAAGTAGGAGATTAAGATTAGCACTGCAAAATATCCCCCAATAAGAAGAAGAATGTGTGATGCGGTCATGGTAAATTATTTGTGGTCAAAGTACAAAAAGTAAAAATAGTGCGTAATTTTACCGGAAACGCAAAGCAATGGATTTTTCTTCCAAATTGTTGGAAAATGCCGTAAATGAAATGTCCCAATTACCAGGTATTGGTAAGCGGACCGCACTACGTTTGGTCCTTCATATCTTAAAGCAACCGGAGCGGCAGACCGAAGATCTGTCCAATGCCCTGATGAAATTGAGGAACTCTGTTCAGTTTTGTAAGAAGTGCCATAATATTTCTGATACGGAACTATGTGAAATCTGTTCCAACCCAAAACGGGATGCTTCCTTGGTCTGTGTGGTAGAGGATATCAGGGACGTTATGGCCATAGAAAATACCGGTCAATATAGAGGTCTATACCACGTTTTGGGAGGGAAGATATCGCCTATAGAAGGCATGGGGCCGCAGGACCTGACTATCTCCTCATTAGTGCATAAAGTGAAGCAAGGGGAGGTAAAGGAACTGATTCTCGCATTAAGTTCCACGATGGAAGGGGACACCACCAATTTCTATATCTTTAAACAATTGGAGGGAACTGGGGTAAAGACTTCCACCATAGCTAGGGGCATTGCCGTTGGGGACGAATTGGAATACGCAGATGAAGTCACATTGGGTCGTAGTATTTTGAACAGGGTACCTTTTGAAGGAAGTTTCAATAACAATTGATTCCGATCAAAGTTGTTACAAAAACATAAAAAGGTATTGAATTTTATTATTTTTGCAAAAAAAATACACGAAAAGGACGTTAGATTGTTGATATGTCAAAATTCGAATTAAAATTACCAAGAATGGGTGAAAGCGTGGCGGAAGCTACATTAACATCCTGGTTAAAGGAGGTAGGGGACAAAGTGGAAATGGATGAGGCCATCTTTGAAATTGCTACGGACAAAGTGGATAGTGAGGTTCCTAGTGAGGTGGATGGGGTTTTGATCGAAAAAAGATTTGATGTCGATGATATCGTCAAAGTGGGACAGGTTGTAGCCGTCATAGAAATAGAGGGTGGTTCTGGAAATGACATTGGGTTAACAAGGGATACTGAGGAAACTGCTGAGGAGGAAATGGCCTCCATAGCGGAGGAGGCTGTGGTAAAGGCCCAGGAAACGGTTGGCGGTCCTGTTCCGGACTATGCGGCATCTGAAAGGTTCTATTCGCCCCTAGTGAAAAATATAGCAAAGGAGGAAGGAGTTTCTTTTTCCGAGCTGGAATCCATTTCCGGTACCGGAAAGGAAGGTAGGGTCACCAAAAACGATATTCTCGATTATATTGCCGGAAGAAGCAACGGGGCCCAAGTAAAAACCGAGCCCAAGAAAACCCCCGATGCTTCTCAGCCCGTACAAAGTAAAATAGAGGAGGTATTAACGCCCACAAATAATTCTATAAAGGAGGAGACCCAGATTAAAATAGGGGCCGGGGATGAGATAATACCCATGTCCAGAATGGGCAAATTGATTGCCAAGCACATGACGGAAAGTGTTTCCACTTCGGCACATGTTCAAAGTTTTATTGAGGTGGATGTGACCAATATCGTCAACTGGAGAAACAAGGTAAAGGATGCCTTTGAAAAGCAGGAAGGTGAAAAACTGACATTTACCCCAATTTTCATGGAAGCTGTGGCGAAGGCCTTGAAAAAATACCCCATGATGAATATTTCCGTGGATGGGGACAATGTCATAAAAAAGAAAAACATCAATATAGGTATGGCGGCGGCCCTTCCAGATGGTAACCTGATAGTGCCAGTAATAAAGAATGCGGACCAATTGAATTTGGTGGGCATGGCCAGGGTTGTGAACGATTTGGCGGAGCGATCTAGAAAAAATGCCCTAAAACCGGACGAAGTTAAAGATGGTACCTATACGGTAACCAATGTAGGTACTTTTGGAAGTGTTTTTGGCACTCCAATCATCAATCAGCCGCAAGTAGGAATCATGGCGTTAGGGGCGATTAGAAAGATTCCTTCCGTGATAGAAACGGAGGAAGGGGATTTCATTGGTGTAAGAAGTAAGATGTTCCTGTCCCACAGTTATGATCATAGGGTGGTCAATGGTGCCTTGGGCAGCATGTTTGCCAAGGCCGTGGCAGATTATTTGGAGGCATGGGATGTGAATAGGGAAATTTAATGCTTGTTTTAAAAAAAAGATCTTTATAGAACTAGCCCCATCCTATTACTAAAACCTTAAAAAAGACAAAGGCTGTAAATTCTGCGGCTTCGCACATTAAACCTATATTTGCCATAAATTGGAATCCATGGAGCTAAAGCTTACCAGACCTATTTGTTTTTTTGATTTGGAGACGACAGGAACCAATGTGGCCAAAGACCGAATCGTGGAAATATCCATATTGAAGGTTTTTCCCAACGGCAACAAGGAGAGTAGAACATGGTTGGTAAATCCTGAGATGGATATTCCTGAAGATGTGGTGGCCATCCATGGCATTTCAAATGAAAAAGTTGCCAACGAACCCACTTTCAAGGAGCTGTCCAAGGAAATCTATAGGATGATAAAAGACAGCGATTTGGCCGGTTTTAATTCCGATAGATTTGATATCCCTTTGCTGGCAGAGGAATTGTTAAGGGCGGATATAGACTTCGATATGAAGAATACAGTTTCCGTTGATGTGCAGACCATATTTCACAAAATGGAGAAAAGGACATTAGAGGCCGCCTACAAGTTTTACTGTGACAAGGACCTTACGGACGCCCATAGTGCCGAGGCCGATACAACAGCCACGTATGAGGTATTGCTTTCGCAGTTGGAACGTTATCCAGACCTTGAAAACAACATAAAAAAGCTGTCCGAATTCTCAAAAAGAAAACAGTTCGTGGACTTTGCCGGATTTATTGCATTGGATGAGGAGGGCGATGAAGTCTTTTCCTTTGGGAAACACAAGGGAAGAAAGGTACACGATGTTCTGGAAAAGGAGCCGGGGTATTTCGGATGGATCTTAAATGCCGATTTCCCGTTGTACACCAAAAAAATTCTTACCCAGATAAAGCTGAGTAAACTAAACAATAAACTTAGTTAGCAGTAAGAGTATGAAGATAATCTGTATCGGTAGAAATTACACCGAACACATCGAGGAACTTAAGAACGAAAAACCATCGGAACCCGTTATTTTTATTAAGCCGGATTCTGCGGTCCTGCCCAAGGAACAAGATTTTTACATCCCCGAATTTTCCAATGACGTGCATTATGAGGTCGAGGTGCTGATAAAAATCAAGCGGGTTGGAAAGCACATTAAGGAGGAATTTGCAGGAACCTATTATGACGAGATAGGCTTGGGAATCGATTTTACGGCAAGGGACCTTCAGTCCAAATTAAAGGAAAAAGGACTGCCGTGGGAAAAGGCAAAGGGTTTTGATGGCGCTGCGGTGATTGGTCAATGGTTACCAAAATCCAATTTTAAGGATCTTAACAGCCTAAATTTTGGTTTGTTTAAGAATGGTGAGGCCGTACAAAAGGGAAACACCTCTTTAATGTTGTGGAAAATAGATGAAATAATATCCTATGTGTCCACGTTCTTTATGCTAAAAAAAGGGGATGTTATTTTTACGGGAACACCAGCAGGAGTTGGGAAAGTTAGTGCAAATGACTACCTTACGGGGTACTTGGAGGATAAGGAACTTTTTAACGTCAAAATAAGGTAATGATATATAGTTTGGACAAAATCAATGAGATGGCGGAGGGGGATCAGGATTTCATACTATCCGTCATTTCCGTTTTTTTGGATGAGGTTCCAGAAGATCTGGAAGGACTCGAAGCGGCCATACAGGAACGTGACTATGAAAAGACCTACCAGCTGGCCCATAAAATAAAGCCCAACGTGGATTTATTGGGAATGGAACAGACCAGGGCTGCTGCTTTGGAAGTGGAGACCCTTGGAAAGCTAAGTGCCGGTTGGGAACAGATCGAGAAAACCTTTCCCATTCTTAAAACCGACATCCATCAAGTAATTGGCGAGCTTAAAAAAGACTTTCATATATAATGTTCGCAGATATAATTACCATTGGCGATGAGATTCTCATAGGCCAAATTATTGATACCAATTCCGCCTTTATTGCCCAGGAACTCAATAAAATTGGCATCTCCGTATATCAGATAACCTCGGTGCAGGACGATCGCGAGCATATTCTCACAGCATTGGAGGAATCCAAGGCCCATGCTGATATTGTAATCGTAACCGGGGGTCTGGGCCCCACCAAGGACGATATTACAAAGCACACATTTTGTGAATTTTTCAATGATCAACTTGTTGAAAACAAGGAAGTGCTAAGGCATGTGGAGCATCTTTTTGCAAAACATATTTCCAATACCCCTATTTCAGACCTAAATAGAAAACAGGCTTTGGTTCCCAGCAAGGCCAAAGTGTTGCACAACGAAAATGGAACGGCTCCGGGCATGTGGTTTTATGAGGATGGTACTATGTTCATTTCGTTGCCGGGGGTGCCATTCGAGATGAAACATCTTATAAAGGAAGTGGTGATTCCGGAGTTGGTCACGTTTTATGAACGTCCGCATATTATCCATAAGACCGTGCATACCTATGGCATTGGCGAAAGTGCCATTGCCCAAAAAATAGAGGATTGGGAGGATAACCTACCCAGTTTCATCAAATTGGCCTATTTGCCAAGCTTAGGCAAGGTACGATTGAGACTGACCGCCAAAGGAACAGACTATGAAAAACTTTCCAAGGCCATTGACGAGGAATCCCAAAAGCTATTTCCTTTACTTGGTGATATAATTTTGGGAACGGAAAGCGATGAAAATATTGAGGAGGTCATTGCCAAGTTATTGACAAAAAAAGGAATGACCTTAGCAACCGCAGAAAGTTTTACAGGTGGTGCCATTGCCACTCAAATTACGGCAGTTCCGGGAGCTTCGGCTTATTTTAAGGGCAGTGTGGTATGCTATGCCACGGAGGTTAAAGTGCAGGTATTGGGGGTGTCCCAAGAATTGGTGGACACCTATTCCGTGGTGAGCGAGCAAGTAGCCATGGGCATGGCCAATGGTGTAAAGAAATTATTGGATACGGATTTTGCTATCGCTACCACCGGCAATGCAGGGCCTGCCAAAGGTGATTCCAACGCGGACGTGGGAACGGTATACATTGGGATTGCGTCCCCCTCTAATGTTTTTGCCCTTAAATTCACCATGGGAAGTCAGCGCGAAAGGATAGTGCAAAAGTCTGTAAATAAGGCATTTGAATTGCTTCAAAAAGAAATTTTAAAAATGTGAGGAGGATTGTTGGACGTAAGATAAAAATGATATAAATTTGCACCCTGTTTAAAAGAAAAAATTCGGCACGATGTCAAAAGTTTGTGAAATTACTGGAAAGAAGGCGATGGTCGGTAATAATGTTTCCTTCTCTATCAACAAGACTAAAAGAAGGTTTGATGTAAATCTTTCCAAAAAGAGATTTTACATTCCAGAGGAAGACCGGTGGATAACCTTGAAGGTTTCTGCACGAGCGGTGAAGATTATCAATAAGAAAGGAATTTCTGCCGTGTTGAAGGATGCAAAAGCTAATGGGTTGGTAAAGTAACCTATAATTATAGAGTACAATGGCAAAAAAAGGCAATAGAATACAAGTAATATTAGAGTGCACTGAGCACAAGGAGTCCGGAAAACCTGGAACTTCCAGATATGTTACTACAAAGAATAAGAAAAATACTCCTGAGAGATTAGAGATTAAAAAATTCAATCCTATCTTGAAGAGAATGACAGTTCATAAAGAAATTAAATAAGTAAGTCATGGCAAAGAAGACGGTAGCAAGTTTACAAACAAGTTCGAAAAGATTGACGAAGGCCATAAAAATGGTCAAGTCACCAAAGTCCGGCGCGTATGTTTTTGTGGAATCGGTCATGGCTCCAGAAATGGTTAATGAGTGGTTGGACAAAAAATAACCAGGTTTTGAAAAGTTTTAAAAGCCCCTTTCCGTACGAAAGGGGCTTTTTAATTTTTATATTTGATGAACTATTGATAACAAGATGAGCTTATTTAAAAAGATATTTTCTTCAGAAAAAAAGGAGACCTTGGACAAGGGACTTGAAAAGTCAAAAGCAAGTTTTTTTACCAAGTTGGGAAAGGCCGTTGCCGGAAAATCCAAGGTGGACGAAGATGTACTAGATAACTTGGAGGAGGTTTTGGTTACCTCGGATGTAGGTGTTAATACAACTTTAAAGATTATAGAACGTATTGAGGCGCGGGTAGCCAAGGACAAATACATGGGTACCGACGAGCTGAACACCATCTTAAGGGAAGAAATAGCCGGATTGTTGTCTGAGACCCATTCCGGTGAGGAATCTGAAGTTCATGTACCATTGGGAAAAAGGCCTTATGTCATTATGGTAGTAGGTGTAAACGGCGTTGGGAAGACCACCACCATTGGAAAATTGGCACATCAGTTTAAAAAACAGGGCTTAAGTGTGGTCCTTGGCGCTGCAGATACCTTTCGAGCTGCGGCCATTGATCAATTGCAGGTGTGGGCCGATCGTGTTGGCGTACCTATTATAAAACAACAAATGGGCAGTGATCCCGCTTCGGTTGCCTTTGATACATTGAGTTCCGCGGTAAAACAAGATGCGGATGTGGTCATTATCGATACGGCTGGTAGACTGCATAATAAGGTGAACCTCATGAACGAGTTGAGCAAGGTAAAAAGAGTCATGCAAAAAGTGGTGGAAGATACCCCACATGAAGTCCTACTGGTGTTGGACGGTTCCACAGGGCAGAACGCCTTTGAACAGGCCAAACAGTTTACAAAAGCTACCGAAGTGACTTCATTGGCCGTTACCAAATTGGACGGTACGGCAAAGGGAGGAGTGGTTATTGGAATATCCGATCAATTTCAGATTCCGGTTAAATATATTGGGGTAGGGGAAGGAATTGAAGATCTTCAGGTTTTCAATAAGTACGAATTTGTAGATTCTTTTTTTAATATAAATAATTGAAAGTAGTAGGGTTATTTATTCTTCCATTAGTATGGACCACGATTGGTTGGTCACAAATTACACACCCTAAAGCAAGTCCGTTTACCAAAACAGAGCAAGTCATTGGTCTCTCCAAGATTTCTTTGGAGTACTCCAGACCGGCCGTTAGAAAAAGAAAAGTTTTCGGTCTTCAAGCAGATGGAACGCCAGCGTTGGTACCCTATGGACGAATTTGGCGCGTAGGTGCGAATGAATCCACAAAAATAACTTTTGATTCTGATGTCAAAATAGAAGGCAAAAACTTGCCCAAAGGGACCTATGCACTCTATATTTTCCCCTATGAAAACCTATGGGAAGTCGTTTTTCATAAAAATACCTCGCATTGGGGGGACGGAAGGGATAATTATAACCCGGAGGAAGATGCGCTGAGGGTTTCTGTTATTCCCCTTAAAACTTTGGCTTTTCAGGAAAATCTTTTGATATATTTTGATGAACTTCAGCATGATTCGGCCCAAATGATAATCCACTGGGCAAGCACAAAAGTTCAAGTTTCCCTGTCCTTGGATACTACGTCCATGATGGACATGGAAATCCAACAGAAATTAGAGGATAATCCATCTGCCCAAACCTATTACGAGGTTGCCCGTTATTATCAGGAGCAAGGAATACGCCTTGAGGAAGCACTATCCTATTTGGAAAGGGCCCTGGAAAAAGGGGGCGACACCTATTATTTCTTTAGGGTAAAGGCGCTTGTTGAAGCCGATTTAGGTAACTATGAAGCTGCTATCGTTTCGGCGGGAAAATCCCTTATACTGGCCGATGCCGAGAACAAGGATGAGTTCGTACGGCTCAACCAAAAAAGTATAGCGCTTTGGAAATCCAAGCTATATTAAATATAAAATAAAGAGAAATATGAAAAAGTTAATAGGACTATTTTTAATGGGACTGCTGTTTTCTTGTAAAACGGATACGCCAAAGCAAGAACCAATCGTATTATGGGAGCCTTATAAGGATTCTGCCGAAGTAGCTGCCAATGCCGATCATGAAATTAGCAGGATGCGCTACAAACTCATCCAATCCAAAGTATTGGATAAAAATGCCGTTTTTCTCCCGTTGTATGATGAGGTGGTAAAAATGAAGGAAGACGAATATGAATCGTTAAAACCTTTGATCCTGGAGCGGGATATCTTTTCAATACGTAATAGTATTGAGCAAGACAAGCTGACCTACGAACAACTGGTGTTGTTCTATCTCTACAGGATCTACAAATATGAACTGAACAATGAAACCACTTTAAATACGGTAATCGCCCTAAATGAAGAGGTGTTGGCAGCTGCCAGAAAACTGGATGAACAGAGGCGGGAGGGTAGCTTGCCGGACGTCCGTCACCCTATTTTTGGTATGCCGATACTTTTAAAGGACAATATCAATACTGCTGGTATGAAAACCACGGCAGGAAGTATTGCGCTGATGAATAATGAAGTAGGGGATTCATTTATCGTGGAGCGGCTAAAGGAAAACGGAGCGCTCATTTTGGGGAAAGTCAATTTAAGCGAATGGGCTTATTTTTTATGCAGTGGATGCCCTGTAGGCTATAGTGCCGTTGGTGGACAAACCTTAAATCCCTATGGAAGACGAATATTTGAAACGGGAGGCTCCAGTTCTGGGAGTGGAACTTCGGTAGCCGCCAACTATGCTGTGGCCGCCGTGGGTACGGAAACTTCGGGTTCTATTTTGTCGCCTAGCAGTCAGAATTCCGTGGTGGGATTAAAACCAACGATCGGGCTTTTGAGTCGGTCTGGAATTGTACCTATTTCAAGTACCTTGGATACACCGGGTCCCATGACCAAAAATGTGGTGGACAATGCGATATTGCTGTCGGCCATGATGGGGTACGATGCAGCCGATTCCAAATCCGTAAAAGAGGAATATTCCGGGATTTTATCGGCAGGTTTAAACCCAGAACCATTGAAAACAATGAGATTGGGCGCTATGACAACGCTTATGGAGCGCGATAGTTTATATAGGGAAACGGTTAAGGAATTAAAGCAAGCTGGAGTGGAAATCATAGAATTTACGCCTCCAGAGGTTGAAATGGATGGGTTTTTAAGTATCCTGAACATAGATATGCGCAATGACTTACCCGCATACTTAAAGGCGTATTCAAATCCAGAATCTGTATCAATTACCTCCATTGCCAATGCTGTTGATTTCAATAATGCCGATTCTCTGGTCCGAATTCCCTACGGTCAGGCGCTGTTTGAGGGTATTTTGGCCGACTCCACCACGGCGGAAGGTTTGGAGGAAATTAAGGCCAAATTGGAAAATAGCGGACGCACCTTTTTTGATACAGCTCTGGACGCACATGATTTGGATGCTGTGCTATCCATCAATAATTATCATGCAGGATATGCCGCTGTAGCCAAATATCCGGCCTTGACCGTTCCTATGGGATACAAGAAAAGTGGGGAGCCTATAAGCCTTACCTTTGTAGGGAAACCATTTTCCGAGGCACACTTGTTACGTATGGGAAAGGCTTTTGAAGATGCATTTCCTAAAAGGAAAATGCCCAAGGATTATCAATAAACAGGCCTCTTTATGAAACTTAGGATTTTTATACTACTTTTTCTAATTCAAGTCGGCATCATGAATGCACAAAAACGAATACGGGATTACGGAATCGAGATCGGTGTATTGAAAACCGGAAAATTCAATGCCATTACGGATGTAGATGGTATTTTAGTGGGGCACGAAACCTTGATCGAAGGTGATAATATAAGGACCGGAGTTACGGCAATTCTTCCCCATTCCGGGAACATCTTCCAATCAAAGGTTCCAGCAGCGATTTACATTGGCAATGGCTTTGGGAAACTAGCGGGTTACAGTCAAGTAAGGGAATTGGGAAATATTGAGACCCCTATTATATTGACCAATACGCTAAGCGTTCCTGCAGCATCCGAAGCCTTGATTTCATATACCTTGGATTTAACCGGCAATGAGGACGTACGCTCCGTAAATTCGGTAGTAGGAGAAACAAATGACGGTTGGTTGAACGACATTCGGGGTAGACATGTAAAACAGGAGCACGTATTGAGTGCCATAAGAAGCGCCACTTCCGGCCCTGTTAAAGAGGGAAATGTGGGTGCTGGCACCGGAACGATTTGTTTTGGATATAAAGGCGGAATCGGGACTTCTTCAAGGGTGCTTCCAAACTCTTTGGGCGGATTTACCGTCGGGGTTTTGGTACAATCGAATTTTGGCGGAGTGTTGGAAATCAATGGAGCACCTGTGGGGAAGGAACTGAATACATATCCATATCAGGATAAAATTCTGAACGATGCCGATGGTTCCTGTATGATCGTCATTATGACAGATGCACCACTGGATGCGAGAAACCTGGAACGTTTGGCCAAGAGGGGTATAATGGGGTTGGCGAAAACGGGTGGCATCGCATCTAATGGAAGTGGGGATTATGTGATTGCCGTCTCCACCCATGAAGCTGTAAGGATAGCCCATACTAGCAAACTTCAGTTCAATACCATGGAATTGTTGCGGAACGATGAAATGTCGCCCTTATTTTTGGCCGCCATAGAGGCAACGGAAGAAGCCATACTGAATTCCTTATTTACGGCCGGAACCATGACAGGAAGAGATGGACATCAAATAGAGGCATTACCCCTTTACGAAGTATTACCTATTCTCAAAAAGTACGGGAAAATAAAATAATTGGTCCTTAACTACTATTCTATAATAGCATTGATTGCCTCCCAAAGGGTATTGTCAAAACTGGAAGGCCCCAAAGCCGCTTCGCCCGTATCCTGACCCATGCGTACGACCACCATGTTTTTACTAGGAATTATATACAGTTTTTGGTCGTCTTTTCCAAGTCCGGCGTAAAGATCGCTGGGAGCATTTGCCATTAATGGAAAATTGAAAACAGCTTGGGATTGCGGTACCATAGCACTTTCCTTGCCGTTGAGCCACCAAAGGTAACCGTAGGATTTGTTCAGCTCCTGGGAGGTATTTTTCATATTGGCGATATAGTCTTGGTCTCCCAAAATCACTTGAGCATCCCAAACCCCTTCGTTCAAATTCAAAAGTCCAAACCGGGCCATGCTCCTTGCGGTGCTCCAATACACGTTATTGTCTCCATTGCTGGAGAGCCAGGTACCGTTCATACCAATTTTATCCTTAAGCGTATTGGCAAAATAAAGTTCAAAATCCTCACCGGTCGCATTTGTGATAACTTCCTGAACTAAGGTGTAGGGAGCGTTGTGGTACGCCCATCGGGTGCCTGCATCCGCGATATACGTTAGGCAATCCGGGGTTTTGCAATCTCCTTGGGTGTCATCCAAACCTGTGGTCATGGTCAATTGATTCCAAACGGTAATCAAATTTTCTTTTTCTGTAGGAAGCGAGGTCCAGCCTGACCCTAAGTAATCTGAAGTTGGATCGTTCAATTCTAAAAAGCTTTCTTCAACGGCAATACCGGTAACGAAAGATGTTAAGGTCTTTCCGGCCGAGGCCCAGTACCATGGCGAATTCATATTAGAGTCGGATGCGTACCATTCAACGGCTATGCGGCCATTTTGAAGTATGATGAACGCCTTGGTTCCTGATTGTTCTAAAACATCGTACAGTTCAGGAAGGGAATCTTCGTTCCATTGCAAAGTTTCCAGTGAGACGGTTTCCCAAGCATCCGAATTTAAGGGAGGGAAGTATAGGGAGTTGGTCTCGATTTCGGTTACCCTTTCATCTTCCAAATCAATTTTGTCCGTGGAACAACCGTTTGAAATGAGGATTAACGGTACTAGTAAAGAGAAAATCTGGCGCATATTTTTTTATTTTAAGACTAAAACTTAAGGCTTTGGTTTAACGTAAAATCCAAAGAAATAGTCTGTTAAAGTAAATTTATTGCCATGCAAATTGTACTTTTGCACCCGCCTTGGAAATAGGTATAAAGCAGGATATTAGATGCGGACAAAGACACGTAAAAAGAATAAAATCAATGTGGTCACCTTAGGTTGCAGCAAAAATGTGTACGACTCGGAGGTGCTAATGGGGCAATTACGTGCCAATGACAAGGAAGTGGTCCACGAAGAGGAAGGCAATGTGGTGGTCATCAATACCTGTGGTTTTATTGCCAATGCAAAACAGGAGAGCGTAAATACCATTTTGGAATATGTTCAAAAGAAGGAGGCTGGCATGGTGGATAAAGTCTTTGTAACAGGATGTTTGAGCGAACGCTATAAGCCCGACCTGCAAAAGGAAATTCCCAATGTGGACGAATATTTTGGGACCAGTGAATTACCCAATCTTTTAAAGGCTTTGGGGGCCGACTATAAGCATGAGCTTATTGGCGAACGCTTGACAACGACCCCAAAAAATTATGCCTATTTAAAAATTGCGGAAGGTTGTGATAGACCGTGTTCCTTTTGTGCCATCCCCTTAATGCGAGGTAAGCACAAGAGTACCCCTATAGAGGATTTGGTTACAGAAGCGGAAAAATTGGCAAGTAATGGCGTTAAGGAACTGATTTTAATTGCCCAAGACCTTACCTATTATGGGCTGGACCTCTATAAGAAGAGAAATCTTGCGGAACTTCTTAGGGCTTTGGTTAAGGTTGAAGGTATTGAGTGGATCCGGTTGCATTATGCCTTTCCAACAGGATTCCCCATGGATGTATTGGATGTTATGCGGGACGAACCCAAGGTCTGCAATTATCTGGATATTCCTTTGCAACATATTTCCGATAGTATTTTGAAGAGTATGCGTAGGGGTACCACAAAGGAAAAGACGACCCAATTACTTCAGGATTTTAGGAAGGCCGTTCCGGGTATGACCATTAGAACCACCTTGATAGTGGGGTATCCCGGTGAAACCCAAGAAGATTTTGAAACTTTGAAATCGTGGGTGGAAGAGATGCGGTTCGAACGTTTGGGATGTTTTACTTATAGCCACGAGGAAAATACGCATGCCTACAATTTGGTCGATGATGTTCCCGAAGAAGTAAAACAGGAACGTGCCAATGAAATCATGGAGATACAGTCCCAAATTTCATGGGAACTGAATCAGGAAAAAATAGGCAAAATCTTTCGATGCATTATTGACCGAAAGGAAGGTAATTACTTTGTGGGTAGAACGGAGTTCGATTCCCCGGATGTGGACAATGAAGTATTGGTGGATGCCACCAAACACTATCTAAAACAAGGGGAATTCGTCAATCTTAAAATAACTGATGCAGCGGATTTTGACCTTTATGGGGAGCCTGTTTAATTCACTAATTTCAAAATTATTTCTCAAAATAGAGATAAACGTAAATCGCGGCCCCAAAACTAACGGCATCCGTAGAAGAGAGTCGCCAACCCTCTTTTGCGTGTTCATTCAATTTTTCCTGAATTTCCTTTTGTGAGGACTTTGCGATATGCTTGCTGTCCAAGGTTAGTTTACTGTAATAAATGAGGGTCTCAACCTTATATTCCGCCATATTTGTCTTGTTTTTGGACTAATTCACCATGAACAATGCATTGGCAAAAAATAATTTACCGTTCTCCCAAAAACCTCTAAAAAGAGGATTGTCTATCATATAAATCACATGGCCCCTGCCCATTCGTTCCGTACCAAAGATAAGGGTTTCCGCAATTTTCTTCTTGGCGTCGCTACCTGCAAATCCGGATACGGGATTGTTCTCGCCTTTAGCGAGGTACACGGCATTTCCACCTTCTAGATAATTATAGGAACGGTCTCCCAATTTAAGCGTAAAATAAGGTTCCTCATATCCATAGGCCAAGGGATTCGTAGTGTCAACGGTGGTCTTAAATATGGCGCCTGTAATGGCGGATTTTATATACTCACGTTCCGAGGTATCGAATGCCTGTAATTGGCTGGTAGAATCCTTTTTTTGTTCCTTTTCCTTGATGCCAAACCCTTTTTGTTTCGCCAGGCCGTCCACTGCGCCGCCCATGGCAATCAACTTACCACCTTTGTTCACCCAGTCCTTTATTTTGTCGGCCACTTTTTCGGTAAAAAAACTGTAATATCCCCATCCATCGGGCAAAATGAGGATATCATATTTTGAAAGGTCTACCCGGTTAAAATAGCTTTCGTCCAATACAGAAATAGGATAGTTCAATTGTTGCTCAAAGAAGTGCCATATTTCGCCAAATCGCAACGTAGAGGTTGGCTCTCCAGATAAAACCGCAATTCTTAGTTCTTGGAGTACTTCAACATAACTGGATCCAAAGTCCTTTCCGCTATCCACAAATCCCGTACTGGCCGGTGTTAGCTTTTTTAAATACTTCTTAGAGGCACCGTCCAAAATTTGTATGAAGTCATCGATATTTTTATTATCAGCCTTGGTAATTATCAAACTTCCCCTATCATAGTTGATACCATCCAAACTAAACGGTTTTTGAGCATACCTTACGCGAACTTTTTTGTTTAAAAGTTCCGCCAGGAATTTGGCATCCTTCATACTGTTCCAATCCGCTAAATACCCATAGCTGTTGGGGTTGGTTATACCATAGGTCTCATTGGAGGATTCATACGGTGTCTGTTGTACGCTGCTTTCGGTAGCCAGGGCATCCAGACCATAAGCATAGGGCAAGGACCATGCGGTAATATCGTAGGTGACGGAATCGCTTAACTTGGCCTTGGGTTCGAATAAAACTTTTGCCAGGGTTCCTTTTGTCTGGTCCGTGGAAACCACTAGACTATTTTTTGAGGCCCTGAGACTGCCCGAAGAGGATGTTGAGTAATTAAAGCCCTTATAACTGGCGTTGCTCCCCGTATTATATTCTATCCCGTGTTGATCTAATAAATTAGCCAGCGCTTCCAGTTTATCTGGATTGCCGTTGAGGATAAAATGCTGAGGTCTAAAATTCTTTTGCTGGTAGAATTTTCTGAATTCCGTGTTCAATCTCCCTATATTTTTACTAGCCACTTCTACCGTTGAAAGTCCCGTTGTATGATGATGGGCGATTCGGTCTTTTAAGGTAAGGGTATCACCAATACTGTTTATAATTCCCAATCCGGCCCTGCCGCTACCTCCTTGTTCGTAGGTCATACCTATACCTCCATTGTAGGTTGGGTAGGTATCGCCATAGCTAGGATATAGCAGGTCAAAAACCTCCTTTGTAAAATAAAACCAGCCGTTGGCATCAAAATACTTCGCATGGTTTTTACCGATGGTCTCCTGGAACTCCCGTTGGAAATCCGTAATTACCTCATGATAAGGTTCCGCTGCAGGTGCAAAGTAGTAAGGATTGTCCACCCCTTGCTCATGGAAATCTACATGTACATGCGGTAGCCATTTATTGTACTGTTTTAATCGTTGCTGACTTTCCACTTGGGTAAGCCAGGCCCAGTCGCGGTTGAGGTCGAACATATAATGGTTACTTCTGCCGCTCCACCAACCTTCGTGGTGTTCCTTGCTGTTTGGGTCCACATTGAATGGCGAGTTTTTATATTGGTTGTACCAGTTTACGTATCGGTCTCTACCATCTGGATTTATACATGGGTCCATTATTACCACTAAGTCTTCTAAATAGTCCTTTTTGCTCGTCAATAAGTCGTAAATGGTTTGCATGGAAGCTTCCGTACTTACACTTTCGTTTCCATGGACATTATAGCTAAGCCAGACAATTGCCTTGTTTGGAGCTCCTTCCCCTTTGATGTTGTCTAAATGCGCATTCCTGATTTCCTCCAAATTTTTCATGTTGGATTCCGTCGATATAAAGGCCAACATTAATGGCCTTCTTTCATTGGTCTCCCCATATTGCAACAATTGCATTCTGTTTGGTTCTTTCTGTGCCAAATACTGATAGTAGTCCACCACTTGGTGATGCCTGGTAAACTGGGTACCCAAATCATAGCCCAAAAACTCAGAGGGTGATTTTAACTGGGCAAGCAATACGAGGGGAAGTAATAGAAATAAAGAAGATAGAAATTTTTTCATCTGATGCTATTTAGTTTTTATCGGGTCAGATGCAATTCGCCAAAATCATCTTGGTAGATATCAAGATTTGATAGGGCTCATTTCATACAGTGTCGATATAATGTTCAAAAGTCTCAAATCTACCAAATTATTGATAACTTTTATCATGCTAAATGGGGTTTTCGACGATAATATAAACTATTTCATCTAGGCTAATTAACGTATTTTTAGGAACTGTAAGGAAGGAGTGTTTTATATTTACGTGGATTAACTTTTTTATATGGATATTGATTGTTTGCCTTTTCGAAAAACAGGCTATTTTTCTAAATTGATTTGTGATTATATTGAGGAAAAAGAAGCACTTGTACCATTATACGATCAATTTCCCAAACTGGAAAATTTTGAAACCCAAATAAGGGGTAAGAAGGCAAGTTTTTCCGTGGCCAATAGAAAGACTTTGGTAAAAAGCTTGGAGCATCAATATAAAGATGTAAAAATCTCCAAGCAGACCTCTACAAACATACAATCATTAAGCTCCCATAATACCTTTACAGTCACCACCGGGCATCAACTCAACCTCTTCACGGGACCCCTCTATTTTCTTTATAAAATCGTATCCACGATCAACCTTGCAAAGGTTTTAAAGGAGAACTATGCCGATTACCATTTCGTTCCGGTTTATTGGATGGCAACGGAAGACCATGATTTTGATGAAATAAATTACTTCAATTTTCAGGGAAAAAAAATTCAATGGAACAAAGAGGTCTCGGGAGCTGTTGGCCGATTGTCAACTCAAGGTTTGGATGAAGTATTTGAAATTTTTTCGCTCGGCGTTGGGGGTAGTAAAAATGCCACGTATCTAAAGGAGCTTTTTGCTAAGGCTTACTTGGAGCATGAAACATTAACCGCAGCCACTCGATTCTTGGCCAATGAACTTTTTAAGGAACAAGGTTTGGTCATTGTGGATGGGGATGATAAAAGCCTTAAAAAACTGTTGGGGCCCTACGCAAAAAAGGACATTTTTGAACAGGTATCGTTTGAGAAAGTATCGGATAAAATATTGGAAATTCAGCAAATTGATGCGGATTATCCTATTCAGGTAAACCCTAGGGAAATCAATTATTTTTATTTAAAAGACAATATTCGGGAAAGAATAATTGAACAGGATGGTACTTATTTTGTAAATGATACCCAGTTATCGTTTTCCAAAGAGGAATTGATTGCCGAGTTAGAGGAACATCCTGAGCGATTTTCTCCCAATGTGGTAGCAAGGCCATTGTATCAAGAAGTGATATTGCCGAATATATGTTACATTGGAGGCGGAGGGGAATTGGCCTATTGGCTTGAGCTAAAATCGTCCTTTGAAGCGATGAACGTACCATTTCCCATACTTTTACTCCGTAATTCGACCTTGATAATTACCGAAAAACAAAACGAAAAATTGCAAAAATTAAATGTTTCCCATGCAGACATTTTCTTGAAGCAACATAGTCTGATTAATAAGAAAATCAGGGAAATATCCAATATCGATATCGATTTTACACCTCAAAAAGAGCTTTTAAAGGAACAATTTAAGGGAATGTACGAGCTTGCGGAACAGACGGACAAATCCTTTCTAGGTGCGGTAAAGGCGCAGGAGGTGAAACAAAAGAAGGGTCTTGATAATCTGGAAAAAAGATTGCTTAAGGCCCAAAAAAGAAAATTGGAAGACCATGTGGTACGTTTGAGCGATATACAGAATCAATTGTTTCCCGGTCAATCCCTTCAGGAACGACAATTAAACTTCTCCGAACTCTATTTGGAATACGGAGAGGAATTGATTCCTATGCTTTTAAAATCCCTTAGTCCTTTGGATTTAACGTTCACGATAATCACAAAAAAATAAGTAGTTTGTTACAAGGTCTGTGGCCAAAAAGGATAATTATACTTGTCGTTTTATCCGTTTTGGTGATTGCGGCAAGTACTATTTTTAAGGCAGCCGTAGAATTGGAAGACGCTGAACAGGCCTATTATTCGCAATGGTTACGTTGGGGATATGATGACCAGCCGCCTTTATATACTTGGATACAATATTTCTTTAACCAGGTACTTGGATTCAACAAATTGTCTTTTTCCTTTTTACGGGGAATTATATTCGGGGGTATTCTGTTGTTGTTATACCAATTTGCCAAGAAAATGCACAAAGATGTTCAAAAGGCCGGAATCACGGTTTTTATGATGGTCTTGATACCTGTTTTTATTGATTTCACCTTTAGGCGGCTGTCCCATACTTCTCTTTTGTGTTTTTCAATATTGGCAACGTACCTCATATTGGAAAGGCTGCTTACTAAGAAAACAGTTTGGAATTATATCCTTTTTGGTGTTTGTATCGCTTTTGGTCTATTGTCCAAATACAACTATGTCTTGTTTTTATCGGCCTTTGCCATAGTCGTTCTATTTGATGGACAACTTAGGAAGGTAGTTTTCAATGGGAAAATATTAGCAACGATTCTATTGGCCATGGTTCTTGTGGCACCCCATTTCTACTGGCTTTTTGGGCCAAATGAAAATTGGTCCATGGTACGGGAAAGTATACAAGATAAAACTGGGGATGGTACTGCAGATTATTTATTAGGAATTACACCGGTAATCTTGATAATTAAGGGTTTAATAGCTTTAATGGCACCATTACTTCTGGTTTTCTTGGTTTTGGTCCTATTGAAAAAAGTGACTTTACAACGATCTAAATGGGATTGGTTTTCGAAGCTTTTTGTAGTTCAAATTTTGATTTTATTGCTATTTTTCTTGCTAGTAAAGGCACAAAAGGTTGAGGTAAGATGGTTATTGCCCTTATTGCTACCTTTCATAATACTGTGGGCCAAATCATTTCAATTTGAAAATATTATAAAAATCAAAAGGTATGCTTTTGTGACCTTTATTGTAATAATAGGCTTTCAGTTCTTAAGAACGCCCATGGAAAAAGTATTGGGCATTCCGTCTTCCGTTCATTTCGGGTTTGAACCGATTTCCAATATATTACGTCAGAATTATTCCGGCAAAGAATGGGTATTACCCAACGTTACCTACGCTGGAAATATTAAATTGCTAAACCCGAACAGGTTGATTATTTCCAATGACGACTTTTCCTTTGGGACAAGCATCAATGGCAAGAACAGAGTTTTTGTGTATATAGGGAAGATCCCAGATGAATGCAGAAAACCTACCGACAGTATATTAGGTTTTGGTAGGGAAAAGGACACCTTATTTTTTGTGCCGAATCTAAATGAATTGAATTAAAGGATTAAAAAATGCACGATATAGATATAGACATGGTTGAAATGACCCTTGACGTGGTCAAATATGCCATCAACAGAATCACCCAGACCAATCCAGAGCTGGGCAAGCCAAAAACTGAGGCCGAACTTCGGAGATTGGTCGGGGAAACAGTCACTAATAGTGGAATAGGAGGGGAGAAGGCTTTTGAGCTGTTTAGGCAGGTTCTGGTCAAGGCCACGGTGCCTATTGACCACCCAAGACATTTGGCTTTTGTTCCTGCATCACCTACCAGAGCCGCCATTTTATTCGATTTGGTGACCTCGGCATCGAGCATCCACGGGGCCTATTGGATGGAAGGTGCAGGGGGAATTTTTTGTGAAAACGAGGCCATGAAGTGGTTGGTTTCACTTACGGGTATGCCAGAACCTGCTTTTGGCGTGTTCACCAGTGGGGGAACTGCCGCCAACTTATCGGCTATAGTCGTGGCCAGGGAAAAATGGAGAAAAAATCCAAGGAACATAAATCATAAAGGAATTTTAATTACTTCCATTGGAGCGCATTCCTCCATCAAGGCCATGGCCAAGGTGATCGATGCAGATGTTTTGCTGGTAGCGTCCGAAGATGCCATGAGTCAATTGGCCTTGGAAGCGTTTTACAACAAATTACCGGAAACTGAAAAAGCAAGGGTTTTTGCCGTTGTGGCCACAGGGGGCACTACAAATGCCGGGATTATTGATGAGTTGGATGGAATTGCAAACTTTTGTCGCTCCAAAAATCTCTGGTTTCATGTGGATGCTGCCTATGGTGGCGGTGCGCTTGCCGCAAAATCGGTACGTCATTTGTTCAAAGGAATAGAACTTGCGGACAGCGTTACCATCGATCCCCATAAGTGGTTGTTTTCTCCCTATGATTGTGGTGCAGTCATATATAAAAACCCGGAGGAGGCAAAGGAAGCCCATGCTCAGGAAGGTTCCTATTTGGAAATTTTTAAGGATGAAGGTGCGCATGGATTTAATCCGTCCGATTATCAAATCCAATTGACCAGACGTTTAAGAGGTCTGCCACTTTGGTTTTCCTTGGCGACCCATGGTACTGAAAAATACGAGTGGGCTGTAGAGCAGGGTATCAAATTAGCAAAAATAGCTGGAGAGCTCATAGAAAAGAATCCATTAACGGAATTGGTCAGGGAACCCAGTCTTTCCTGTGTATTGTATAGGAGAATTGGCTGGTCCGCAGATGATTATAGAAACTGGACCTATAGGAACCACGAAGCTGGCTTTGCATTGGTAACGCCTACCAAATGGAAGTCTGCCAAAGGTTACGAAACCGTATCCCGATTTTGTTTCATCAATCCGGATACAATGCAAAAGGATATTGAGGATATATTAAAAAGTATGGAGTAGCGGGGAAACTAGGGAACCAAAAACTCACCCTTCCAATCATCTTCTTTTGCATAGGCTATTCGTAAGTGATGCGGTCTTTTTAACCTAAGGTATTCGATTCTGAACGGTTCAATTTCAATCATACAAAAGAAATGATCTCCAGTTAGATATTCTAGGTTATCGGGATTTTTCAAGGTGCTTCCCGGAGCGGTCTCCGTAGTGTAGTCCTTCTTGTTACTTTCGGGGATTTCCTTCCACATGGTCTGAAGTTTGCTTTCATCGGTTACTACCGAAGCAAGTCCTTCAATTTTCACTTGCAATAGTTTCTCGGGATGATAGAACAAAAGACTTACGTTAGGGTTTTCCGTAATATGCATCACCTTTTTGGAGCGCTTGTCTGTATAAAAACAAAGGTGTCCATTTTCGAACACATGTCTAAGGACTACGGTCCGTAATCGTGGTAATTTGTCAACTCCCACCGTGGCAAATGTGCCAAATCTAAACGGGTGTCCTTTTTCGTCAACACCTTTTTTCAGTTCTTCGTGAAGTTCGTTCCAAAAACTGTCTGTCATTTTTATTTATAAAAATACAAAAACAAGGTAGGGTTTTTTACGGCTTGGTTGTTATTAATACAAATTGCTATGAAAAAGAAAGTTTAGTTGATGATTCATTATTAGGTTGGTTTTTGATTTTAATTAGTAAGCTCGGGGTGGTTCCCGAGCTTTTCTTTTTTTTAATGTAAGGTTTGGAAGTTTTTTCGACCAATTGATCAGGAATACAAAATGCTATGAAAAAGAATTTTTTCAGTATTGTATTCCAATTACGTTGGTTGAGAAAGCCCGGTATTCGCCGGGCTTTTAATTGTTTGATTCATAATTTTAATTACAAATTCAATTGGTAGGAATTAATTTAAAATGTTTATTTCCAGTAATTTAAAATTATATATCTAAACTGTTAATTTAATCACCTCACCTTATAGTCCAAGCGCATAGTTATAGAAGCTGTCTTGTTTTTTGAGTCGGTATTATAGGCGCCGCCCCAAGAATAATCCTCCCCGGAATTTTGTCCGGTAATTTGAAATACTCCCATTTTGGCCGATACCAAATCGCCTAAATTACTACCAGAATTTTCCGCAATTTTTTCGGCTCTCAACCGGGCATCCTCGGTCGCCTTGGAGATCATTTCAATTTTAAGATCGGCCAATTTGGTATAATAATATCTTGGCGGGTAACTATTGAACTGCACCCCTTTATTCAAAAGTTCGGTTATTTCCCTTGATACGTTTTCTACCAGACTTACATCCTGGGACTCAATTTTAACGGTTTGGGTAAGTTGATACCCCCTAAAGATACTTCCTACATAATTGCCATTTTCATATTTATTGTCTCTCAGCTCGGTAGTCTGGACGCTATTGAAAATGATCTGTTCGGCCTTGATGCCTTTTGAGGTCAAGTATTCCTTGACAATGTTTTTATCGCTATTCAGTTGGTCAAAGGCCGATTTTAATACGGTATTAGTGGTTGAAAAATGACCTTCCCAAACAATAAGGTCCGATGTAAAGTTTTCATTGCCCAAACCGGTAACCGAAATTATCTGTGCAGGGCTGGCACGCCTAACATAGGCATTGCCCAGGAAATAGGCAGCAATTACGATGGCGGCCCCAAAAATTATAGCTGAAATATGTTTCAAAACAATTGTTTTTAAATAATGATAAATATACCAAAAGATAGTTTTCAAAAAACTTCAAATTGCTATTTTTGCCCATGCAAAATAATGTTCTGATACTAGATTTTGGCTCCCAGTACACACAACTCATCGCTAGAAGGGTTAGGGAACTGAATATTTTCTGTGAAATAAAACCTTTCAATAAGCCACCGGATGATTTATCCGAGTACAAAGCAGTAATCCTTTCGGGGTCGCCTCATTCCGTGAGGGCGGAGGATGCCCCACACCCCGACCTGAGCAACATAAAAGGGAAAAAGCCACTTTTGGGGGTTTGTTACGGGGCCCAGTATTTGGCCCATTTTAATGGCGGCAATGTTGAAAAATCCAATACAAGGGAGTATGGCAGGGCCAATTTGGCCAAAATACAGAAAGAGGATCCTTTTTTGAACAAAATTGGGGTTGGAAGCCAAGTATGGATGAGCCATGCAGATACGATAAAAAGTCTCCCGGAGAACTCAACTTTATTGGCCAGTACACACGATGTTGAAAACGCTGCGTTCAAATTTATAGGGGAGGATACCTACGGAATACAATTTCACCCAGAGGTGTATCATTCCACAGACGGAAAACAGATCCTGGAAAACTTCTTGGTGAACATTGCCAAAGTAGAACAGACCTGGACGCCTGCCGCCTTTGTAGAAACCACGGTTGCGGAACTAAAAGCCAAGATTGGGGATGAAAAGGTGATTCTGGGACTTTCCGGTGGGGTGGATTCTTCCGTAGCTGCTGTGCTTTTGAACAAAGCTATAGGTGATAATTTACACTGTATTTTCGTAAATAACGGCCTTCTTAGAAAGAACGAGTTTGAGGATGTACTGCATCAGTACAAGGATATGGGCCTAAATGTAAAGGGGGTCGATGCTTCGGCACGCTTTTTGGACGCTTTGGAAGGGGAAAGTGACCCGGAAAAGAAAAGAAAAATTATAGGAAGGGTTTTTATAGAGGTTTTTGACGATGAGGCACATAAGGTCGAAAATGCCAAATGGTTGGCGCAAGGAACCATTTATCCAGATGTGATAGAATCGGTTTCCGCTACAGGGGGTCCGTCGGCAACAATCAAAAGTCATCATAACGTGGGAGGTTTACCAGATTTTATGAAACTGAAGGTGGTTGAACCTTTAAAGATGCTGTTCAAGGACGAGGTTCGAAGAGTAGGTAAAAGTATGGGATTGGAACCAAACTTGTTGGGAAGACATCCATTTCCCGGTCCTGGACTGGCAATACGTATTTTGGGAGACATAACTCGGGAAAAAGTGGCAATTTTACAGGAAGTAGACCATATTTTTATACAAGGTTTAAAGGAATGGGGACTTTATGATCAGGTCTGGCAGGCCGGAGCTATGCTTTTACCCGTAAATAGTGTAGGGGTGATGGGAGATGAGCGCACCTATGAAAAGTGCGTTGCCCTGAGAGCTGTGGAAAGTACGGATGGTATGACCGCGGATTGGGTAAATTTACCGTACGCATTTTTGCAAAAGACCTCGAACGATATTATAAACAAAGTACCCGGTGTAAATAGGGTGGTGTACGATATAAGCTCTAAACCCCCGGCGACCATAGAATGGGAATAATATGAAAAATTTAGTCAAGGTATTTTTTACCGTTTGTTTTAGTGTTTTTTTGGGATGCAAGGCCCTTGGCCAAAAATTTACGACCCATGCTGTAAAGCAGAATGAAACGTTGTACAGTATTGCCAAACAATACGGTGTTTCCCAGGAAGAAATTCTAAAATATAACAAGGAACTTAAAAGTGGGGAATCCTTGGGAATCAACACCATATTGGTAATTCCAAGTGCAAATGGTAAAGTGGTCGATACAAAGCCAAAGGGACCCGAAAAGGGCCAACCAGTAAATGGTGAAGTAGCGGAACTGGTCAACAGGATCATGAACGATTCCGTTGTCAAAAGGGAACCCATTGGATTCGTGGAACATAAGGTGAAGAAAAGGGAAACCTTGTACGGTATTGCAAAGGAATATGGCGTAACGGAAGAGGAAATAAAAAAATACAATACACAATTGTATGCCGCCCAACTGGATCGCAAAATGGTAATTAAAATCCCTAAATATAGAAAGGTAAAGGAACCTCAGAACACCATTGATGTAGGAGATTATGAGAAATACATTGTAGCGCCAAAGGAAACACGGTGGAGCATTGCCAATAAATACGGGATTACCATTGATAGCCTCTTGGTATTGAATCCGTCACTTTCAAAAACTTCGAATTACCTTCAGGAAGGTTACGAGCTATTACTTCCAAAAATTGCGGGTTCCACGGTAGAAAATCAGGAAACGCAATTATTTACATCCTATACGGTTCCCCCAAAGATGAATTTTTATAGGCTTGAGAAGGAATTTGGGGTAAAATCCGATGAAGTGGTGCGATTGAACCCAGAGATAACAGAACGTGGGGGACTCAAGGAAGGCATGATAATACGGTTGCCCGAAACAAAATTGGATCCCGGGGAAATCAATACCGATAACTATATTTTCTACGAAGTAAAACCCAAGCAGAACGAGTTTAGGTTAACGCGAAAGTTTGGTATGTCCTGGGAGGAATTGATAAAGCTCAACCCGGAACTTAGGGATGGTCTTAAAGCTGGAATGGTCCTTAAACTACCCAAAAATCAAGTGGGTGAATTTGAAGTTAGGAATTCATTGGTATTGGACAAGATCAATCTATTGGATAGCATAAACGTGGATAATAAGCCCAAGATAATGTTCCTATTGCCGTTCAGGTTGGATAAATTGGATTTGAACGATACCGAAACGGTTGAGTGGACCATACAAAACAGAAACAGTCTAAAATACAGTCTTGGTCTATATTCGGGGGCATTGGTAGCGTTGGATTCAATTAAATCCTTGGGTGTATCCGTTGATGTCAAAACATTTGACAATCGTCTAGATCTTCAAAGAACAAAGGAAATTTTACAGCGGGAAAACTTAGGGTCTTACAATGCTATTTTTGGCCCTTTGGATGTGCTTTCCCTTAAAGAGGCTTCAACACAGGCGGCTGGCTACGACCTGCCTGTTATTGCCCCTGTTCCCGCTAAAAGTGACATAAGTTTGGGAAACGTTTTTTTCTCCTACACGCCAGAGCATACCTTAAGGGAGCATATGCTTAGTTTTGTTCTTGAAAAACGGGTGGATGAAAATATCATCATCATCGCAGATGCCAAAAACAGGGTTGTAAAGGATTCTATTTTAAGAAAATTCCCAACTGCGAAAATAATTTCGGTTAAGGAAGAGGAAAAAAACATTGGTATCAATCGAGATAAGTTGGAGCTTCAATTGTCCAAGGAGACCGAGAATTGGGTATTTGTAGAATCAGATAATTTTAAATTGATATCCAGTGTGGTTTCCATTTTAAATTCCTTTCATAATTCTGTTTTGGATATAGAGGAGCCTAATGCCAAAAAGATTCGGGTACGCATGTTTACTACAGATAAGAACAATGCTTTTGACAACGATGTTATTTCAAGCACACACCTGTCCAATCTAAGGTTTACGTATCCGTCCGTATATAGGGAAGCTCCGTCGGATTCCTTTGAAAAAAGATATAAGGCACGTTTTGGGGTCGTGCCGGATAGATTTGCGGTCAGGGGTTTTGATGTGACTTTTGACCTTCTTCTAAAACTGGCATATAAGAACGATTTGTTGGATGTTTCCAAGTTTATTGGCGAAACCCAATACAGTGGTAGCAAATTCGACTACGAGAAGGATATTTCCTCTGGATATTTTAACAAGGCCTCTTATATCATGGGGTATGACAATATGTATATCAAGGAATTGGAGTAGTACAACCTCCAGTGCTTCGTTTTCGTTGTTTTTCCAACAATAATTCCCCAATCCCTTTGGTAATGTGGAGATATATATTGGTATTGAAAATTCTATTCACCTTTTATTCCTCTTTTATATGGGCTCAGGAAGAAATCCTATGGTCGCCCCACGGAAAATTGGAATGGAGGGATTTTCAGGGGGACGTTCCCCCAGGTTCCAAAGCCGCGGCCACTACGGCGAGCGGAATCAGTTATAGCTTTTCAACCTTTTTTGAAAATGGGGAGATGAAAGTGAATTACAAGGTAGAGTCCTTTTTTTATCCCACGAAATCATGGTTTAGACCAAAAATTTGCAACGATGTGACCTTGCTTCACGAACAGTTGCATTTCGATATTTCCGAAGTATTTGCCAGAAAAATGGATAGTGAAATGTCCGAAACAAAATTTACAAAAAACATCAAGCAAGAAGTTAGGCTACTTTACAAACGGATTTTAACGGAGTTGGATGCATTTCAAAGGCGGTACGATTTGGAAACCGATTTTTCCCGAAACATCGAGAAACAAAAACTCTGGCAGAAACAAATAAGTAGTATGCTCAAGGAGAATGAAAACTTTTAATTACTCGAACAGGCTGTTCTCAAATCTGCAAAAGACTGCCTAGTACTTTCCGATAAGTAGTCCCTACAGGTCCTTTCCAAGTCGTCTAAATCTGCTATAATTGCAGTACAACTTCTATCAGGGTTTGCTTCATTTGTGTCCTCAAATTCTTGTACACGGTTTGCACATGTCAAAGCTTCCGTAGTTTCATCAAAAGCGTCCTTTACTTGTTTTACACAGCTGGAAAGTAGCAATATCGATAAAGTTAAAGCAGTTAGGTTTTTTAATTTCATGATTTTGATTTTGTGGTAAAAAGGTCGGGATTTTGGTTTGCAATAAAAAGCTAACGAATAAAAAACCCTTTTCTTGTGAAAAGGGTCAATTAAGTCTTGTAGCCAATTACTTTATCTAAACATCACATATCGTTACACCTTGTTTTAGGGCTGCAATCTTATCTTCCCAACTGGGCACAAATTCTTGGGCAACATATCCTGTATATCCTGTATCCAAAATAGCTTTCATGACTGCTGGATAAAAAATCTCCTGGGTTTCGTCTATTTCATGGCGTCCCGGATTGCCTCCGGTGTGGTAGTGGCCGTAATACTGATGATAGTCCTGTATATTCCTGATTATATCACCTTCCATTATTTGCATATGATAAATATCGTAAAGGAGTTTAAAGTTATCAGAACCAATGGTCTCACAAAGGGACACTCCCCACTCGGATGTATCGCACATATAATCCTTGTGGTTTACCTTGCTATTTAATAATTCCATTTGAATAACTACTCCATGCTCTTCGGCCATCGGTATAATTTCCTTAAGCCCTTTGGCACAGTTCCGCAGTCCTACCATGTCGTTCATACCGTTTCTATTTCCGCTAAAACAGATCAGGTTGGTGTACCCTCCTTCAGCGACCAAGGGAATGACACGTTTATAATCTTCAATAAGTTCTTTATGGTATTGCGGGTCGTTCCATCCTTTTTCAATACCAAGACCGGCTCCCCAACACATAGAGGCATGGATATTATATTTCTTTAGTAATGGAAATTGTTCCGCGTCCACCAAATCTATTGCCCTAATATCCAGTTTGTTCAACTCTTGTAAAAACGTTTCGAAAGGGATAGAACCATAGCACCAATAGCAAGCACTATGGTTGATATTATGCTTAAGCTTAAAAGGTTTTTCAGAGAGGTTGGTTTCCGTAACTGTTTTGGCAGAAGCCATAAAACCAACGGAAGCCGCAGCGGATGTGCCTATAAAGTCTCGTCTTTTCATCTGTTAATTTTTAAAGTACACATGCAATCGGCAATTTTAATCTTTTCAATGAAAAGATTTTAAAATGCCCATTTCATATTGATTGTTAAAGTTGATTTCCTAAAGATAATTTTTTTAGCTTTAAAAAATGGATTTAAAACCGGATAACCAAAAATTAATTGAATTGGCACATTATAGAATGCCATACGGAAAATATAAAGGCCGCTATTTGGTGGACTTGCCTGAACCGTATCTGGTTTGGTTCCAACAAAAAGGGTTTCCTGATGGAAAATTGGGAGAATTGTTGCGTTCTATGCTGGAAATCAAAACAAATAGTTTGGAAACCTTAATTAGGGGAATCCAAAAACATTTTCCAAAGGAAAGTCCTTAAGTTTTATTCTCAATTTGTACTTTTGTGTCCCGTAACATAGAAATCGCAAAATGGCACAAACCAAATACATCTTCGTTACGGGAGGCGTTACTTCATCCCTGGGAAAGGGTATCATTGCCGCATCTTTGGCAAAACTGCTTCAATCCAGAGGATACAAAACAACCATTCAAAAATTAGACCCCTACATCAATGTAGATCCTGGTACGCTCAACCCTTACGAACATGGTGAATGTTATGTTACGGATGATGGTGCGGAAACCGATTTAGATCTTGGCCATTATGAGCGGTTTTTAAATGTGAGAACATCCCAGGCAAACAATGTTACCACGGGAAGAATCTACCAAAGCGTCATAGAGAAAGAGCGAAGAGGAGAATTTTTAGGGAAGACCGTTCAGGTAGTGCCACATATCACCAACGAGATCAAGGAGCGGGTACAAGTGTTGGGAAACAGCGGCGAGTACGATATTGTGATAACAGAAATAGGGGGAACCGTTGGTGATATCGAGTCCTTGCCCTATATTGAAGCGGTGCGTCAATTGCTGTGGGAGCTGGGCGATAACAATGCCATAGTGGTTCATTTGACCTTGGTACCTTATTTGTCGGCCGCAGGCGAACTAAAGACCAAACCTACGCAACATTCCGTAAAGACCTTGATGGAAAGTGGTATAAAGGCAGATATCTTAGTTTGCAGGACAGAACACAAAATTTCCGATGAAATAAAGGATAAATTGGCCCTTTTTTGCAATGTAAAACGAGAGGCCGTTATTCAAAGTATTGATGCTTCCACCATTTATGATGTTCCCATATTAATGCAAGAGGAGGGACTGGATACGGTCACGCTGCAAAAGTTGGCATTGCCCAACACCAAGGAACCGGACCTTACCAATTGGAAGGAATTCTTGGAGAGACATAAAAACCCGAAGAACGAGGTAACTGTAGGTTTGGTAGGTAAATACGTAGAACTTCAAGACTCCTACAAATCGATTTTGGAGGCATTTATTCATGCGGGTGCCAAAAACGAGGTGAAAGTAAATGTGCGGTCCATCCATTCCGAATATATTTCGGCTACGAATATTGAAAGTAAACTAAAGGGCCTAGATGGTATTTTAGTTGCTCCGGGTTTTGGAGAGCGCGGGATAGAAGGAAAAATACAGGCCGTGAATTATGCCAGAACCAATAAAATTCCCTTTTTGGGAATATGTTTGGGCATGCAGATGGCAGTTATTGAATATGCCAGGAATGTGCTGGGTCTTAAAGAAGCCAGTTCTACCGAAATGAATTTGGATACACCGGATCCTGTTATAAGCCTAATGGAAGAACAGAAGTCCGTTACGGATAAGGGCGGAACCATGAGACTAGGATCATGGGATTGTCAACTAAAAGAAGGAAGTTTGGTACAAAAAGTTTACGGTGGTGCCGTTGAAATTTATGAAAGACATCGCCATCGGTACGAATTCAACAATAAATACAAAGTAGATTTGGATGCGGCCGGTTTGGTTGCATCGGGAACCAACTCTAAAACCAATTTGGTAGAAATCGTAGAGTTAAAGGACCACCCTTGGTTTATTGGAGTACAATATCACCCGGAATATAAGAGCACCGTGGCCAATCCGCACCCATTGTTCGTTGGTTTTGTAAAGGCCGCCTTGGTACACAAAAAGTCACAAACTAATGCCAGTATGGCATAAACTGCGTATTTGGGCATATATTTGCTCCTTGAGAACCAAATAATTACCGCACATATTATATTTAAATGGAAGAGAAGAAATTAGATGTAAAGTCTATCATTGGGTTTGTCTTGATTTTTGGAATCTTGATTTTCATGTTCTATCAAAACAAACCTACTCCAGAAGAACTTGAGGCTCAGAAAGCGAAACAGGAACAAATGGATGCTGCTGCGGCCGAGGAGTCATCTCCCGAGGATATTGTAATTGACGATACCCCTGCCGTAAACCTAAATGATTCTACCGCCGTTGCAGGCTACAAGAGTCAAATAGGTGCATTTGGATTTACCACGCCAAAAGGAGGAACCACGGTATTGGAGAATGATGTGCTTTATTTGGAGATAAGTAACAAAGGAGGCCATGTGGTAGAGGCAAAAATGAAAAATTTTGTCACCTATGATTCGGTTCCCGTTTATTTGGTTAAGGATGGCAATTCTGCCTATGCCATTGATTTTTCTACTACTGATAATAGGGTCTTAAATACCAAGGATTTATTCTTTGAACCCACATTGAGCAAATCAGGAGATAACCAGGTCCTCTCCATGAAGGCCAAGACTGCCAATAACCAATTTTTGGAATATAGGTATGAGATGAAGCCAAATGAATATTTGGTAGATTTTTCGGTACGTACCCAAGGTTTGGACCGAATCCTGAACAGTAATAAACCTGTTACATTTGATTGGAGGATGAAGGGTATCAGACATTCCAAAAGTATCGAATATGAAAACAGGTATACCCGTTTGACCTATAACCACGAAGATGGTAAATTAAGCAAACTTTCTGCTGGCGGCGACGATGAGGAAACGGAAGAGGACATTAAATGGATTTCCTACAGACAGCATTTTTTTAGCTCTATTCTGGGAACGGATGAACCTTTTAAAACAGGGGAGTTGAAATCCCAAGATTTGGTCAAGGAAGAGAGTAGGACCTTTGGTTTTACAAAGAACTATACGTCCATACTACCTTTGGAAATCAAGGGAGGGGAAATCTCAAAAAATATGTACCTCTACTATGGCCCAACGGATTTGGAAGTACTCTCCAATTACAAAGATTTGAAGTTGGCGGATTCCATTCCTTTTGGTTGGGGAATTTTTGGATGGATAAACCGCTATGTGTTTACCCCGTTTTATGGATTGTTGAGCACCTATTTTCCATACGGAATTGCTATTATCATCATGACCATCCTAGTGCGGTTGGCCATGTCTCCAGTGACCTATAAATCCTATTTATCCCAGGCAAAGATGAAGGTATTAAAGCCGGAAATCAATGAATTGAACGAGAAGTACAAGGACAATGCCATGAAAAAGCAGCAAGAGACCATGAAATTATATGGTAAGGCCGGGGTAAGTCCCATGAGCGGATGTGTCCCGGCATTTTTACAAATGCCCATTTTCTACGCCCTGTTCATGTTTTTCCCAACATCCTTTGCACTAAGGCAAAAATCTTTTTTATGGGCGGATGATCTATCTTCATTTGATACTATTTACCAATTCCCGGAGGGTTTCTCCATTCCTTTTTATGGTGATCATGTAAGCCTTTTCCCTATTTTGGCATCTATTGCTATATTCTTTTATATGATGATGACCACAGGTCAAAACATGCCCACCCAACCCGGAATGCCCAATATGAAGTTCATCATGTATTTAATGCCTTTTATGATGTTGTTCTTCTTTAACAACTATGCCAGTGGTCTTAGTTTATATTATTTCGTTTCTAACTTGATTACCATTGGAATCATGTTGGTCATCAAGAATTTTATATTGGACAATGATAAAATCCATGCCCAGATTCAGGAAAACAAAAAGAAACCTAAGAAAGAAAATAAGTTTCAGCGTAAAATGCGGGAAATGATGGAGCAGGCAGAAGCCCAGAAGAAGAAATAGATTTCCATTAAATTGAATAAAATGAAAAGCCTCTACTATTTTAGTAGAGGCTTTTGCCATTGATTAAGGTTTGGTTTGGTAAGATTTGGGGATGTAAATATGGCGTATTAGTTTTCTAAAAAAAAAAAAGGGTTGTCAAGTAGGGTTATTTGTATGCTAATGAATAATAAGCTGATGTTAAAAATGAACGGATTCTTTTATTTCGGTTCACATTGGATATTTATATCGGAATGCTATCATATTTATAAACCCTATAAATTTAAAAAAGCCGCATGAAGCGGCTTTATAAACGTTGATAAATTGGTTTAATTACTGGTGTTTGGTATCATCACTTTATTAATGGCATGAATGACACCATTGAAGGCTTGTACATCCACCGCAATGATTCCAATATCAGTATTGCCTGAACCATCGATTATTGTAACATTGTTTTCAGAATTAATACTAAAAGTTAGCGTGTCCCCCTCTAAAGTTGCAGGAGAAACCAATCCATCGCTCAAATCATTTGAAACAATATTTCCTCCTGAAATAACGTGATGATTGAGAACAGCTGTTAAAACATCTCCACTTGGTACTTCTGATAGTGCGGCAAAAGCATCGTTCACTGGCGCGAAGACCGTGAAAGGAGCCGGTGCCTCACCAGAGGTACTTAATACAGATACAAAATCAGGTTGGCCTTCGCTGGTAAGTGCGCCTACCAACGAGCTAAAGTTGGGGTCGGCCGTTGCGAAAGTAACTACGGTAGGTAAATCTATGACGGTATCCACGGCATGTATTATTCCGTTCGTCGCTACAATATCTGCTGCAGCAACTGTACTTGTACCATTTATCCGTACACCATCATCTACATTTATATACAGACTTAAGTTATCACCATCCGCATTGGTAGCTAAACTATTCACATACATATTGGTCAAGCTTCCGGAAGTTGCTGCTGTTCCTGAAATTACATGATTGGATAATATTGCATTTAAATCATTGCCATCTGGATTCATAAAGCTGCCAAATGCCGTATTTAAAGGTGCAAAAATAGTATAATCTGTTTCAGAATCGGAAAGCAAGTCGGTAAAAGTTGTATTTTCATCTGTGGTAAGAGCTCCTACTAATGAAGATAGGTTTGGATTTGCTACTGCGTGGTCGACTATATTTGGTAGACCAATGACCGAATTTACAATATGCACTACACCATTAATCGCCTTGTTATCCGCAGAGGTTACCTCTGCAACCCCATTTATCTCAACACCACCTTCCGTATTTATGAAAAGGCTTAGGTTACTATCATTAGGCCCGGCTGTTGACAGTGAAGAAACATAACCTGTGGTAAGATCTGTAGATAAATTGGTGCCATTAACTACATGGTTTAATAACACTTGGGTAAGAACTTCAACAGGTACGTCGTCAAGACTGGCAAAATTGTTTGCGGTCAAGAAAGCTTCAAAAGCATCATTGGTAGGTGCAAAAACGGTAAAAGGACCTCCATCGGCCAATACAGCGGGTAAATCACCATTAGCGGTCAATAGCGCATCCACTAAAATGCTCAGGTTTGGTACCGAGATTGCTAAATCTGTAATGGAACTTAATAAAACGTCACTTAACGCGTCCAAAGCAGATTGGGGTATTAGAACCTTATCAATTATATGCACGACACCATTTTCAGTTTGTATATCAGCAGTAGTAACTGATGCCATTTCACCAGCAGCGTCTGTAAAAGAAACACCTCCAACTAAACTTACGCTTAAGTTTTCACCTTGGACAGTAGTAATTGATTGACCTTCTTGAAGCTGATCGGAAGTAACTGCAACTCCTGAAACCACATGATACGTTAGTATAGTGGCCAATAAATCTTGTAATTGTTGGCTATTAAAATCATCAAGGGAATCAAATCCGTCCAATCGATTCAACAAGTCCGTAAAAGCTTCATTTGATGGTGCCAATACCGTAAAATCAATGTCCTCGTTGCTCAAGGTGGTAATCAAATCATTATTGGAACTTTCGTCTGCTTTGGATAAGGCAGAAACCAATGAACTTAAGGAACTTGTTGCTTGTGCAGTTTCGACAATGTTGTCGTCTTCAATTATAATAGGACTTGGTTGATCGTCGTCACTACAAGAAAAGAAAAATGCCACCATCAAGAGCAAAATGGCAGGCTTCATAAATGTTTTAAAAGTTTTCATGTCAATTTTGTTTAATTATTTGACAAGAAAATTAAACAAAATATTATTGTTGAAATTAAAGATTTGTTAATTTTGACTTGGTGATTAACTTGGTTTAGGTTGTTTTTTTGGTTTGAACGCACACAATTTGGGGTGTTTTTGGCTTCTTCTTTTCTGATTTATCAATAAATTTTTTTATTAAACTTTAACATAAACCTTTGATTTAAAATCTTCTTATAGCATAGGTTTCAATATTTTTCAGCTTTCGGATAAACATTTTTAGACATTTCAATATACTTCCCAGAATTATTATAATTGTAATCCGGTATTCTAATTTTGTACTTTTGTTACGCCAAACAGGTCAGTATGAAAAAAGTTGTAGTTGGACTTTCCGGGGGAGTAGATTCCAGCGTGGCAGCCTATCTTTTAAAGGAGCAAGGCTATGATGTCATTGGGCTTTTTATGAAAAATTGGCACGATGATTCCGTAACCATCTCTGAGGAATGCCCGTGGTTAGAGGATAGCAATGATGCGCTCATTGTTGCTGAAAAACTGGGTATTCCTTTTCAAACTGTGGACCTGAGTGCACAGTACAAGGAAAGAATTGTGGACTATATGTTCCGTGAATATGAAATGGGACGCACGCCTAACCCTGATGTACTTTGCAATAGGGAAATCAAATTCGATGTTTTTCTCAAAATTGCCATGGAGTTAGGCGCGGATTATGTAGCTACGGGCCATTATTGCAGAAAAGGGACCCTTGTTAATCCCGATGGTACGGAAACCTATCAGCTTTTGGCCGGCAAGGATAAAAACAAGGATCAGTCCTATTTTTTATGCCAACTTTCCCAAGAACAATTGTCAAGGACATTGTTTCCCATTGGTGAGTTAACCAAACCCGAAGTACGGCAAATTGCCGCAAAAATGGATTTGATTACGGCCGATAAAAAAGACTCGCAAGGTTTGTGTTTTATAGGAAAAGTTCGCCTTCCCGAATTTTTGCAGCAACAATTGAAACCCAAAAAAGGTAAAATTATAGAGGTTGCCTCAACAGAAAGTAAATATAATCAGGTTGTACCGCACTTTGATGATAAGGTTTCCGAACTTGAGTTTTTTGCAAAAAAGCCCCAGTATACCCTTGCGGATGGTAACGTGGTAGGGGAGCACCAAGGGGCCCATTATTTTACCAAAGGTCAGCGTAAAGGACTACAAGTAGGGGGAACCAAAGAGCCGTTGTTCGTTATTGAAACCGATGTTGACGAGAATGTGATTTACACGGGACAAGGAAAATCGCACCCCGGACTTTACAGGAGAACTTTGTTCGTTCAGGAGTCGGAAATACATTGGGTCAGACCGGATTTACGCTTAAAAACCGAAGAAAACTTATCCGTTAAGGCAAGGATCAGGTATCGCCAAGAACTTCAAAATGCCATTCTTTATAAAATTGAAAATGGATTGTACGTGGATTTTGAGGAAGAGCAATCGGCCATAACGGAAGGACAATTTGTAGCTTGGTATCAGGATGACGAGCTTCTAGGTTCCGGGGTTATTTCATAAAGGTTATTGGGATTACCAAAGTCACAACATCCAAAATTTGAATCAATGCAGAATAGGATTACAGAATTATTCCGTGTGAAATACCCAATTATTCAGGCAGGAATGGTATGGGCCAGTGGCTGGAAATTGGCATCGGCGGTTTCCAATGCCGGCGGATTGGGGCTAATTGGAGCAGGAAGTATGTATCCGGAAGTTTTAAGAGAGCATATTAGAAAATGTAAAAGGGTAACGAATAAGCCCTTTGGGGTCAATGTTCCTATGTTATATCCGGAGATTGACAAGATTTTCAAGATAATCGTAGAAGAAGGGGTTAAAATTGTTTTTACTTCCGCCGGTAACCCAAAAACGTGGTCTTCCTACCTAAAGGATAATGGAATAACGGTGGTACATGTTGTAAGTAGTTTAAAATTTGCATTAAAGGCCCAAGAGGCCGGAGTCAATGCCATTGTTGCCGAAGGTTTTGAAGCGGGGGGTCACAACGGAAGGGATGAAACTACGACCTTCGTACTTATCCCCATGGTTAAGGAGAAAATCCATATACCGATTATTGCTGCTGGGGGAATTGCAACCGGAGCGGGGATGCTCGCTGCCATGGTTCTTGGTGCCGATGGCGTACAAATTGGAAGTAGGTTTGTAGCGAGTGAAGAAGCTTCCAGTCATTCAAGTTTTAAGGAAGAGGTTGTAAAGGCCAAGGAAGGGGACACCCAGTTGACCTTGAAGGAATTGACTCCTGTGCGACTTTTAAAAAATAAATTTTACTTGGAAGTGCAAGCCGCCTACGATAGGGATGCCTCATTTGAAGAACTCAAAAGTCTTTTAGGCAGGGGCAGGGCCAAAAATGGAATGTTCGAAGGTGACTTGGAAGAAGGCGAACTAGAAATAGGTCAGGTTTCATCGATTATCCATGAAATAAAACCAGCTAAGCAAATTGTGGAGGAAATCATGTGTCAATACAGGGATTGTCTAACACTTTTTTGCACCGGGAAATAATTTTCATTTTAGGAAATTGATAACTGGTTTAATTTTCTTCTTCCTTTGAAAATGTAAATGTAATTCTTGCACCGGTCAGTACACCGTTTACTTCCTGAACGTCCAGGGAAAGGGTATATGAAAATTGTGAATCATCCTCGTTAAAGGTGACATCATAAACATTTGAACCACAGGATACAACCAGCAAAAGCTCGTTTTGACTCAATTGCCAAGTCCCGGATGTTGTACTCTTTGTGCAGCCATCCGTTTGAGTACCGGTGTTATAAGTATATGTCCTATTCTGATTGAATGTGTAAAATGCATCTTTGGAACAATCGCTGGATTGGTTGTAAATATCCGTGCTTGGATTGTCTTGGGAATCATTGCTAATATCCACCTCTGTGTCTGCCGTTATTGCGCTGATTTTCCAGGTACCTACAAGCGTCCCTTCCGTTTCCAACAAATCTCCAGTTAAAGGCGATGGACATGCTACGGGGTCCTCGTTTAGATTACAATTAACGAATAGCATGCATAGCATGGCAAATCCCAATTTCTTAATAAAATGCGAGTTCATAACCTTCTTTAATCAGAAGATGCGATTATAGTAAAAGGTTGCCTAAGATGTTTGACTTTTTAAATGAATCATATTTCTTTAAGCTCCTTTATCTTGTTGTTTCAAACTACCCAAGTACTCCATTAAATCCCTAAGTTCCCTTCTTGTAATCATTCTGCCCATGGGAGGCATGGCGGAAACCGAGTTCTCCCTCTTTTTTATTCTTCCTTTAGGAACGCGCATAGGTTCCGCTTCAGAAGTACGCAACAGCAGTTCTTTGCTGTTTTCTTCCAAAGGTACGCCGGAGACCATTTGTCCATCGGTTAGGGTGAGGTTTACGGTGCCATATCCTGGTGCCAATCTAGCACTGGGTTCAATAAGGGCTTCCAAAATTTGTTCACGCGTCAAAATATTCGCGATATTATCCAGCGGGGGACCTACCTCTCCTCCCGAGCCGTTTACTGCATGACAGCGCACACACTGGGCCGTTGGGTTACTATTAAAAACATCCCTTCCGTTCCATCTATTGCCTCCGTACAAAGTCTCTAAATATGAATCGGCCGTGTAGCCCGCGTCATTCAGCTTGTCCATTTTGGCGATTAAAACAGAATCTTCGGTTGCCGCTACAGACTCCATTAAATCGAGGATGATATCTTGTCCCAACCTATTTTTACTCGCTTTGTCAATGAGGCTGTTCAAGATGGCATTGGTTTTATCCTTGGGTAGATCACCCAATACATTCAACATACTTTGTTGTTCCCTTGTGGACCCATTTTGAAATATGGGGTCGACCAAGGTTGGAAGTTTTTCTTTGGGAAGGTTTAATTGGGCCAATAAACCCACAGCCGCGGTTCTCACTTCCTCGTTGGCATCTTTCATGCCCAAGGACATGGCCACTTCCATTCTTCCGTAGTCCAGATTTCCCAAGGCCGATAAAACGGCGGCCCTAACTTCCGCATTTTTACTATTCCTGAAAATGTTGAAGAGTTTGTCATTATAGCTATCGATACCTACGGCACTTAAAGCTTTTGACACTCCAATAAGGATTTCAGGATTTTTTTGCTCCAGAAAAACGGGGATTTCCTGCTCCAATCGGTTTTTTAACTGACTGCTATCCCTGATGATTTCGCCCCTATACCTACCATCGACCCGGTCTAAAACAGAAGGTTTGTTCCATGTACTTAAGGCCGATAGCGCCTCGCCCCTTAAAACATTGGAAACGGTCTCTCTTTTTGCAAAATCAATCAGGTCCTGTAAGGCCTCATCACTTCCCACACGCAACGCCGCATTGATGGCCCTTCTCAACAAGGGTTCAGATTTGTACTTTTCGTTTCTCAGTAGTGCAGCAAGATCCGGCAAGGCAGCTTCTATAGACCAATCATCGTTGATGGCCCTGGCCACTTCCGTAACAATATAGGTGTCCGGATCTGAAAGGAATACGCTTATTTCCGGACTCTGAAGTTTTCTCAGTACCAATACGGCCGCCAAACGGAGACTTCTATCTTCATGGCTTGCCAAAGCAACCATTGGCTCTACCTTGCCTATTCTGGAAAGGGCAAGAACCGCAGCATGCCTCAAATAGAGGTCTTGGTCATCATTGACGGCAAGCATTTGGATTAAAGGCTCTATGGCAGGTTCGTAGGCCAAACGTCCCAATGCCTGTGCCGCGTAAAATTTAACCCTATCGTTCTCATGTTTCAGCAATGTTATTAATGTTTCCGATGCATCGGGGTACCGAACGTCGCCCAATACTTTGGCTACTTGGGCAATAATCTCGGAATCGCTATCCGATAACAATGGCACTAATGGTTCCGCTTTTTTTGGATTATCCGATGCAATTTGGCCAATACCCCAAATGGCATGTATCTTGGCGAACTGGTTTTCTTCTTCCACGATGGCCTTTTCCAAGGCCCGATATCCCCAAAATGTCCTATTTGCAAGTTCAAACTGGGCCTTTAACCTGATACGCATATCCTCATAACTTAATAACTTGATGAGGTTTTCAGTGTCATCATCTTTATAATTATGGGTCATCAGCTTTTGGGTCTCCAAACGTTGTTGTTCCAAATCGTTTTCCGTTTCCGTAACATCCAATTTCCAAACCCTACCAAAATCTTTGGACCCCCATCCATTGATCCAATCGGCCAGATACAAGGCTCCGTCAGGTCCAAAGGCGATACCAGTAGGCAAAACTCCTGTTAAAATGGATTCGTCCGAACCCAGTTCAAAAGATGCCCCTTTCGGTTTTAGATCAAAGGACCAGATGTGGGACCTGCTGGGATCACCTACAAACTCCACCAAAAAGAATTTGTCCAACCATTTTTTTCCCAAGGCCGTTCCCGGGTTATAAAGCATTCCGGTGGGACCGTTGTGAAAATTTTGAATTGGTGGAATGATGTAAGCGGCTTGTCCTTCCCATCTTGGAACATATAATTTTTCGTCCATCCAAACATTGTATCCATTATTGTTCGGGTCAGTATACTTCCCATATTGCCAGTTGGCACGCCAGCCAGCGTCAGACCCTTCTACAATATGCACCAAACGCTCGCTCTCGCCCTTGTGGTCCCCATCATTATCGGAGGAAATAATATTTCCGTAGGCATCAAACACAAATTCATGGGTATTTCGTAGTCCACGGGCAAAGACCTCAAAATTACTTCCATCTGGATTGCTACGTACGATGACCCCTTGATTGGGGTATTTATGGTTGACCCCATCAACAGTAGTGATGTTCGCACCAATATCGCCTATGCCCCAATATATTTTACCATCGGGACCTTGGGTGGCCCCGGACATACCATGTCCACCAAAACCAATATGTACCGCAAAGCCGGTCGCTATACTTGTTTTTTCATCCAAGATTTTATCTCCATTGGTATCCTTCAGGCGATACATATCCGGTCCAATGCCCACAAAAACATCCTCGTCACGAACTAAAAGAGCCCCGGCAACATCATTGATTTCATCATTGAAGTCATTGAGAATCTGGGTAGATACGTCCGCGATGCCATCACCGTCCGAATCTTCCAGCATCCAAACCTCGTCCTTTTGAACAGCCAAGTCCTGCCAATCATGAATAGAATCATTGTTCAGATCTGGAAACCATTGATTCTCCTTACTTTTTTCCGGAGCAAAGGTCTCTCTAAGAAAGTCTCTTCTATCCTCAACGGATTGCAAACCAATGGAGGCTGTCATCCAATCGCGATGTCCGCGGATATCAAATTCGGAATTTTTGTTCCTATTGGACCTAGTTATATATATTCTCCCCTCGTTATCGACATCCATTGCTATAGGATCGGGTGCCAAAGAATCGGTGGCCCATAGGCTTAACTTTAGTCCATCGGCTACAATAGCGGAGACCCCCGCTCGGGCGGATTCTACTTTTTTAGCTATAGCCGTACTGTCCTCATAAATCACCACAGGTGTCTCAACGGGGTTTTTGTCTTTACAGGAAATAATCAATAATAAGAATAGTAAAAGCAGGGAGTTAATTACGAATCGCATGATATTCTTTACGGATTTAGAAGTCTTAAAAATAGTAATTATCAAATTCAAACTAACGGAAAAAGTATTTGGATTTATAAATTAGCCTAGGCTAAAATTTGAAATTTAAAATTTTAAGTACCGATTATTGCCTAAATACATGAATTTTCCCTAGTATCCATGTATACAATACGCGGCACATCGATTATATTTGAAACTACATTTACTATAATTTAATGAACCGCTTTATGAAACCCTTATCGAGGGATTTGTTACAGCAAGTTAAATACCCCTACAATTGGAAATGTTTAAAAATCAATTTATTAATTCAATTTTAAACGTATGAAATCAAGAGTATTACTTTTCCAAATTCTTTTTAGTTGTTTTTTCATGGTCTGCGGCCAAGAAGGCCATCCATTGGAAGGTAGGTGGAACCTGACCATCTCGCAAGAAGGTACAGATTTGCCAAGTTGGTTGGAGGTCATGCATTCTGGGAATAATACACTAATTGGTAGGTTTACCTATGCTTTTGGGAGCGCCAGACCAGTGGCCGAGGTCAAAAAATTTGGGGACATCTTTCAGTTTGATATCCCGCCCCAATGGGAGCCTGGAGCATCCAATATGGAATTTCAATTTAAAATGGTGGGTGAGGGCCTGGAAGGAACCATGGTCTATACCAATGGAAAGACATATACGTGGGTAGGGGAGAAGGCCCCTGAGCTGCCTTATTACGATGATTATAAATTAGGCAAAAAAATCGACCTCTTCAATGGAAAAAACCTGGATGGTTGGGAGATAAAGGATGGCAACCAATGGAAAGTTGTGGATGGTATCTTGACCAGCGACAAATCTGGGGTGAATTTAGTTTCCAAGGAAAAATTCAAGGATTTTAAGATGCATGTGGAATTTAGATATCCTGAAGGAAGTAATAGTGGACTATATTTAAGGGGACGTTATGAGGTACAAATTGCCGATAATATTGGATTACCACCAGCATCCATTTATTTTGGAGGCGTCTACGGTCTTTTGGCCCCTAATGAAAATGCGGCAATGAAGGCTGGGGAATGGCAATCTTTTGATATCACTTTGATAGGGAGAAGGGTAACCATTGTGGCCAATGGAAAAACCGTTATTGAAGGACAAAATATCCTAGGTATGACGGGTGGCGCTTTGGATAACCATGAAGCTGAACCTGGTCCCATCTTAATTCAAGGAGACCATGGTCCCGTTGAATTTCGGGCTATCGAATTAACACCAATCAGCCAGAAATAAAAGAAGGCCTCCATTTCGGAGGCCTTCTTTTATTCGTCCCAATTCAATTGGGAAATGATTGTTAAAGCTTGCGCTTCCTCGTCCTTATGGACAAAAATTTCCGAGATATGGGGCAAGGGGGTTCCAAAACCGGCTAATCTAGCCGATTCACTTTCGCTTTTAACAATCGGACTTATATCGTTTTCCTTTAACAATTGCTCCACACAATCGCTTTGAGTGACATTTCCACCAAATACTTTAATATAATCCGATTTCATGTTCATTAAGAATTTAATATATTGATATTAGACCGATTTCGTCCAAAAACGAATAAACTAGCCATTATTTTAAAGTACTGATAATTTCCTTCAGGTGTTCATTAAAGTTACTTAAAGTTTCGCTAAGCGCTTTTATTTGTTCCCTCGCCTCGGACCAATTCTTCTGTTCGATTGCTTCCCGAACACCCGGAAGGGTCTTGACACCGTATCCGGTATAGAAACCAGGTGCATAAATCTGATGTTTGAACCATGGTCTTCTGGGCAATCCTTTCTTTGACAAAAGTTTGTGCTCCGCATCCATCAACATCGCATTGAGCTTGTCCTTTTTAGCCTTTGGAAGACTACTCAAATCCAGTTTATTGTATGTATCAATGGAAGCTTTAAGTTCACCAATTACATTTTGTAAAGGGGAAAAGTCCAGATAGGGAACGGGTTCCTTTCGTTCGGGGGCTTTTATATTTTCCCTGGGATCTAATGCCAATGAAAAAGCATTTCTGTCTATCAGTTTATTATGTTTTTCAACAGACGAACGCATTTTTGAGGTTTCTTCCATGATTTCGTCCAAATAACCAGATACCGTTTTATGCCATTGTGTAAAATCCAACGGAATAATATCCGCATTGGCAAGTCGTAACGTGATTCTTCCTGCTGTATTTGCCAAGGCTACTCCATAGGCAAACTCGGGGTCTTTAAATCTTTTGTAGTGTGGATAGGTGTCGTAAATAGTGTGGTATTCGCCTCCTTCATTTTCTCCACCAAAACCTATATTCAGTGAAGCGATACCGGCATGTTGGATGAAGGGTGTATAATCGGACCCAGAACCTAGGGCATAGAGTTCAAAGGAATCGTCTCCTCCATTGACCATATTCCTTGCAATCCTTCTTTCTTTGACGGAAACCTTTGTTTGTGGATCTTTAACGGCTCCTGCAACTTCACTAACCATAGCTTGCAAGGAATGCGATCCCCCAACCCCTAAAAAACCTCTTCCGTTCCCATCGGTATTGATATAGGCTACTACTTTTTCCTGAAGTTCTTTTTTATGATCTTCCACCCATTCCGTAGAACCTATGAGTCCCGGTTCTTCGGCATCCCAAGCGCAATAAACCAAAGTCCTTTTCGGTTTTTGTCCTTTTTTTGCCAATTCCCCTACGGCACGCGCCTCTTCCATTAGTGCTACCATACCACTTACAGGGTCATTGGCACCATGTACCCAAGCATCATGATGATTCCCACGTACGACCCATTGATCTGGAAATTCCGTTCCCTTCATGGTGGCAATGACATTGTGTGCCGGAACCAGTTTCCAGTCAAACTTCAGTTTCAAATGTACTTTGGCCTTTCCAGGCCCGATGTGGTAGGTGATGGGCAAACCACCACGCCAAGATTCCGGGGCAACGGGCCCGTCCAGAGCTTCCAATAAAGGTTGTGCGTCTTCATAGGAAATGGGCAACACCGGAATTTTAGTGATGGTAGGGGCCTCCTCCTTCGTTAGCCTTTTGGCATCTTTGGTAGCGCCATAACCCGGGGTCAGAACATCTCCCGGATACGTGGGCATGTCCATTACGGAACCACGCTGTACTCCTGTCTTATTTTTGAAGGCACCCTTTGGATATACATCCCCACGTCCATAGCCATCATCTTGTGGGTCCGAATAAATAATGCATCCTATAGCCCCGTTTTCAGCCGCCAATTTTGGTTTTATGCCCCGCCAGCTTCCTTGATATTTGGCAATTACGATTTTGCCCTTTACGCTAATTCCCAATTTTTCAAGCTCTTCATAATCTTTGGGAATTCCATAATTCACGAATACGAGTTCTCCTTCAACGTCACCATCCGTTGAAAACGCATTGTAACTTGGTAACAGAGCATCACCTTGGTCAGTAAACGGGTCGCCCTCTACGGGTACTGCCGTAAGTTTTGCTTTGTAAGGGGTTGGACCGGTCAACTCCAACACTCTCTCAGTGGGATAAGGAAAAAGAATATGATAGGTCTCAATTTTGGCATCATATCCCCAAGACTTGAATTGATCCTGCATCCATTTGGCATTTTCCTCACCAAATTTAGTACCTACCCAATGGGGTTCGGCGGCCATTTTCTGCATCCAATTGTCAATATTGGAGGAATTGAGTTTTTCTTCAAAGGCTTTTTCAATTGCCTGTTGTTCGGAGGCACTTTTTTCGGAAAAACCTAGCATTGAATTTTGGGCACTGCCAAAGGAAAAAACCAACAATAAGCACGATAGGGTAATAGTATATTTCATAATAGTGTTAAATAGATGTTCCTTAAAAGTTACCTAATAATTTTAGAATTTTCAACAGGGTTACAATGAAGAAAGGAACGCTACTCCAGATGTATCGTTTTTCCGGACTTGGAACTGTCGAGGGAGGCCTGTAATATCTCCATGGCGATCATGTTATTTTCCAAGGTATACGGACCATATTTCTCCAATACCAAACTTCCATTGATTACGGCAGCAAATACCGAAAAAGGGTCATCATAGGGAATAGGTCTGTCCTTAAAAAAAAGAGTTTCTTCCGTGTAGCTGCTGTAGCCTGTAGAAAGCCTAATTCGCAATTGATTGGCATTATCCGAATATAGGGCACCCGTTTCCCCGTAGAGTTCCATATCCTTTCTTCCAATGGGCCAATTCCATGAGGGTTCCAAAATAGCCATGGCTGTATCATAGGTCAGAATAATGGTGGCATCATCGTCTACATTTGGATTGTTTTCGGATTGGAGTTGTTGGGTAACGGCCGTGACGGAATTCGGCTTTTTACCTTTCATCAACCAAGTCATTAAATTCGCCCCATAGCAACCAAAATCCATAATGGCACCTCCACCGTTTAGCTCAGGGTGCGTCAACCATTCAAAAAACTCATTGGAAACCCCAATTTTCTTGGGACCCTTATGGCCGTCCCTAATGATAGCTTTTCTAAGCCCGCCAATTGTACCTTCCTCTAAAAGGCTTTTTGCCTTAAAATTGGTTTCATACCAAGACGTTTCATAGTTAGTCAACAAATGAATACCATGTTTTATGGCCAAGGCTTCCATTTTTTTGGCGTCCTCCAAGCTTATGGCCAAAGGTTTTTCTACCATTACGTGAATCCCTTTTGGGGCACAGGCTTCCACTACGGACAGATGATCTTTTATGTTGCCGAAGGCCGCAACGGCATCCGGTTTTGTGGCTTTTAGCATTTCCTCCATACTATCAAAGACGATATCCATCGAGAAGCCGTACTGCTTTGACATTCTTTGAGCCAATTCCGTATTTTGCTCGAAGATGCCCACCATGTTGATATCTGATTGATGTTCCCTACCCAAAATCCATCCAACATGTCCGTGGGTCAGTCCTGCTATACCTAGTTTTAAGGGTTTTTCCTGGGCCAAAAGAGGAAAAATTGCTAATACCGAAATAGTAATTGAAAAAAGTAATTTCATTTTGTAGGGTCGATTTAGTTTATATTTTCATCAAGAGCAGCATATTCTATTGGAATCTTTATAAAAAATGTGGTACCCTTATTAAGTTCTGATGTTATCCAAATTTGACCTGCGTGATGATCTACTATTTTTTTGCAGCCATATAATCCAAGTCCGGTTCCCTCATAATCATTTTGTGTGGGTATCCTTTGAAATGCGCCAAAAATATTTGACCGTTGGTTTTCAGGTATTCCAATACCATTGTCCGAAATTTTGAAGACGTAATAACCATTTGATTCTTCACAATCGATATGTATAAGGGGGGTTCTATTTTCAGGGACAAACTTCAAGGAATTGTCCAAAAGGTTTTGAAATAACAGTCTAAATTCAATATCATAACAATTAATTATTGGCAGATTTCCAATAATTATCTGTGCTTCCAAACTTTTAATTCGCTCAGAAAAATCTTCAAGGATATTGTTTAATAAATCAATAAGAGATACATCATTTTTAAATTTCGAACCTCCTATTTTGGCATGATCTAAAATGTTGTCAACCATGTTGGACATTCTGTAGGAACTTGTTTTGAGATAGTTTAAATAAGTGGAGATAATCTTATTATTGGAATTCTTTAAAATGGACTCCAATTCAGTAGCAATGCTGTTGATATTGTTTATGGGGGCTTTTAAATCGTGTGTAACCAAATATGTAAATTCCTCCATCTGTTTAGTCTTGAGTGCCATTTCATCGTTTAATTTTTGCATTTCCCCATTTTGTGAGGATAGATAATTTTGAATTTTTAACAATTCATCAGTTGTGGTCTTTAAATATTTATTTTTTAATTCTAGGTCCTCTGTATAAAATCTGGTTTTTTTTTCGTCATACATGTAAAACGTTAAAGATAACCAACATAGACAGGCTACGAATACTATAATTTCATCAAAGGCCAAATTAATTGTACCCAATAAAGGCCCGTAAATATTTACGTAAATGGTAGGTACAATATACATTAACAAATCAAAACCTATAATAAACTTTCTTGTCTTGGGATGATCACGGAAAACAATGAAACTAAGAAAGGTTGAAGTTGCAATCCCCAATCCTTGGTTAAAATTTCCTCCTACCAACACAATTATTATCCCAAACATTAGAGGGGGTAAGGTAGTCATGTACAAAGAAGTTAAAAAAGGTTTTCCCAATCTATACAATACCAAACCAAGCGCGAAACCCAATGTTGCTAGAAATGTAATAATTTGCGCTGTACGCGAGTAAAAAAATAAAGTAACCAAAAATACAAGGAAAGAACCTATGGTGGAAATTACCGTAATGTAGCTGAAGATATCTTTGGTTGAAGATTCCTGAGTAAAATCACTCTTTACTTTTTGGAAAAATAATTGCAATTCTAAAGGTTGTTTTTGAAGATCTAAAAGGTACAAATTATCAGTTAAATTTAGATAAATATGGCCATAAGATTGTAGGCTTTTACCTAAAATTATTCCAAAGAGATTTCCTTTATTACCCTTCCTATTTTGCAATCATGCTCAAAAATTCATAGGTACTTCCATTATCAGGAATTTGGCATTTTTGGTAGCGTTTAACTCAAATGAATCGGTGTCCCAAATCCCGAAACCGTCCCTGGCATTCAGTGTTGTGTCCTCGATATTCAATTCTCCTTCCAAAACAAAAACATAGGCCCCGTTTTCTTCGGATTTTAAAGAGTAGGATTCCGATTGCCCTTTTTCAAAATCGCCCATATGGAACCAAGCGTTTTGATGGATCCATACGCCTTGGTCTTTTGGATTTGGAGAGAGTATCTGATAAAGCTTATTCTTCACTTTTAAATCGGATAGCGAAATTTGGTCATGTCTCGGTTCCACGTTTTCTTTATTCGGAATAATCCAAATCTGAAGGAATTTGACCACCGAATCCATATTGTTATTAAATTCACTGTGTTCCACGCCGGTTCCTGCACTCATTACCTGAATATCACCTTCCTTGATGACCGTGAAATTGCCCATGTTGTCCATATGCTTTAAATCGCCTTCCAGGGGTATGGAGATAATTTCCATATTGCTATGGGGATGCTTTCCAAATCCACGTCCCGCAGCAACGTTATCGTCATTTAAGACCCTTAATGCCCCAAAATTCATTCGGTTTGGGTCGTAATAATTGGCAAAACTGAAGCTGTGAAATGAATTCAGCCAACCGTGATTCGCATGCCCCCTGCTATCCGCTTTATGTAGTATCGTTTTCATCTGTTAATTTTTATTGTTTTTCATAGTTTAGATGTAATTCGGCATCCCGATAACTATCGGTACATCTCTGTTTGTATCCAAACTTTTTATAGTTCAATTCATATATAATCGTATTCAGGTTAGTCGTGAAATTACCCATTTTTTTACAAAGTATTTTACTGGCTATAGTTGGCAGAAAATCGACTTTTCATGTATTAGGTCAAAAAATTGATTTTTTAGGTAGGGTAAGCAAAAAACGTATTGTTTCCTTAGATAAAGATTTCTTTACTCATAAAATTTAATAGCAACTATTTCGTTGATGAACGTATATAAAACTAGAGTAAAACCATGCACATCAGGATATTTCTCTTAATTATTGCTTTTAATTTAACATTATCCTATTCCCAAGATTTTAACAATGCGGCAAAACATGTGGGTGCCGGAGTGGTCATTGGTGGAGTAGGTGGCTATGCCGCCCATAAAATATTTCCTGGTCAACGGGGCTGGACCTGGGCAGGTGCCGTTGGGTCGAGTTTGGCCGCCGGTCTTGCCAAGGAAACGTATGACAAGTCCAATTCCGGTTTATGGCAAACAGATGATGTGTTGTATACCACACTGGGTGGGGTAATATCCGGACTGGCTTTGGAACTTTTGTTTAAAAATACATATCGTAGAAATGGTCGCTCAGGGAAGGGATGTGGTTGTCTTGTTGCTGACGGTTCAAACAATGCGACCCCTATTTTTATACCTGTTGTTTCGGAAAAAAGCTCGAGAGATATTCAATCCCAAATTCAAGTATCCTTCTTTTTGGAATAAGTTTTATAATATTCCCCGCGCCTTGATTTCTAGATATTTGTTAATGGCCTTTATGGTCAGTTCTTCGGGTTTGGTCAAAATGGTCTGTATACCATACTTTTCCAGTTCCTTTTGCATCAATTTTTTATCCAGGGAGAACTTTTCGGCAATGGTTTTATGGTAAATCGCCTGCATATCCTCGGCATCGGTATGGATGAGTTTTTCCAATTCGGAGTTTTCAAAGAAGATGACCACTAGCACATGTTTTTTGGCCATGGCCAAAAGGTAGGGTAGTTGTCTCTTTAGGGCTGAAATATGTTCGAAATTGGTATATAGCAACAGAAGGCTTCGGTGGGTTATTTTTCGTTTTACGTGTCCGTAAAGCAATCCAAAATCGGAATCCGTAAAAGCGGTGCCAATGTTGTACAGTTTTTCCAGTATGGTGTTGAGGTGGGTAATCTTTTGAACAGCCGTTACATAGGTTTCAATATTTTTTGAAAACGCGATTAACCCGGTTTTATCATTCCGTTTGAGGGTCACGTTGGAAAAGGCCAAGCAGCTATTAATGGCATAATCCAACAGTTTCAATTCGTTAAATGGCATTTTCATCACCCTTCCCGTATCAATGATGGAATAGATAGGTTGCGATTTTTCGTCCTGGTACTGGTTTACCATCAATTGATGCTGTTTCGCCGTTGCTTTCCAATTTAAGGTTCGTATGTCGTCACCTTGTACGTATTCCTTGATTTGTTCAAACTCCTGGGTATGGCCAATTCTCCGAATTTTTTTGAGGCCAATGGTTGTTAGCCTTTTGCTGATGGCCAAAAAATCATATTGCTGCATCTGTATGATGGAGGGATACACGGGAACCATCTGATCTTTTTGAAAACTGTATTTTCTTTTGATGATACGCAGCGGCGATGATGCAAATACAATCAGGTTTCCAAATACATATTCTCCACGGTCTACAGGGCGAACCTCATAATCGAACTGTTTTTTTTCACCCTTGATGAGCGACGTTTTAAAGTCGAAATCCCGCTTTTGAAACTGAATGGGCAATTCGTCAATAATGGAAATATAGGTCCGGAATCCATACTTGGTTTCAAACGTGATTTTTATTGGATTTATGTCGCTATTGGAGAGCTTTTTGGGAAGCTTTCTTTCGGCAATTATATTTTGGCCTGATGCATAGAGCAGAAAAATATCAAAAAGAAACAGACCGATAAGCAGTAGCGTCAAAAGCCATGCGATGGGGTAGAGTGGTTTGACCCAATAGGAAAGGACAAAACAACCCGAAAGGACCGCTATGTACCTAAAAAAGATATTATTAATGTAAAACGACCTTATAAAGTTCATTTATCTTGGTATTTCTACACTTTCCATGATCATTTGTACGACATTCTCAGTGGACATGCCTTCCATTTCCCGTTCCGGGGTTAGGATGACTCTATGGTTCAAAACTGGAACCATGGCTTTCTTTACATCCTCTGGGGTCACAAAATCCCTACCGTTGATCGCCGCGAATGCCTTTGCACTATTCAGGGCCGCAATGGATGCTCTAGGCGAACCGCCCAAATACAGATGTGGATGGTTTCTTGTTTTGGCCACGACTTCGGCAATATATTTGAAAATCTTTTCCTCCACCACTACTTCATGAATCTGTCCCTTGAAAATCGCCAATTGTTTTGGGTCGAGAATATCCTTAATCAAAGTTTGTGGTTGCGACCCTTTACGTTCGTGATGGGTTTTTAGGATCAAAACTTCCTCATCCGTCTGCGGGTATGATATTTTTATTTTAAAAAGGAAACGGTCCAATTGTGCTTCGGGTAGGGCATAGGTGCCTTCCTGTTCAATGGGATTTTGGGTGGCTAACACCATGAAGGGTGCGGTCATGGGATACGTAGTGCCGTCCATGGTCACCTGCCGCTCCTCCATAGTCTCGAACATGGCCGCTTGGGTCTTTGCAGGCGCCCTGTTTATTTCGTCGATCAAGATGATATTCGAAAATATCGGACCTTTTTTAAATTCAAAGTCGGTAGTTTTTGCATTGAATACGGATGTCCCCAAGATATCACTGGGCATGAGGTCTGGGGTGAATTGGATCCGACTGAAATCGGTTTTCAAAGTCTTGGCAAAGAGCTTTGCCGTGATAGTCTTAGCCACGCCTGGAACCCCCTCGATAAGCACATGCCCATCTACGAGGAGCGACACTATTAAAAGCTCAATAAAATTTTCTTGACCTACGATTACTTTGGAGAGTTCCTGTTTGATGTCGGCTACAGCCTTTTGCAGCTCGGCCAAGGGAATCCGACTGTCAAAACCAAGTTCGTTCTTTTGTTCCTCGTTATTTTCCATCGTTATTGGATTTAAATTTCTGAATCAGATTATTTAGTTGTTTGAGTTGATGTTCTGATACTTGGTCGCTCGACCTAAGCTCGTCCATCAGCTTAAAAAGTGATTTGGTTTCCTCAAGGGAGTTTCCACTTCGGGCCGATACATTCTTGTAAAATTCCTCCTCTTTGGTAACGTTTCCAAGATAGTACCGACTCCTGATATCATGGAGGAAATAATTGATTTTATGCTCCGCTATGGATTTTCTATCCCCTTTTTCAAAATACATGTCCGAAATGGTTCGGGTAAAGGCGAGCGTCTGGTTTTGAAGCGGTTTCACAACGGGTATGGGGCGTTGCTTTCTTTTCCCCTCAAAAATTATGTAAACTAGCCCTCCAATAAGTACGAGATAATAGGCCCATTTCAATTCTTTGGTGTTGAGAAATATATACATGGGCGAGGTGTAGAAGGACTTTCCACTTTTGTAGTAGTTGTCCATATAAATATGCTCCGCTTGCCCAAAATAGGAAACTAAACCGGCCGTGTACTCCCTGTTGTCTTCCTCCAAAATAAAGTAATTGGTAAAGGCCTTGGGAAAGGTGGATAGTATGATTTCCCCCTTACCAAACGGACTTTTTATGGCCGTTACATCCTTGGATTTTTTATCATTTCCTTCCTCGAGTAGTTCCACGGTGGCCAATGCGACCGACTTAATTGTATCAAGTGCTTCAAAGACGGTCACAAAGCTTTCCTTTTTATAAGGATATGATTTACCACTTTTCAATTTGGGATTTACCAATCGATGTTCCTGATTCTGGGTTACCTCAAAACCTGCATATCGGGTTCCGAGTTCAAATCCTAAGGTATCCCTGAGGGTTTCCTCAAAACCTTCGGAAGCAATGAAAAGGGTATTGCCTTCGGCTGTCCATTCCAACAACCGGTTCAGCTCGGCTTCCTCAAAAAATACGCCATTGTTCACAAATGCATAGATGCCTTTTTTGGATTGGATATCAGCCAAGAACTCAAAAGGGGGGATATGGACCTGTTGTACTTTTTCTTTAAAAAGTAGGTTTTCCAGCAAATCATTTATAACAAAAGTACCGTACGGAATTTTGTGGGTACTCACATAAGACTCGAACCAATTAATAGACTTTGGTTTGTTGTATTGTAAAAGCAACAACCCGGCAATCAGGATTATAGCGGTTACTATGTAGGAAATCCCTTTTTTACGCATTGGTCACTTTCTGTTTTAAAGCAATAAAGAAGTTGGACACATTTTGGTATTTGGGTTCGTCCAGCGGAAAATCCCCGTACCAGATGTAGTTGTAATAAAGGGTCGAGGTTTTAAAGGCATCCTTTAGCCCTGTTTCCTTAATTTCGGATAGGTAGTCCTCGTTCGTTTTCTGCAATTCCCATTGAATGATTTCCTTATCGGTCATCAAACGTAATATCAATAAATAATAATAGCGGATGGCAAGTCTATAATTCTTATCGGCTAATGCTTTTTCTATCAAAGACTCTATATTTTCGTTCTTGATGATTTGCTCCTCTTCGGACAGATGCACCAAAGACTTATTGTTTTTAGTATGCATCAAGGAACGGGCATGCACGTTCAGGAAAAACTTTATCAGGATAAAAATCAGGATTCCCAAAAGGAGATACGGGAGAATTTGAAGAAAGGCATTGAATGCGCCTGAGGCCTTTTCAATGCCGAAAATCCACTCGAACAACCTCATGAATATCCTACCTAACCAATTCTTAAAAGAAATCCACCAATCCGGAGCGGTTTTTTCCACGACTTCATAGTCGAACTTTGGGTCATTCCTAAAAGTATCCAGATCGGCATCTTCTATGACTACCGGATTTATTTCTGATGTATCATATTTAACGACCAAAGAATCCTGCTGGGCCAATAGAAAATCGGTCAGAAATAAAAATAGTACCAATAGGACCCGTTTTGGCATATTATTCTTCGGCTGTTTTTCCTAAATTTTCTATTTGTTCAAAGGTTCCGGTGAAATTCTTTTTTTCGTTGAGGTTGAAGTAAATAAGGGCCAAAGAAATGATGCTGATTAGGTTCAACAAAAATTGGGCTACGGTACCAATAATATTGAATAGTATGTACAAGGGGTCCGTTGTCATTTCAAAAACATTTTCGGCATCCACTTCTCCAGAAAGAATGCCCATTTTTGCCCATTGGTACACTACGGCGGGTAATGAAAAGGCCAAGGCCGCTATATAAAGTATAATCCCGATGACGAAGATTGTGGCAAAGGATATCCACCATTCGTCCTTTACCAACTTAAAACTGTAGCTATACGAGTCCGATGCACCCATTTTATCAAAGACCATAATACTGAATGACAGTGCCAAAGGAACGTAAAGATAAATCCCTGGTATAATACAAAGCATAATCCCTACTATTATGGAAAGGCCAACCATGATGCCCAATCCTATAAAACTCCAAAAGCTTCCGTAAACCTCTTTTCGTATGGTATTGAAATCCGTGGTGCCCTGACCATTGGAATAGGATTTTATGTAGTGCAGTACCGTAGATTGTGACATGGTGTACAGCACAATAATCGATAGGACATATACAAGCCCAACCACGAAAATGGTGGCAATGCTTGCCGCGCCGCTTTCATTTTGAAGCATAAAAGTGAAACCATTCCCAATAAAATATAGGTAGGCTACTAGGGCAACGATCATCGCAGCAAGGAAGGGGCCTACAATTTTGAAAAAAGTACTGAAAAAGGGTTTGAACTCGGCCCTTAGAAAAGCAAAGGTGTCCGAGATAATTTCCCCAAGATCCCGCTGCTTTTTGAACTCAATGTAATTTGGTTTCATTTAATCTTAATCTTTTATGGATTTGGTATGGATATATAACGTAGTAAAAAAGAATTAGTGCAAGCGACCCTAAAATTATCAAAATAGCAAGCCAGTCCGGCATTTCAGTGTGCCTGGTCACAAAACCTTCCAGGAATCCGGCAACCACAAAAAAGGGTATGGTACTTACCATGATCTTTAGTCCGTTCTTAACACCTCTTTTAAAGGATTCCAATCGAGTGTAGGTACCCGGAAACAACATGCCGTTGGCCAGGACGAGACCGGCGCAACCAGCGATTATTATGACCGATATCTCAATGGTGCCGTGGATCCAAATGGTACGCACTGACTCCCACAGCAATCCTTTTTCGTAGAAAAAATATTGAAAGCTGCCGAGCATGATTCCATTCTGCAACATTACCATGAGGGTTCCCACGCCGAGCATGATGCCGTACACAAAGGCCATCAAGGCCACCCTTATGTTGTTGATGGTGATTCCCAGGAACATATTGAACTCCCCCATTTGCTTGTAAACCGCCATGGGGTCGCCCTTTTCGATGTTTTCAAGGGTCATGTTCACATAGGCATCTCCCAATATGGATCGGACAAAATCCCCTTCATTGGCGGCCGAATAGGCACCTACGAACGAAAAAAAAACAAATACCAGAAAAGCGATCAAAAGTTCTCGATGATGCTTTTTGAACATCAAGGGAAATTCAGTTTTCCAAAAGGTGATGATACGGCTTTTGGACTCCCTTTTTGTCTTGTATATTTTTTGATGTGCCTGTGAGGCGAGGGAATTGAGATAAAACTCGGTATTGCTATTTGGATAGAAGGTTTTGGCGTAGCTCAGATGGTCCGTAACCTCTATGTATAAATCAGACAATACATTTGGGTCCAGATTCGTTTTGTTAGCCAATGCGCTTTCAAAAGTTGACCATTTGTCCTTATTTTGCTTTACAAAGGCGGCTTCGCGCATTAACTACTCGGTTTATACCAAAGAAACAAAAGAATGGAACAATTTCAAATAGAAACTGCTCAAAATATAAGCATTGCCCAAAATACCGCGCATCTTGGGGACCGCATTTTGGCCTATATTATTGACACCCTGATTATCGTTATTTACTACGTTCTTATGTTTTGGTTGCTACTGGCATTGGATGTGGAACCGGGCGATTCCTGGGCCATTTACTTGCTCATGAGCCTTCCCGCCTTCCTATATTATTTTTTGATGGAGACTTTTATGGATGGGAAGACCATTGGTAAGCATTTTATGGGTATACGGGTGGTCAAACTGGATGGAACCAAACCCGGGTTTTCCAGTTATTTTATTAGATGGATTCTACGGATGTTGGACATTACCTTGACCTCTGGAGGTATTGCCGTTTTTACGATTTTAATTCGCGGTAAGGGACAACGAGTGGGGGACATTGCAGCGGGAACTACCGTAATTAGCGAAAAGCGAAAGGTGTTCTTGAAGGATACGCTTTTACGGGACTTACCTTCTGGTTACACCCCAAAATTTCCTCAGGTTACGGTCTTTAAGGACAGCGAGATGCAGACCATCAAAAACTTGTACGATAACGCCCGAAGAAATGGAAACCACAAGGTAATTTTATCCCTGAACAACCGCATAAAAAAGGTAACAGAGATTTCCAGTGATTTACAGCCCATGGAATTTGTGGATATCGTTATCAAGGATTACAGTTATTATACGCAGCAACTTTAGTATATGCTCTACTCCCTTATCGACATTCTAGGAACCATTGCCTTTGCCATTTCGGGAGTACTGGTGGCCATGGATAAACGCTTGGATGTCTTTGGTGTCTTTATCATCGCCTTTGTGACCGCTGTTGGTGGCGGTACCTTGAGGGATGTGCTGATAGGTAACACACCGGTTGGCTGGATGACCCAGCCCAACTATACCATCATCATCATCATAACGGTTATTTTTTCGATTCTTTTTGCCGGAAGGCTGAAGCACTTTAGAAAATCCCTATTCCTTTTTGATACAATTGGTATAGGCCTTTATACAATGGTTGGGATACAAAAGGGCTTGGACGCCGGTTTATTGCCTATTATGTGCATCGCTTTGGGTACCATGACCGCCTGTTTTGGAGGGGTTATTAGGGATATCTTGTGCAATGAAATTCCGGTTATTTTTAGAAAGGAAATTTATGCGACCGTTTGTATTCTTGGTGGTGGTATCTATTTTTTAATGCTCCAGTTTCCCGTGAATCCAGATATTCCCTACATCACGGGAATTATCTGCATCATAGTTTTACGCCTTTTGGCAGTGAAATTTAAGATAGCCTTGCCCAGTATTTACAATAAGTGAGACTTATTCGATGACCTCCGCTTTGGTGATATAAATATTCTGTTGTGGCCAATCACCCTTACCAACGGGTTGGGCATTGATTTTATCCACTACCTCCATCCCTTCGATTACTTTGCCAAAAGGTGTAAAATCTCCATCCAGATGGTAAGACCCAGGATCTGTTACTACAATAAAAAACTCATATGGGGAAGCGAGTTTGTGGGGATTGTCCGTTTCGCTGCTGGGCATGGAGACGGTGCCCCTGTGATGGCTGTATCCTTTTTTTGTATCCGGTGGAAGTAGGTACCTACCAATGTCCCATCGTTTATCGGCCGTTCGTTTATCATCGGAACTACCTCCCTGTATAATGAAATCCTTAACTACTCTGTGGAATTGGGTATAGTCAAAATATCCTTTTCTGGTCAGATAAATAAAATTGGCCTTGTGGTAAGGAACATCGTCATAGAGTTGAATGACAAAACTTCCAAATTTCGTCGTCATTTTTACCTTATTAGCTTTAAGGTCTTTTTGATAGTCGAAGAAAAAATCGATGGCGTTCTCTTCCGTGAGTTCAAAGGTATCTTCTTCCACCTCCTTGGTTTCTTGGGTTGCCATAGCAGAAGAATCCACTTCTTTTATTTCGATTCTAAAAGGGGTTTCAGATTTTTGAGGCTTATCTTTACAACTGATGAATTGAACCGTAAGGAATATGAAAAAATAGTAGAAAGTCTTTATACGCATGGATTTCAACTTTTTTGAGCAACGGATTTCAAAAATAAAGGATTTACCACTTCCAGGCGAAATTTCGCATTATAAAATGGCCCCAGAGTTTAGGATAAGGGAGTTGATGGAAGGTAGGATGGTTAGGGATAATCCTCGCAAGGCCGCGGTGATGGCCCTTTTTTATCCAGGAAATGAAAATAGGACCCAACTTTTGTGTATTTTACGGAAAACATATGAAGGGGTACATTCCAATCAGGTCGCATTCCCAGGGGGTAAGGCGGAAAAGGAAGATGGAAACTTAAGGATTACCGCCCTTAGGGAAACCTATGAGGAGGTTGGGGTGAACCCCAAGGATGTGGAAATCGTAAGGACTATTTCAGAAGTGTATATTCCTCCAAGTAATTTTGAGGTCCAACCTTTTATCGGTCTGTATAAAAAACCAAAACCGTTCAAGATTCAGGAATCCGAAGTAGCCTCACTTTTGGAAATTTCCCTGACGGATTTTTTAGAGGATATCAACCTAACCACAAAAAAAATGAGTACCTCGTACGCCAATGAAATTGAAGTACCGGCCTTTAAATTAAACGATTATATTATATGGGGTGCCACTGCAATGATGTTGAGCGAGATTAAAGATCTTTTGAAGCAGGTGTTATAAGTAGTATTTAGTATTTTAGCGACTATGGGATTGTTTAAGAAAAACCCTTTTGGGCATAACCTTTATCTAAAAAAATGGTTGATACGGATATTAGGTCTCATGTCCCATCAAAGGTATAAGCGATTTAATAAGTTGGAGATAGAGGGTTCGGAGATTATTCGTAACCTTCCCGATGCCAATGTTCTTTTTGTAAGCAACCACCAGACCTATTTTGCTGATGTGGTGGCCATGTTCCATGTTTTTAACGCTAGCTTAAGCGGTAGGGAGGATTCGATTAAGAATGTAGGCTATATTTGGCAGCCAAAGCTCAATATGTATTACATCGCCGCAGCGGAAACCATGAAAAAAAGTCTACTGACGAAGATTCTGGCCTATGCTGGTTCTATCAGCGTGGAAAGAACTTGGAGGTCTGAGGGCAAAGAAGTGAACAGACAGGTAAAAATGAGCGATATTTCCAATATTGGTATTGCGCTTAGGGACGGTTGGGTAATTACCTTTCCCCAAGGAACCACCACTCCTTGGAAACCCCTTAGAAAAGGTACGGCCCACATCATAAAAAAATACAAGCCCATAGTGGTTCCCGTGGTTATCGATGGTTTTAGACGCTCCTTTGATAAAAAGGGGCTAAGGGTCAAAAAGAAAGGGATTTTACAATCCATGGTCATCAAAGAACCGTTGGAAATCGATTATGACAACGAGTCGACGGAATCCATCATAGAGAAATTGGAATATGCCATTGAACAGCATCCTTCCTTTCTAAAGGTCATTTCAAAAGAAGAACTTTTGGCGTACGAGGAAGAGAACAAACAAAGGCGTTGGCGAAAGACCGATTAAATTTCCAGTTGTTTTAGTTCACTATAGTTTTTATTCAGTTTTCTTAACAATAGACCGTAGAGAAGAAAATAGACACCACCCATAAACAACGTAAGGACAACCCCAAAAATTCCAACAGAAACCATGAGGGTAAGTTTTAACTTGTCTGGGGAAATGTTTTCAAGGTTATTTTTTAAATCTGGAAATGCACTTAGAACATTATCGCTTAAAGCGATACCTAGGACCATAATCAATACATTTACCAGTACCATCGAAAGGGAAAAGATAACATAATGTTTTACCGTTCTTCTGGTCCTAATGATCTTTCGCATTAGATTTTTGGAGCTATCCAATACTGAAATTTCCCTAAATCTCCTGTAGAATTGGAAAATGAAATAGAAAATAACGGCATAGGTTACCGCGGATGCCCAAAATAAGTATTTAGATACTCCAATCTTCTTATAAACTTCCATTCCATCTTGCATGGATGGTAAAAGATATAGTAAATGGGGCAGGGCAAACTCCAAAATACTGATAATCATTATCCATTTGACAATGGACGAGGATTTCTTCCAAATCATTTTGTGAATATCCTCATATGACAGTTTGGGAAGATTTACCTCTTTTTTCTGCCAGTCCCTTTTTAATAAGTCCAATTCATCCGTCATAAACTAAGGGTTCAAAATAGTTCTTAACTTTGTTTTGATACGGTTCATCTTTACACGGGCATTTACCTCTGTAATACCCAATGTTTCTGCGATTTCCGTATAATTTTTATCTTCCAAATACATAAATACCAACGCTTTGTCAATATCGCCCAATTGCCGTACGGCCTTGTACATTAATTTTAATTGTTGCTCTTCCGTTTCATCATATTCATCGGCCTTTATTTTAAAAATGACCGACTCATAATCCTCCGTATCAATTCTTCTTTTGGATTTTCTATAGAGAGTAATCGCAGTATTAAGTGCTACCCTGTACATCCAAGTGCTGAACTTGGCTTCTCCCCTAAACTTGGGGTAGGCCTTCCATAATTGAATAGTTATTTCTTGAAACAGGTCATTGTGAGATTCCTTGTCATTTGTATACAACGTACATACTTTGTGGACAATATTTTGATTGTCCTGCAGCTCTGTCACAAAACTATGTTCCAGTTCTTTATCCACTAATGGTTGGTTGTTGTTGTGGTATTAGTAGTCGATAAATGAGAAATGTTACAAACAATATCCAAATAAATAAAAAGTGCACAGTAGATTACCTGTGCACTTTCTATGATTAGGGGCATATTAATTCCTATAATCCAAGGCAGGCTCCCGATTTCCCAAAAGCGGAATGTATTTGAAGTCGGCTCCCCGTTTTTCTAAGAATTCGGCCTTGGCGGCCTCCACCAATTTTTTATCGGAAAAAATATCTATGGCTGTTAAGGTCAGGGTCTTTGCGGCGACCATCATGCCTTTCTTACCAATGGAAGTACCTCCCGCCGCTACGGCCTGCCAACTATGCGCCGGTGTACCTGGCACCCACGTGGCGGCGCTCATTCCTACGGTTGGCACAGTAAAGCTTACATCGCCCACATCGGTGGAACCTCCCGGTTTTGCTTCGGTTTTGTAAGGTTGAATGTTTTGGGCAACACTTATATCGGCCTGATTCTTACCCATGGATTTCGCTATTTTATCAGCAAATTCCTTCTCTTCAGGTGTATAATCAAAACCTCCGACTTCGGTTAGATTGTCGAACATCACTTTCTGTAGGGTAAGGTTGGGTAATAGTTCATGGGTACCTCCGATCATCTCGTAATCAACGGTAGTCCCCGTTCCCATCGCGGCCCCTTCGGCAGCTTTCACGATCCTATCAAAAATATCGATGACCACATCCCTTTTCGCATGGCGTGCATAATAATAGACTTCGGCAAAATCTGGAACCACATTGGGCGCCTTACCACCGGAGGTTATAACATAATGAATTCTTGCATCAGATGGAACATGTTCCCGCATCATATTGACCATCATGTTCATGGCCTCCACACCGTCCAAGGCGGAACGCCCCTGTTCGGGCGCGGCAGCTGCATGGGCAGAAAATCCATGGAAACGAAACTTTGCCGATTTATTTGCGAGTGCAGCACCCGCATTTGATGCATTTTGGGCACCTGGATGCCAATGCAGTGCAATATCCACATCGTTAAAAAGTCCGGCCCTTACCATATACACTTTTCCCGATCCGCCCTCTTCCGCTGGTGTTCCATAAAACCGAATAGTCCCTTGTTTATTGTTGGCCACCATCCAATCCTTGGTAGCTATGGCTGCCGCAGTAGAAGCTGTACCAAATAGGTGGTGCCCACATGCATGACCGGCAGCACCTCCAGCCGATTTTTTCTCGGCCACCGCCTCCTGTGAAAGTCCCGGAAGCGCGTCGTATTCGCCCATTATGGCCACTACCGGACTTCCGCTGCCATACTCGGCAATAAAGGCCGTTGGAATGCCCGCTACGCCCGTTTCAATAGTGAATCCGGCTTCTTCCAACGTTTTTTGTAATAACGCGGAGCTTTTTACTTCCTGATACCCCATCTCGGCCAGGTTCCAAATTTCCTGCGAGATTTCCCCGTAGGATTCACTTTTTTGGTCCAAGGACTTTAGAACATCTTTTTTTGTTTTTTGAGCGCTCAAAGAAAGTACAGAGGTACATAGAACTAAGAGCATTGAGATTGATTTTCGCATGCTAGGGTTATTTATTTGAATTAGTCCTTAAAATTACTAAAAACGCGATATTCTTTTCGAATGGAATCCTGTTTGTTTAATTTTGGAACTTACTTTTATACTATGAACATACCTCGTTCCAATAATCCTAGAATTGTAATCATTGGAGGGGGCTTTGGAGGAATTGCCTTGGCTCAAAAACTACGGAAACAAGAAGTACAGGTGGTACTCTTGGACAAGAACAATTATCATACGTTTCAGCCCTTGCTTTATCAAGTATCCACGGGCGGATTGGAACCGGATTCCATAGCCTATCCCTTAAGAAAGGTATTGATTGGTTATGATAATTTCTTTTTTAGACTTGCCGAGGTTACCGAAATACTTCCTGAAAAGCAACTTCTAAAAACCTCCATTGGAGAGATATCATACGATTATTTAGTGGTCGCTACGGGTTCTGAGACCAATTTCTTTGGCAATACGGAATTGGAACAGCACGCCATGGCTATGAAATCCATACCGCAGTCCTTGAACCTAAGAAGCCTCATTCTGGAGAATTTTGAACAGGCACTATTAACGGATGAATACCACGAACGTGATGCGCTTATGAATTTTGTAATCGTTGGGGGAGGACCTACGGGAGTAGAACTGGCTGGTGCCTTGGCCGAAATAAAAAAAGGAATTCTTCCCAAGGATTACCCTGATTTGGATACTAGAAGAGCACAGATAAACTTGATTCAAGGAGGAGACCGAATATTAGATGCTATGAGCGAAAAGGCCTCTGAGAAGGCGGAGCAATTTTTGGAAGATCTTGGCGTACAGGTTTGGAAAAATGTGAGGGTAACCGGTTATGACGGAAAAACCGTGCGGACCAAAACAGATTTAGTCTTTGAGACAGCCACCTTAATTTGGGCGGCCGGGGTGAAAGGAGCCACGATTAAGGGTCTGGATGCCAAGGAGCTGATTGCTGGTGGCAATCGATTGTCTGTCAATGAATTCAATCAGGTAATTGGATACCCGAATATTTTTGCCATAGGCGACATTGCATGTATGCAAAGTGAAGAGGCACCTAGGGGGCATCCTATGATGGCGCAACCGGCCATTCAACAGGGCAGAAAACTGGGTGAAAATTTGGTCCGACTCATAAACGGCAAGTCGCTTGAACCTTTTGTATATAAGGATAAAGGCAGCATGGCCACAGTGGGTAGGAATAAGGCCGTATGTGATTTAAAGCATATTCGGTTTCAAGGTGTTTTTGCTTGGTTTGTTTGGATGTTCGTGCATCTATTTTTCCTTATAGGCTTTAGAAACAGGGTTGTGGTATTTATTAACTGGGTGTATAATTATATCCGTTTTGATCGGGAGGCACGTCTGATTATCAGACCTTTTAAAAGGAATTACGACCAGTTTAGGGATTGATTTTCAATAAGCTACGTTAAATATTTCCTAAGTCGGAAGACTTTAAATGGTTTTTTCTTTTCCTTTAGGGAAAAGACCTATTTCTATGAAGTTATATCTCTTTTTTGTGTTTTTTATCTTTCAAACGCTTGGTTTTTCACAAACAAATGGATTTGGGAAAGAACCTAGACCAAATGAAGGCTTACAACTGGAATCATTTGGGTATCCTATTTTCTTTGGAGGGGAACAACACAGTTCCTTTCATTTGAAATATCCCATTACAAATACCATAAGGGCAGAGCTAAATACTTTTTATGATACCTATATTTTATCTGACCGTATTAGAACCGATATTCAGTTCAAAAAATATTGGGATGATAATTGGTATTTGTTTTCTGGTATGGAATCAGAATTTAGCTTTAACAAATATCCAGGAGTAGAATCCAAGAAACAGGCTCGTCCACGGATTGGTGTTATTTCCGGTTTAGGATATGAAGTCAATAAAAACTTTACTATGGAGGCTCAAAGTAATTTCCAGATAAATAACGCCCCAATTGGAGCCTATGGAGAACATTTGATACCCATGCCACAAGTATATACGCTTAAGGGAAAGATTAAATTTTGATTATTTTCTTGGATGGAATTTATTTAGAACTTCCGCCAAATGCGTTCTATCAACGTGCATGTATACCTCCGTTGTCGTAATGCTCTCATGTCCCAGCATTTGTTGGATCGCCCTAAGATCGGCACCATTTTCCAATAAATGGGTGGCAAAGGAATGTCGAAAGGTATGTGGACTGATATTTTTGTGCAGCCCTATTTTTTCGGCAAGATTTTTAACTATGGTAAATACCATGGCCCTTGTCAATTGCCTGCCCCTTCTGTTCAGGAAAAGGGTATCTTCAAAACCTTTTTGAATATTTAGGTGGATTCGTACTTCCTTTCTGTAGATATTGATATATTTTTTGTTGATGTCGCTGATTGGAACAAATCGTTGTTTGTCTCCTTTACCTGTCACCTTGATAAAATCCTCCTCAAAAAATAGGTCGGATATTTTTAAACCGATAAGTTCCGATACGCGAAGGCCACAACCGTATAAGGTTTCTAGCATGGCCCGGTTTCGTTCGCCTTCGGGTTTGCTCAAATCGATATTTTCTATGAGATTATTAATTTCCGCTTCGGAAAGGGTGTCCGGCAATTTTCTGCCTATTTTGGGAGATTCTATCAGATCCAAGGGGTTGTCCTGCCTATAATCCTCGAAGACCATATAATTGAAAAAACTTTTAAGACCGGATATGATGCGTGCCTGTGAACGAGGATTTAGCACCTTGGCTACCTCGTATATGAACTGTTGCAGGATATCTTTTGAAATGGTTGTTGGGGATTCCTTAATTTGATAATCCGAAAGGAAAGCAATAAGTTTCTCCACGTCCATTATGTAATTTTTAATGGAATTATGGGCTAAGCCACGTTCCAATTTTAGATAATTACCATAATCAATTAGAGCATTTTTCCATTCCATATTTCAAAGATAGGATTTAGGCAGTTCTTTTTTAGTACTCTGGAACTTAGGCCTAACGCTGACCCTTTAAAAATAAACTTTGAATGTTGTTTTGAGGACAAGTTCAATATCTTTAAAATTTCAATAACGCTAACTTTTATATTAATGAGAAAATAGTACTTAATTAAATTTTCCTCCAATCAGTTAAGCCCTATACTAATCAAAGAATTGTTCCCTCGAGTTAAAATTATTATCCTAATGCCTAAGGCAACTTAAGTTATTTTATATACGATATTATAAACGTATGATCTAGGTAAACAAAGATTAATATATTTGATAAAGCAACCTTTAAATTAATAAACATGAAAAAAATAGTTTTTTTGGTGTCCTTCTTCCTAATGGGATACTACACGGTGACTGCACAGGAAATTACAAGATTTGGAGCAAAAGCAGGATTTAATCTTTCCACGCTGGGAGGGGACGCTCTGTATAGTTTTGACCCAAAAGCTGGTTTTCACTTAGGAGGTGTTTTGGAAATTCCGTTCAGTGATAACATAATCATTCAGCCGGAAGCACTTATTTCCCTTCAAGGAAGCGGCGGTTTTTTTCAGGACGATTTGAATTTTTGGTATTTGAACATTCCAGTAATGGCCAAGTATAATGTATTTGATGAACTATACATAGAAGCAGGTCCTTATCTTGGTTTATTGTTGTCAAATAATTTAGACGGAAACACTTTTGTGGGTGGTCAGACCTTTGACGAAACTAACGGACTTGACCTAGGTCTGGGAATTGGTGCGGGGTATCGTTTGGATGAAAATTTCTATTTCCAAGCTAGATATTCAGCTGGATTGATAAATGCCATAGAAGACCTCAAAACCAAAAACAGGGTATTTGCGCTTTCCGTAGTATATTTTCTATAATAAGAAAAATTATCTTATCAAAGGCGAAGGAGTTCCTTCGCCTTTTTTGTACTCGTTTAAATGACCCTTTTTGGGAAACTACCGGACCCAAAACCCTCACTATTCTCTTTTTTACCACCATTATTTTACACGTCACAACTTAAAATTAGTCAATTGTTAAAATCAGGTTAAGTTTAAGGCTTAATCAACAAACAAGAATAATGAAAGCTTTAGTAACAATTTTGTTTTTATTGGGAATAGGATACTATGGTACAGCCCAGTATGTGGACCGGACAAACTTTAGGGCTGGTCTGGTTGGAGGTGTTGTGGTAGGTAACTTTTCGGAAGCCTATAGCCTAAATCTAGGTTTGGATATTTATCACCACTGGGGTGTTTCCAAGGAAATAGATTTGGGTCTTACTACGGGCTTTATGAATGCCTTTGGAGAAAAAAGGTCAGATTCTGTTGGAGGAACTTCAACTCAAAATGAATTCAGTAATTATCAAATAATTCCTATTGGAGGATCGGCACGGATTTACCCCACTTCAGGATTTAAATTTGGCGCGGATGCAGGCTATGCCATCGGGATAAATGAAGGTAACAAAGGTGGATTTTATTATAGACCGTCCATAGGTATCGACTTGAGCGGAGGATCTTCGGAATTGAATGTTTCCTATCTGGCCGTTACTGAAGACGTAACTTTTGGTACGGTACTTTTAGGGTATTTGTTCCTGTTTTAGAAGATTTCGAGAGAATTATTTCATATGTGGTATTCCTTGAATACCACTTTTTTTTGTTCAAATAATTAGTACTTTTAACTTCATGAAGCTTATAATAATCAATGGCCCTAATCTCAACCTATTGGGAAAAAGGGAACCTGAAGTTTACGGTCACAAAACCTTTGAAGATTACTTTTCTGAACTGCAATTTCGTTTTAAGGATGTGGAATTGGAGTATTTCCAATCCAATATTGAAGGTGAGCTGATTACCAAGTTGCAGCAAGTAGGTTTTCAGTACGATGGTATCGTATTAAATGCCGCGGCCTATACACATACGTCGGTTGGATTGGGCGATGCCGTAAAGGCAATAAATACACCTGTTGTTGAGGTGCATATTTCCAACACGTACAATCGGGAGGATTATCGGCATGTTTCCTACATTTCCCCTGGGGCAAAAGGGGTGATTTTAGGTTTTGGGCTACAGAGTTACGACTTGGCTATCCGCAGTTTTTTATAAAATGAAATTATTCAGATAGATCTAAGGACCCTTTGTTTTTCGTAGATACATAAAATTTTATGCTATGAAAAAATCGTTTTCTATTTTGACCCTTGTTTTTATTTTCATTTTCTCGTCCTGTAGTAATTCCGATGATATAAATCTTAAACCAATTGAGGATGAAAGCGTTACGATAGTAAATACCTTTCCCAATCTTTCCTTTTCAAGGCCCTTAGATCTGCAAAGCCCCAATGATGGTACCAATAGGATTTTTGTGGTTGAACAACGAGGGACCATAAAGGTATTCGAGAACGATACTGAAGTCACAGAATCAAGAACGTTTTTTGATATGAGCGGAAACATTGCCAGTTCAGACGAACTCGGGTTATTGGGCCTGGCCTTTCACCCAAATTTTGAATCGAACGGTTACTTCTACGTTTGCTATACTCCCTCAAGCGATTTGAGTGTAGTTTCCCGTTTTAAAACAATGGATAACGACCCTAATATGGCAGATCCAAGCAGTGAGACGCTGTTGTTGCAAATTCCCCAGCCTTATACCAACCATAATGGAGGTCAGCTTGGATTTGGACCCGATGGTTATCTATACATAGCATCCGGTGACGGAGGATCAGGGGGCGACCCTGATGGAAACGCACAGAATTTAGGAAACCTTTTGGGAGCAATCTTGCGCATTGATGTTGACAATACGGGTAATGGTCTTAATTATGCCATTCCTAACGACAATCCATTTGTGGATACTGAAAATGCCAGACCTGAAATCTATGCCTATGGCCTTAGAAATCCATGGCGCTTTTCCTTTGATGTACGGAACGGGAATTTATGGACAGGTGATGTGGGTCAAGGCGAAAAGGAGGAAATCAATATTATAGAATCTGGAGGAAACTATGGCTGGAACATCTTGGAGGGAACTTCGTGCTATAACGCAATGGATTGCGATGACTCTGGTACAATTACCCCTGTTTTTGAATATGATCACAGCAATAATGATAGGTCCGTAACTGGAGGATACGTGTATAGGGGAAGCCTAAACCCCTCCTTGGTTGGGTATTATATTTATGGGGACTTCATATCCGGCAGGATATGGGCCTTGGACAATGTATCCGGCTCCATGGCATCCAATAAATTATTGTTCGAAACTAGTTTGCCTATAGCTTCCTTTGGAACGGACCAAGAAAACGAACTTTATATCTGTAGTTTCGATGGTAATATTTACAAGATAGTAGAACAAAGTCTACCGTAGATATTTTTCCTCTACATAAAAAGTTGCAAATGGAAGCAAGGAGGCAATTCCAAAAATTGCCAAGCGTTTAAATCCCCATTTTTTGTTGTAGCAAACAATGATGGACAATAAAATAAAAGCTATAAACAAAAAGCCATGGGCATACCCCACCCATTTGTTGGGCTCGGGAATTTCCGCCCAATACTTCAGGGGCATGGTCACTCCAAATAAGGCCAAATAGGATATTCCTTCTAAAATGGCAGTGATTCTAAAGGCTTTGAGCATATCAAAGTGGAATTAAGGAAAAGCGAAGTGCCTTGGCACTTCGCCTAAACAATATTTTATAAGTGAATTACCTCACCATAGGCATCCGCTACGGCTTCCATGACCGCTTCGCTCATGGTAGGGTGGGGATGTACGGCCTTTAAGACTTCATGACCGGTTGTTTCTAGCTTTCTTGCTACAACGGCTTCGGCAATCATATCAGTAACACCGGCACCTATCATGTGGCAACCTAGCCACTCACCATATTTTGCATCAAAAATCACTTTTACAAATCCGTCGGAGGCTCCTGATGCCTTTGCTTTTCCGCTAGCGGAGAAAGGAAACTTTCCAACCTTGATATCAAAACCTTTCTCCTTGGCCTGTTTTTCGGTAAGTCCCACGGAAGCAATTTCTGGAGAGCAATAGGTGCATCCGGGGATGTTTCCATAATCCAAGGGTTCCACATGCATTCCTGCAATCTTTTCAACACAAAGAATACCTTCTGCCGATGCCACATGGGCCAAAGCTTGTCCTGGTGTTACGTCTCCAATCGCGTAATACCCTGGAATATTGGTTTGGTAATAATCGTTCACCATAATCTTGTCCCTATCCGTAGCAATTCCAACGGCCTCCAATCCAATATTTTCGATGTTTGTTTTTATGCCGACAGCTGACAATACTATATCCGCTTCCAAAACCTCTTCACCTTTGGCCGTTTTAACGGTCGCTTTTACGCCATTTCCTGAAGTATCCACAGCGGTTACTTCTGCAGAAGTCATGATTTTTACCCCCGCCTTTTTAAAGCTTCGTTCCAATTGCTTAGATACATCCTCGTCCTCAACGGGAACGATGTTGGGCAAATATTCCACAACAGTTACCTCCGTACCCATGGAATTATAGAAATAGGCAAATTCGATGCCTATGGCCCCACTACCTACAACGATCATTTTCTTGGGTTGCTCGGCGAGGGTCATGGCTTCCCTATATCCAATTATTTTCTTCCCATCCTGAGGCAAACTGGGTAATTCCCTGCTTCTTGCACCAGTAGCGATAACAATATGTTCCGCGCTATATTCGGTTTCTTTGCCATCCTCGGATTTTACAGAGACCTTTTTCCCTGGTTTCAACGTACCAAAACCGTTGATAACCTCTATTTTATTCTTCTTCATCAAGAATTGGACCCCTTTGCTCATCCCATCGGCAACACCTCTACTTCTTTTGATAACGGCGTCAAAATCCTTATCCACACCTTCAGCTTTAAGACCGTAATCACCAGCGTGCTGTAGGTATTCGAATACTTGAGCCGATTTAAGTAATGCCTTTGTTGGTATACAGCCCCAATTTAGACAGACACCACCTAAATTTTCCTTTTCAATAATGGCGGTCTTAAAACCTAGCTGGGAAGCTCTAATAGCGGTAACGTAGCCACCGGGCCCACTACCCAAAACAATGACATCAAAAGTGCTCATATAAATTTCTTTTTGAGGTTGAAAATTGAGGTGCAAAAATACAAAACCAAATCGGAATTCTGCCTTTGATGGGAAATAAAGAAAATATAGCAGCCTACTTAATCATGGTGAGGCCATTGAAGTATTTTGCAATTTTATATTGTCCTTAAGATGAAAACAAAAAGTCCATATCTCCACTTAACAAAACTTTAGGCCCCTATTTATAATATTTAGGAATACTTTTAATTAATTAATAATGAGACTTTTGTATGGTTCTCTTTAATCAGTTATAGAGTATTCTACAGATTTTAATCCTCGACGAAATTTAACGCGACGCCATTAATGCAATGTCTTAGACCCGTTGGGGCAGGGCCGTCCTCAAAAACATGGCCCAAGTGCCCACCACAGGTGGCGCAGTGTTCCTCGGTTCGTTTGTAACCAATCTTGTAATCCACATCGTACCCCACGTTTCCTTCAATCTCTTGATAAAAACTGGGCCATCCGGTACCGGAATCAAATTTGGTATCGCTTTTAAAAAGCGGGGTACCGCATCCAGCACACACGTAGGTTCCTTTTTTCTTATTGTCCAAGAGTTCACTGGTAAAAGGATTCTCCGTTGCGGCCTTCCTCAAGACATAAAACTCGGCATCCGTCAATTCCGCTTTCCATTCCGTCTCCGTTTTTTCAACCTTGAAGCTTTTGCTCTGTTTCTGGCCTTCATTTTTGACCATATCTTTTTCCTGTGAGACGCCTTTGCAACCGGTTAAAAGTGTCAAAACTATAAGTACTGCAGAGATTTTCATGAGTGTTTTTTTTAATGTGTCGATAATTTTTCTGTAACCTTTCAAAGTTAACTTAGATACGTAGAACTTTTAGTTAAGGTTTTCTAAAGAATAACCATGGAAAAAACCCCCGAATTATCGGAGGTTTACACTCATTTTTTTAAGTTTTTATTATAAATCGACTTTTTGCACATCCTTTTCAGTGACTCCAAGTCTGCTCATGACCGAGTTTATATTGGAAACATCCAATTTTCCACTTTGTGCGGCCTCGGCAGGCAATACGGCTATTCTAAAAACTTGGTTGTCCGTATCCCCTGGTAGTAGGGTGGCCAAGTCAAAGTCGGCCTCCAAGAAAATACTCACGTCAAAAAACGTATAATCATAATTATACTGAAGTAGGCCTTGGTCGATGATTCTGGTTTGCGGCATCAACCTCCAAATATCAACTGGGTCCCCATTTCCATCCTCTGTTTGGTCCCATAATAGGTATACCAATACGACATCGGTCTCAAAAACCTCAATGGATTGTGGAAATTCATAAAATATGGAATAATCATTTCCCGCATCAAACGTACCTTGTATATCAACCACCTTCCCTAAAATGTTTATCCCGTCTTGGCCATCGATACCATCACGCCCGTCCAAACCATCAAAACCCGGAGGCCCCTGAGGTCCTTCGCAGGCCATAAAAAAGAATGCCAAAAATGTACTGAGTAGAATCGTTGTTTTTTTCATGATATTTAATTTTTTGGGTTCACCATTATTAATTTTATCCAAGTTATTCAAAAAGCGTTCCAATTTTAGTATTTTAGGAAATATATGCTGCGGATAATAAATCGGTTTACATTAAAACCGAGAATAGGTCCATAAACGTATAAAAAAGGAACTAAATTTTGATTTTGAAGCGGGCTTCGGAACATATAAATCCCTAATATCGCTTAAAGTTGATTAGATTTACAGGCAAACCAAACGTGAAATTATGTCCAAAGTAATACCTCATTCGCTGTTTACAGATTTTGATATCGACCTTTTTAAAGGAGGCAAACACTATCGTTTACATGATAAATTGGGGTCCCATATTATAGAAGTTGACGGTATAAAAGGTACCTATTTTGCCGTTTGGGCCCCGTCCGCCAAATCCGTATCCGTTGTTGGCGATTTTAATTATTGGAATGCCGATGAACACAAATTGAACGTTCGCTGGGATTCCAGTGGCATTTGGGAAGGTTTTATCCCCAATGTCCAAAAAGGAGCCATTTATAAGTATAAAATCCAATCCCATAATAATGATATTTGGACGGAGAAGGCAGATCCCTTTGCCAGATTGTGCGAACATCCGCCCAAAACGGCCTCCATCGTTTGGTCAGCCGATTACAAGTGGAAGGATTCAGCCTGGATGGGCTACAGAAAAGATAAAAACGGCTTGGACAGGCCCTATTCCGTCTATGAAGTCCATATGGGCTCTTGGAAAAGGGACGCGGGCAATAATGTGCTCAGCTATAAGGAGTTGGCCAAAGAGCTGGTTTCCTATGTAAAGGAAATGGGATATACGCATGTGGAGTTTATGCCCGTGATGGAATATCCATACGACCCTTCCTGGGGATATCAATTGACCGGATATTTTGCGCCAACCTCCAGGTTTGGTACGCCCGAAGAGTTCAAATTTTTGGTAGATACATTTCATCAAAATGATATTGGGGTTATTTTGGATTGGGTGCCATCCCATTTCCCGGAAGATGCCCATGGATTGGGTTATTTTGATGGTTCCCACCTCTATGAACATCCTGACAGAAGAAAGGGATACCACCCAGATTGGAAGAGTTTGATTTTTAATTATGGACGGAATGAAGTGCGGGCCTTCTTGATAAGCAATGCGCTTTTTTGGCTCGATCAATTTCATGTGGATGGCTTACGGGTGGATGCCGTTGCCTCTATGTTATACTTGGATTATTCTAGGGAGGATGGCGAATGGGAACCCAATATGTATGGAAATAACGAGAATTTGGAGGCCATGTCGTTCATTAGGGAGCTCAATCAAGAGGTACAGGCTAGTTTTCAAGGTGCGGTTCAAACCATTGCAGAAGAGTCCACTGCATTTTCTGGGGTATCAAGACCCGTGGAATACGGAGGTCTTGGTTTTGGGATGAAATGGATGATGGGCTGGATGCACGATACCCTGGAATACTTTAAGAAAGAACCCATCTACAGAAAGCATCATCAGAACGACCTTACATTTAGTATGACCTATGCCTTCACGGAGAATTTCATGCTGCCATTTTCCCATGACGAGGTAGTTTATGGTAAGCAGTCCTTGGTGTATCGTATGCCAGGGGATGAATGGCAACGATTCGCCAATTTGAGATTGTTATTCGGCTATATGTTCACGCATCCAGGAACCAAATTGATGTTCATGGGAGGAGAATTTGGCCAGACGGCGGAATGGAACTTTCAGAATAGCTTGGATTGGCATTTGCTACAATATGAATCACATGCAGGTGTACAGCAATTTGTGAAAGATTTAAATTCACTTTATAAAAATTCACCTGCCTTGTATGAAAAGCAATTCAGTCCTGAAGGTTTTCAATGGATAGACTATGGGGATCATGAAAATTCCGTACTTACATACATCAGAAAGGGCCATGATGCGGAGAACGATCTCGTCATAGCCTGTAATTTTACCCCTGTAGTAAGGGAAAATTATAGGATTGGCATGCCTAAAAAAGGAAAGTTGAAAGAGGTATTGAACAGTGACGCTGCTAAATATGGAGGAACGGACAGAGTGAATGCCAATATAAAGACCGCCAACAAGCCATGGCATGGGCAAAAAAAATCGGTAGAGATTACAATTCCCCCCTTGGGTATCGTTATAATGAAATAACATTCATTATTGCTTCGGTCTTTATAGCCTATTTTTAAAATAATGTTTTTTAAGTTATACGATATTGTTCTTCTTTTGCGGATATCAATAACCAAGATGATATGATTACAAATACGGAGTTGGAATATAAAGGAAATTTGTATCCCAATCACATTGTCGCATTTAAACAGGACAATGATAAACTTTATTTTACCACGGAAAATGGGGTAATTCTTCAAGTGACCATTTTGCGAGGAAGTGTGCTCAGGTTCAGATATGCCACGAACCATGTCTTTGAGCCCGATTTTTCCTATGCCATAGATGAAGAGGCTTCACTGGGCTACAGTATTCTGGAAGTAACCGAATCCGAAACGGAATATCTTGTTAAGACTGCCAGATTGCAGCTTTTGGTGGACAAGATGTCCCTACGTACCCAGATTTCTGATTTGGAGGGAAACATAATCAACGAAGACGAAGCGGGTTTTCATTGGGAGGAAAATTATGAATATGGCGGCAACACGGTAAAAATGAGTAAAATGACCCCTACCGGTGAAAGTTACTACGGTATGGGCGATAAATCTGCCCACAGCAATTTAAAGGGAAAACGTGTTGAGAACTGGGTGACGGACTCCTACGCTTATGGGAAGGACCAAGATCCACTTTATAAGGCCATTCCCTTTTATATTGGATTGAACAGGGGAAAGGCCTATGGTATTTTTTTCGACAATAGTTTTAAGACCCATTTTGATTTTGCATACGAGAAAAGGACTATTACCAGTTTTTGGGCGGATGGTGGCGAGATGGACTATTATTTTTTCTATGGCCCTGATATGGCAACCGTGGTATCTGCTTACTCCAATTTAACGGGAACTCCAGATCTGCCACCCCTTTGGGCCCTTGGTTTTCACCAGTCTAAATGGAGTTACTACCCAGAAAGTAATGTAAGGGAAATTACCCAACAATTTAGGGAGCACAAAATCCCATGTGATGCCATCTACCTGGATATCGATTATATGGATGGTTTCCGATGTTTTACGTGGGACAGGAACCATTTTCCGGACCCAAAAAGAATGATATCGGAATTGGAGAAAGACGGTTTCAAGACCGTGGTAATGATCGACCCGGGCATCAAGATCGATCGCGATTACTGGGTATACCAAGAGGCTCTGGAGAACGATTATTTCTGTAAGCGGGGAGATGGCCCTTTGATGCATGGGAAGGTGTGGCCCGGGGAATGTAATTTTCCAGATTTTACGAATCCCGAGGTACGTGAATGGTGGGCGGAACTGTATAAGGAATTTATGTCGGACATTGGGGTACACGCTGTTTGGAACGATATGAACGAGCCCGCGGTGATGGAAGTTCCCAGCAAGACGGCTCCTTTAGATACCAGACATAATTACGATGGCCATCCCTGTACTCATAGAAAGGCACATAATGTTTATGGTATGCAAATGGTTAGGGCAACCTATGAGGGCGTCAAAAAATATGTATACCCAAAAAGACCTTTCGTAATTACAAGGGCTGCGTTTGCAGGTACCCAAAGATATTCATCTACATGGACAGGGGATAATGTTGCCACATGGGAACACTTGTGGATTGCCAATGTACAGGTGCAGCGCATGTGTATGAGCGGCTATTCTTTTGTTGGTTCTGACATAGGAGGCTTTGCGGAGCAACCCAATGGAGAACTTTTTGCAAGATGGGTTCAACTGGGCGTATTCCATCCATTTTGTAGGGTGCACTCCAGTGGAGATCACGGAGATCAGGAGCCTTGGTCCTTTGGGGCGGATATAACGGATATCGTTCGAAAATTCGTGGAAATTCGGTATCAGTTATTACCATACCTATATACCATGTTCCATAAGTATAGTAAGGAACATGTGCCTATGTTGAAACCATTGGTATATTATGACCAAGAAGACACCCAGACCCATTTCAGAACGGACGAGTTCATTTTTGGAAATCAAATGTTGGTATGTCCCATTCAAGAACCAAATGCCCATGGAAGGAGAATGTACTTTCCAAAAGGAAACTGGTATGATTTTTGGAACCAGGAATTTTTGAGCGGTGGCAAGGAGCGTTGGGTAACCGCTGAGTTGGACAAAATACCCATATATGTAAAAGAGGGGGCCGTTATACCAAAATATCCGGTTCAGCAATATGTAGGTCAAATAAAGATAACAGAGTTGATATTGGATACCTATTTCAAGATCGGGATAGAAACCTCTGAGGTATACGAGGACGCTCAGGATGGCTATGACTATAAAAAGGGCAGGTATTCGTTGCGAAACTTTAAATTGACCGGTAAGGAAAAGTCTTTGACCATCCAGCAATTCAAGGATGGTAGTTTTGTGACCAGTTATGAAAAACTGAAATTCAATTTTTACGGATTGCCTTTTAAAATAGGAAAGGTTCAGGTGGACAATGAGGAAGTGGATTTGAATTCCATACAGTTCACTAGAGATAATTCAATGTTGATAGACAAAAACTTTACCCTTTTGCATCTAACCCCAAAATAATATTTTTGTAATTTTCGAAAACACTGAAAAACACTAATACCATGAAAAGAATAGTTTTGATAATTACCCTGTTTTTGGCGGTTTCCGCTTGTAAGGTAAATCCATTTACAGGTCAAAAAACATTGAATTTTTATCCTAACAGTCAAATTTTTCCAATGGCCTTTGCCCAATATGATCAATTTTTGGGCGAAAATAATGTCGTTAAGGGAACCACGGAGGCACATATGATAACTAGGGTAGGACAAAGAATTTCATCGGCTGCGGAGCGTTGGCTTTCCGCTAACGGACACCCCGGCTATTTGAATGACTATAAGTGGGAATACAATTTGGTAAAGGACGAAACGGTAAACGCATGGTGTATGCCTGGAGGTAAAATAGTTTTCTACACCGGTATATTGCCCATTTGCAACGGGGAGACCGGTGTAGCCGTGGTCATGGGTCATGAGGTTGCCCATGCCTTGGCCGATCATGGTGCCCAAAGGATGAGCGCCGGTACTTTACAGCAGTTGGGAGCGGTTGCCGGTAACATTGCCATACAGGATCCCCAGAAAAGGAATATGTTCAATCAGGCCTATGGTATAGGCTCACAACTTGGGGCTATGTTGCCCTTTAGCCGCAGCCATGAAACGGAGGCCGATCGCATTGGTTTGCAAATAATGGCCATCGCGGGTTACAACCCTTATGAAGCTGCAGAGCTTTGGAAACGAATGAAGGCTCAGAGTGGGGGGCAGGCACCACCTGAATTTATGAGTACCCACCCATCCAATGATACCAGGATAAATAACTTAACGGCTTGGGCACCGGAAGCCGCAGCAGAGGCCGCTAAATTTGGAGTGACCAGTTTTAAATAATACATGCATTTTTATTGTATATTCAGGCCGTTCTAGGGAACGGCCTTTATTTTACCCAATATTGAAAACACTGGTTTTAAAAGGAAGTAAAAAACTATTGAACGCTTGGGCGTTCTATGACTGGGCCAATTCCGTCTATAGTTTGGTGATTTCTTCAGCCGTTTTCCCTATTTTTTACGGAGCACTTTTTCGCGTTGCGGAAATTGAAAAGGTAAACGTTTTTGGGGTTGAAATCGCAAGGGCCCCGCTGATTAGCTACACGACGTCCCTCGCTTTTGTGTTTATCGCGATCATTACCCCCTTGATTTCTGGAATTGCGGATTATTTAGGGAACAAGAAAATCTTCATGCAATTCTTTTGTTATTTGGGTGGCTTATCCTGCATTGGTCTAAGTTGGTTTTCACTTGAAAATATTTATTTCGGACTGCTTTGTTACTTTTTTGGACTTGTTGGGTTTTGGGTAAGTTTTGCCATCAATAATTCGTATTTGCCAGATGTGGCCTATCCAGAACAGCAGGACGCCGTTAGTGCAAAAGGGTTTTCCTTAGGATATATAGGCAGTGTTTTGTTGTTATTGGTGAATTTGGCCATGGTCATGAAACCGGAAGTTTTTGGGATTACCACGGATGCCGCTGGTGTGGCCGAAATCAAGGCAATGAAATACTCGTTTGTTTCCGTTGGCATTTGGTGGATAGTCTTTGCACAGTATAGTTTTTACTACCTCCCCAAGGGGAACAAGCGCGAAGGAGAACGGACCAATGTTATTTTGAACGGTTTTAGGGAGTTAAAAAGTGTATGGCACCAGTTAGGAAACCAGACTCGGTTAAAGCGATATCTAGGGGCATTCTTTGTATACAGTATGGCCGTGCAGACCGTAATGTTGATCGCTACTTATTTTGGGGAGGAAGAAATAGGTTGGGGCTCTGATACCGAACGAACTACAGGCTTGATCGTAAGTATCCTGGTCATTCAAATTGTGGCCATATTTGGGGCTTCCGTTACCGCTTGGGCCTCAAAGAATTTTGGAAATATAAAAACGCTTATCGTGGTAAACGCACTTTGGGTCGTCATATGTGTATATGCGTATTTTTTGATTACACCGATGGATTTCTATATAGCCGCCGGATGTGTTGGATTGGTGATGGGCGGCATTCAGGCCCTGTCACGTTCCACCTATTCCAAGTTCATCCCCGAGACTAAGGATACCACCTCTTTTTTTAGTTTCTATGATGTTGCCGAAAAAATAGGAATTATCATAGGTACCTTTTTGTATGGTTTTATTGCACAGTTTACGGGTAGTATGCGAAATGCAATTATTTTTTTAGGTGTTTTTTTCCTCGTTGGTATGTTGTTGCTTACACGGGTCAAGCAACTAAAAAGACCCCTTGAATAAGAGGCCTTTCTACAGTTGTTGATTGTTCGCAGTTTGATTTTATCCTTTGGAAATATCTCCGGAACCGGAGGTTTTGGTGTCTATCTTTTCAGGATTTCCTCTGTAGGTAATATCCCCGGAACCTGAAACCCTCGCTTTTAGCATTTTATTGGCGGTCACCTTAATGTCCGCCGAGCCGGATACTGTTGCATCCACATTATCGGCTTCCATGTCAAAGGCCTTAATATCCCCACTCCCGGAAATGGTAGCGTCAAAATCCCGGGTACTGCCACTTAACGTAATATCTCCGGACCCGGACATACTGGCACTTACCGTATTTGTATCCACATCCAAGGTAATGTCGCCGGATCCGGACATAGCCGTTTCCAAATTGTCTGTTTTTATCGTGGTCTTACCCTCAATATCTCCCGAACCGGATAGTGCAATGGCATCCACGCTTTCAACGGGAACGGTTATCGTGATACCATTTTTCCAAGAGGAAGGTTTTAAGTTGACCCCTTTTTCCGTCTTGATTTCCAATTTTCCATTTTTTACTTCGGTAATAATGTATTCTAATAGATTCGATTCCCCTGTAAGTGTCAATTGACCTTCTTTGCCATCTACCAAATGTACATCGAACCAACCCGATACACCAATGGCATCGTAGTCGCTTGTGCTTCTGTTTATGGTAACCTCGTCCCCATTACCATTTATTTTTTTGCCCCATTGTGCAGAGCAGGAAACTGTCATGGCCAAAACAATGGCTAGTGTTGTGATTTTTTTCATTTTTAATTGATTTTGAGCTGAACATCGTTCAGCTTTTGATTGATATTAATTTTTGATAAAACTGATGCTTCCGTAGTCACTGTTCAAGGTAACCATATTTCCACTTGCTTGGCTTCCATAGTAGCCTTTATAGTGCTTGGAGGTCGACTTTTCCTCACTGATATTGATAACAAAATCATCTTTTCCGCTCACGCCCGCATAACTGGTGGTGATATCGAAGTCGAAGTGGTAGTTGGCGTCATAACCTATTTTAACCCCCGTGTAATCTGACCTGATATTGACATTGCCTGCATCTTGGGCCAGTTCCTCGATCCGTATGGAGCCATAGTCAGATGAAATATCAACATTCCCATGGATACTTCCCAATTTTATGGTAATGTAGTCACCATTTCCCTGTACATTTTTTGCATCCCCAACTTCCATTTTTCCATAATCACTGCCGTAATCCAAGTTTTCCATCTGGTCTATTTTGACATTTGTATAATCGGCATTGACTTTTAGGTTTCCCGCTTTTTCAATGGTGAAGCCTGAATAATCAGCTTTGATCTCACCGCTGTTTATGAATCCTATGGTGGAGTTTGAGGTGTAATCAAAATTCAATTGATTGTTTCTGCCCCTAAGTTCCCCAATTTCCAGCCTTCCATAATCACAACTAATCTTTGCATGGCCGTCTATTCTGTCCAATATTATGGATCCGTAGTCATTGTCAAGATTTATGCTGTTTTTGACGGGAAGTTTAATGGTATAGTTGATTTGCATGTTCACATTGTTGCTTCTGCCCCAATTCCAGCCCCAGCCACTTTTGTTGTCGTTAAATTTCGTTTCTGCGGATACAATAGAGCTACTGGCGTCAAAATTCACTGAAATTTCATCCAGTTTTTGCTGTACTTTCTCCTCATTGTTGCCATTGGTCTTAATATGGACCTCGATCATGATCCTATTTTCGTTCCATGAAGTAATGTTCAAATTACCATAGCTGTTATCTACCTTCAAAAGTGCATCGGGATTTACGTTGAACTCTTTTTTAATGGTCTTTTCCTTGGTGTACTTACCGTTTAGTTTTCCGCCATTATCGGCCAATAGTATCGCCGGAAAAAGGAAGATTAGCAATAGGCTATATTTAAATAGTAATGTTTTCATTTGTATGTTTTTTATTGTTTTTAATGGACAAAAGCAATGAACCGTTTATTGGTCTTTGATAGATCAAAGAATATTTTGGTTCATTTCGTCATCGTAATTTTTTATATTTTTTATAGTTTCGATTTGGTTTAAAACGTCGTTCAGCAAGTCGATCCTTGTCTGGAAATTGGTAATCATGGCACTTAGTATTAATTTGCTGTTACCCCCGTTTAACAACTCATTTTCCAACATTTTATAGTCCTGTTCCAGTTTTTTAAGCTGGTCCAAGGTGTCTGAAATTATTTTTCTTGTTTCAGGGGTTTCCTCAGCTTCCAACTCCTTTATTTGCTGCTCGATGAGACTTGCAAAGTAAAACTGGGTATTGGCCGCTTCGGGCGAGATTTCAGCTACTTGCTCCTCCAAACTGGGATTGGAATCCATCGCGCCATACGCCAATGCAACCAAAAGCGCCATGGAAGCCGCTATGGACAAAGGTTTCCACCAAATGAAGTGAGTTTTGGACAATGAAACGGTTTGATTGGCCTTGTTCAGTTTGGCCAAAAAACGTTCTTGGTGCCCCAATGCTGGTTCTTCCGTATCAAAACGGCCTTGAAGTGTTTTGAACAAATTCTCTAGATTATCTTTTTCCATCAGTTCTCAATTAATAATTCTTTTCTAAGACTTTCCTTTGCCCTGGAAATGGTGGTCCTACAATTGGCATAGCTCATATTCATTATGGAACTAATTTCCTCGTAGTCGTAACCCTCGATCAAATGTAAGGTCAAAGAAATTCTGTAATTGTCTTTTAAGCGTTTCATGGTTTCCATTACTTTTTGAGCCTTTTGTTCAGCAAACACATGATCCGAAGCAATTCCGTCATTATCTTCGACCTTGTACATTAAATCGTCCAGCGCAACTTCATTCTTTTTCCGTTGCTTTTTGTAATGGTAAATACTGTTGTTCACTACAATTCTCCTAAGCCATGCGCCAAAAGTAACCTCGCCCCTAAAAGTATCCAGTTTCGTAAACGCGTTCAAAAACGACTCCTGCATAATGTCTTCGGCCTCTGCACTATGTTTTACAATTCGCAAAGCAGTGTTGTACATAGCTTTGTAATACCGATTGTAAACTTCCATTTGTGCACTTTGTTTACCTTCCTTGCACGATTGCAATAAATCATCAATATGTACCTTACTTTGGCTCAAAAAGTGATTGGTTTGTCTAAGAGATGACTCAATTTACCTATTGTTACAGTTTTGACCGAAAAGTTTTTCTAAATTGAATTTTTGTTACAAACTAAATTTGGACTAACAATAAATTTACGCGATGACAGAAAGGGAAAAAATGCTCCAGGGAAAGGTCTATAATTCCAGGGATCCTGAACTTTTGGAGAGGTATTTTCGTGCAAGAAGTCTAGTCAAGAAGTTCAACGATTTGGATGCTGACCTAGTGTTGGAACGCCAGGAAATCCTATCTCAACTTTTTGAGCATATAGGAAAAGGGGTGTGGATAGAGTCTCCTTTCTATTGTGATTATGGGAATAATATTTCGATTGGAGAGGGCACCTTCGTGAATATGAACTGCACCTTTTTGGACAATAACAAGATTAGCATTGGAAAAAATGTGCTCATAGCACCTTACGTTCAGATTTATACGGCTTCCCATCCTTTAAGGGCCTCTGAGAGGATATTGGTAAATAATAATGACGGTGCGCCCTATATAACTAAAAGTTTGCCCGTAACAATTGGCGATAATGTCTGGATCGGCGGCAACGCTGTTATTTGTCCCGGGGTTATCGTAGGTGAAAATGTTACTATTGGGGCAGGAAGTGTCGTCACCAAGAACATACCGGATAATACGCTTGCCTTTGGCAATCCGTGCAGGGTCATAAGAGAACTTTAGTATTTGTATTCTTTGTTTTATAGTAACCAAAAAATACAAGATCGGTTACTATATAAATGGCACAGGAATTGAAATGGATAGGGCGTAGAAAGACAATTAAAACGACATAAACCCTGTAAGCATGGTCTATCAAGGGTTTTTGAATTTTGAACGATAAAAAAAGTGCACGCTGTTTAATGACAGAATGACCGATATATGAGTATGGAAGATTCTAAATTTTCAAATTTTGACAATATGTCTTTACAGGGCATCGATCAGGATTCCGAGTTAATTCCGTTGCTTACCGCAGAGGACGAGGAGCAAATGAATAGTGAGGAATTGCCCGAAACCTTACCTATTCTACCCCTTAGGAATACGGTTTTGTTTCCCGGTGTCGTAATTCCAATTACCGCCGGAAGGGACAAGTCCATCCAATTGATAAAGGATGCCAATAACGGTAGTAAAGTGATAGGGGTGGTGTCCCAAAAGGATGAGGAAACGGAAAACCCTGATATCAAGGATATCAATACGTTGGGTACGGTTGCCCGTATTTTACGGGTATTGCAGATGCCCGATGGGAATACAACCGTAATTATCCAAGGAAAAAAACGTTTTGAGATTGCCGAAGTATTGACCAAAAAGCCATATATCACGGCAACTGTGCGTGAAACCGAGGAAATTAGGCCGGATAAGGGGAGCAGTGAATTTTTGGCGATCATCGATTCCATTAAGGATTTGGCCTTGAGAATCATTAGGGACAATCCAAATATTCCTAGTGAAGCTTCTTTCGCCATCAAAAATATACAGAGCGATTCCTTTTTGATAAACTTTGTTTCCTCCAACCTCAATTTACCAGTAAAGGAGAAACAGGAATTATTGGAAATTGGGAGCTTGCAGGACAGGGCCTTGGCCACCTTAAAATATATGAACATCGAGCTCCAGAAATTGGAGTTGAAAAATGATATTCAGTCCAAGGTGCGCAGCGATTTGGACCAGCAACAGCGTGAATATTTTCTCCATCAACAGATGAAGACCATCCAAGAGGAACTTGGCGGGGTTTCCTATGATGAGGAATTGGAGGAAATGCGCGAGCGTGCGAAAAAGAAAAAGTGGGGTAAAAAAGTAAAGGAGCATTTTGAAAAGGAACTTGCCAAAATGCAGCGAATGAACCCGCAAGTGGCGGAATATTCCATTCAAAGAAACTATCTGGACCTGCTGTTGGATTTGCCATGGAACGAATATTCCAAGGACAAGTTCGACTTAAAACGAGCGGAACGTATTCTTAATAGAGACCATTATGGACTGGAGGACGTAAAAAGAAGGATTATCGAGTATCTGGCAGTTTTAAAACTGAGAAATGATATGAAATCCCCCATTTTATGTCTATACGGACCTCCCGGTGTGGGTAAAACCTCTTTGGGAAAGTCCATAGCTGAGGCCTTGGGCAGAAAATATGTACGTATGTCATTGGGAGGTTTAAGGGACGAGGCGGAAATTCGTGGTCATAGAAAGACCTATATAGGTGCCATGCCTGGCCGGATAGTTCAGAGTCTAAAAAAAGCCGGAACTTCCAATCCAGTATTTATATTGGATGAAATTGACAAATTGTCCAATAGTCATCAGGGTGATCCCTCTTCAGCAATGCTCGAGGTTTTGGATCCTGAACAGAACAACGATTTTTATGATAACTTCCTGGAAATGGGCTATGATCTATCCAAGGTGATGTTCGTGGCTACAGCGAACAACCTGGGTAATATACAGCCCGCTTTAAGGGATCGAATGGAAATTATCAATGTTAGCGGTTATACCATAGAGGAAAAGGTGGAAATAGCAAAAAGACATTTGCTGCCCAAACAATTGGAGGAGCATGGTTTGAACTCGACCCACTTGAAAATTGGAAAACCCCAGTTGGAAAAAATTGTTGAAGGTTATACCAGGGAATCCGGTGTGCGCTCTTTGGAGAAGCAAATCGCAAAAATGGTTCGCTATGCCGCAAAATCCATTGCCACGGAAGAAGAATACAATGTGAAGATTAGCAATGCGGATGTGGAAGAAGTTTTGGGTGCGCCAAAAATGGAACGCAGCAAATATGAGAACAATGAAGTGGCCGGTGTGGTTACCGGTTTGGCCTGGACCAGTGTTGGTGGAGATATCCTCTTTATAGAATCCATATTGTCACAAGGAAAGGGCAATTTAAGTATTACGGGTAATCTAGGTAAGGTGATGAAGGAATCGGCCACCATTGCCATGGAATATATTAAATCCAATGCCCAAAGGTTTGGTATAGACCCCTCTATTTTTGAGAAGTATAACGTACATATTCATGTGCCGGAAGGTGCCACTCCAAAGGACGGCCCCAGTGCGGGTATCACCATGTTGACTTCCTTGGTCTCCCTTTTTACACAAAAAAGGATTAAGAAGAGTTTGGCCATGACCGGGGAGATTACACTGCGAGGTAAAGTGTTACCGGTAGGTGGAATCAAAGAAAAAATTCTTGCGGCAAAAAGGGCGCGTATAAAGGAAATAATTCTTTGTGCCGATAATGAAAGGGATGTCAAAGAAATCAAGGAATCCTATCTAAAGGGACTGAAATTTCACTACGTGACAGAGATGTCCGAAGTAATCGATATTGCAATTACGAATCAAAAAGTAAAGGACGCCAAAAAGCTGTAGCGGGTTTTTTCTACTATATTTATAAAATGAATAAGATTACCATAGCTATAGATGGATTTTCTTCAACGGGTAAAAGCACCTTGGCGAAACAGCTGGCCAAAAAACTGGAATACGTGTATGTAGATACAGGGGCCATGTATAGGGCCGTAACCTTGTACGCCATGCAAAACGGCTTTGTGAATGAGGGCCATGTTGACACGAAAGGACTGCTAAATGATTTGGACAAGATTCAATTAAAATTCGTGTTCAATTCGGATATGGGCTTTGCTGAAATGTTTTTAAACGGTAAGAATGTGGAAAGGGAAATCCGCACCTTGGATGTTTCCAAAAATGTAAGTCAAGTTGCCGAAATTAAGGAAGTGAGGTCAAAATTGGTTTCCCTGCAGCAGGATATGGGTAAGGACAAGGGGGTGGTCATGGACGGTAGGGATATTGGGACCGTTGTTTTTCCCAATGCGGAACTCAAAATATTCATGACTGCCAGTCCGGAAAAAAGGGCGGTAAGGCGTTACAAGGAACTGTTGGATAGGGGCGAGGTTGTAAAGTATGAGGATATTCTGGAAAACGTTCAAAAAAGGGACTATATAGATTCCCATAGGGAAAACTCCCCCCTAACCAAGGCAAAGAATGCTATAGAGTTTGATAATAGCGATATGGGGCTAGAACAGCAATTTGAGCGTATCTATGAACATACGCTTAGGGTCATTGAAAAAAATAAATAAAAAAACCGTCGGATTTTCCGACGGTTTTTTTCTTCAAGGATACATCCTTATAAATTTGGGATAACCAATACCTGATCTGGATGTATTAGGTCCGGATTTTTCAAAATACCGGTATTGGCTTCGAAAATTTGCTTGTATTTCATGGGGTCCCCGTAGTAATGTTTAGCGATTTTACTAAGAGATTCTCCGCTTTTTACAGTATGCCTATGATAAACTGAATCGTCCTCAACGGTAATGTTCGCTTTTATATCGGAAGGACTTTCTCCACCTATTTCCTTGATTTTGTCCCAAATAATGTTTTTCTCATATTGGGTATTTGCCATTCCTTTTACCTTTAGGATATCACCTTCAACGGTTACATTTCCATCTTTGATACCAAGTTGTTCACCTAGGTCCAAAACGGGTTGATACTTTGCCTTTACGCTCATAATTTAATTCAATTTAACGGTTAATATTTATGCAGTGAAGGTAAGGATTATTGTGTAAAACCCTCCCATATTCAAAAAATTCTATTCCCGGTGGATTTGTTGAACTTCAACATATTGTGTGATAAGGAATTTAATTGTATTTTTGCACTCCTTTTTTCAGCAAGTGAATCAAGATAGAAAAAAGACTAAAAATAGATAAATAATAACTTTCATGACCATTGCTTAAATCTTGATTGGGTTATGAAATACAAATTTTAAATCAGCAAATGGCTGAAGAAAAAACAACAGCGGAAGTAGAAGAAACTACAGAAGCTACTACACAAGAAGCTGCACAGGAAACCCCTAAGCAGGACCCACAGGAGTTTTTGGAAAATTTCAACTGGGAAAAGTACGAGCAAGGAATCGAACGAGTAGATGATTCCAAGCTAAAGGAATTTGAAGAATTGGTTGCCGAAAATTTCGTGGATACTGCCGATGAGGAAGTAGTGGAAGGAACGGTAGTGTATTTGACAGATAGAGAGGCAATTATCGATATCAATGCCAAGTCTGAAGGCGTAATCTCCTTGAACGAGTTTCGTTACAACCCTAATTTAAAGGTTGGTGACAAGGTTGAGGTGTTGATCGATATCCGTGAGGACAAAAGCGGACAGTTAGTTTTGTCTCACAGAAAGGCACGTACCATCAAAGCTTGGGATAGGGTAAATGCAGCTCATGACAAGGAAGAAATCGTATCCGGTTTTGTTAAGTGCAGAACTAAAGGAGGTATGATTGTGGATGTATTCGGTATTGAGGCGTTCTTGCCAGGTTCACAAATAGACGTGAAGCCTATCAGGGACTACGATCAATACGTAAACAAAACAATGGAATTCAAAGTTGTTAAAATCAACCACGAGTTCAAAAACGTTGTTGTTTCGCACAAAGCACTTATTGAAGCGGACATCGAGGAACAGAAAAAAGAAATCATCAGCCAGTTAGAGAAAGGACAGGTATTGGAAGGCGTTGTTAAGAACATTACTTCCTACGGTGTCTTTATCGACCTTGGTGGTGTTGACGGACTTGTTCATATTACGGACCTTTCTTGGAGTAGGATCAACCACCCGAACGAGGTTGTTGAACTTGACCAGAAATTGAACGTTGTTATTCTTGATTTTGATGAGAATAAATCCAGAATCCAACTAGGTCTTAAGCAATTGGAAAAACATCCTTGGGAGGCCCTAAGTGATGAAATTAAGGTTGGCGATAAGGTTAAAGGTAAAGTGGTTGTTATTGCAGACTACGGCGCCTTTATAGAAGTTGTTGAAGGTGTTGAAGGTTTGATCCACGTTTCTGAAATGTCTTGGTCCACACACTTACGTTCCGCTCAGGATTTCGTAAAAGTTGGGGATGAGGTTGAGGCAGTTGTATTGACATTGGATAGGGAGGATCGTAAGATGTCCCTTGGTATCAAGCAATTGACGCCAGACCCTTGGACAGATATCACTTCTAAATATCCGGTAGGTTCCAGACATAAAGGTATCGTTCGTAATTTTACCAACTTTGGCGTTTTTGTTGAGTTGGAAGAAGGTATCGACGGTCTTATCTATATTTCCGATTTATCTTGGACCAAGAAAATCAAACATCCATCTGAGTTCACCAACGTAGGTGATACCTTAGAGGTAGAGGTGTTGGAATTGGATGTGGAAGGACGTAAGTTGAGTTTGGGTCACAAACAGACCACTGAAAATCCATGGGATAAATATGAGGAGGAGTTCGCTGTTGGAACCGTCCACAAAGCAACTATCGCCGATGTAGTGGACAAAGGTGCTACCATAGACTTTAATGAGGATATCACCGCCTTTATTCCACAGCGTCACCTTGAAAAGGAAGATGGTAAAAAACTAGGACGAGGCGATGAGGCTGAATTCAAGATCATTGAGTTCAATAAGGACTTCAAGCGAGTTGTAGCTAGTCATACCGCTATCTTCAGGGAAGAGGAACAACGCAATGTAAAAGCGGCAGCACAAAGACAGGCTGTTGCGGCAGATGAGGCAAAACCGACCCTTGGGGATGCCAACGATGCCTTGCAAGCGTTAAAGGATAAAATGGAAGCGGATTCCAAAAAGAAGAAGTAACTATTTTCTTTAGAATTTAAACTTTATAAAACCTTGACCATTTGGTCAAGGTTTTTTTTCACTCTCTTTTTTAGGTTAGCTAAATCTGTTACTTAAATAGGTTTTGGTTACTCATTGACCACCTCAATATCATAAAGTCCAGCCATGGGCCTTCCATCCTCTGTAATGCCTTCCACCCTTACCTGGAACATTCCGGTTTTGTCCCCTGTAAAGAAGTCCACACTGGATAGTCCTGCATTACTAAAGGTCAAATCAGGGTTCCAAAACAGTGTTGTACGATAATCAGGTTTTCTTGGGTCCCCTTCGTAATAGTCAGGGACATAGAATTCCCTCGTTTTATTAAAGCCAGGGACCATAAACGATACCACACCAGGGTATTGTTCCTGTGCGACTAACTCTTCATAGGATTTGTTCGTGTAAATGCCAATGACCCCGTTTGCTCCTCTGGATCCAAAAAAGGCGAGATCAGGCCCTTTGACCACATCTATAAATTCTATTTCTATTGCCCTTAATTGTTGAAGAAAGTCCACAGTTGAGGTAGTACCATTTACCAGAATCAAGGGATCTCCACCTGCGAAAATGGTATTCCTAGTACCCATTATTCTTATTTGTTGCATTGGATAAGAACCAGTTACATAAACTCCCGCAACTCTATTCAATAAATCTATGGCACTCATTGCTTCGTTCCCTAGTACATCTTCCCTGAAAAGCCGACTTGAAAATGGACCTGTGGTCATTCTGGCTGTAGGATTCGAATTGGTCGCCATTTGGTGTCTGGTCAACCTTTTGTCCTTATCGGTGACCGTTACCTCTTCCAATTGGGTCACACCGACCGGGTCGTACATATAGTCCGTAACCTTTCTTTGGTATTCTTCCTTGGCGTATTCCCTTAATAGTTGAATCGTGTTTTGGGCCTGTTGCCCCTTTGTGGTTGTGGCCACCCTTGGCCATTGTTCCTCTAGGGCAATGGAAAAATTACTTTTTTTCGAGTCCCATTTAGCAAGGGAATCATGTGCCTCTACTGTGGCCTCCAGGCTATCCGTAAAATAAAAGGGCCCAAAGGAGAATTGGCCTTTCTCAGTTGTTTTTTGCTTTGAATTGATCAGATCAACCCCGTACAAATTCAGGGTAACGGATGTCTCCTTTGGCCTATTCGGCAGATTGAACTTAGTGGTCTTTCCCCGTACCATGATACCTTTTTCCGGGGAAATTTTTGGCAACCGCGCCAAACTGTCCGAAAGCATGTCCTTCCAAACGAACCTTCGCCAACCCCGGGTAAGCATCAAGGCGTCCAACAAAAACTTACGGTGCTTGGAACCGTCCTCGAAGAAAAATTCGGGATCGGCTATCCTTCCCCCTAGATCCGAATTGAGGAGCAGCCAACTTTTAAATGAGTTGGCATGGCTTTGGTCAATGCCATTTTTGGAAACGACACCCACGGAGAAATCCCCTTTCAACGGGCTGCCGTCGGCATCGGTCAGTACCACGGCGAGATTCACCTTTTCCCTTTTCCCATAGACTTTGGCCGGAGCGGAGAAAGCCATTTGAGCATCGTTTTTTGGATCGTCTATAAATACCAAACGTTCCGCCAGCGGTTCCCCATTGGATGCAAACAAGGTAAAGTGCGCCACGCCATCTTTCAACTCACTCGTAAAAATCTTTGTGGCATAGGACGATTTATCCGAAGGCTCCCCGATTCTCTTGAAAATGAGATCGCCGCGCAGATGGCCTACCAAAAGAGTACCTTCCAAAGTACGGTCAGGGCTACTGGCCACTTGGACCAAGATGTGGTCCTCCCTGTTTTGGAGATTTAATAGATACCCGGAGGAAACCGACTCAGGCAATGGGTAGGCATATTCCTTGCAATCCACGGTAAAATTGGCGCGGTATTTTCTGCCTTCCCTTGGGATGAACCGAACCCTTCCCAAACCGAATTCATGGGACTCAAAGCTTGTTACTATTTCATCTTCGGAACTTATGATGTCACCTTTCAGGGCAACACCGTTTCCGTTATCGTCCAAAACCTCGATACCAATAGTTCCTGGAAGTTCTGAGACCAAATCGCCTCCCTCGGGATAAAACTTGATTTTTGGGATTCCGGAAACGGATTGAGGCGTAGTGGCCCCAAATCCTTCTAAGGACCTATATGGCATTGAGCCGTCCAAACTTGATCCTTGCTCCAGTTTTTGAACCAAAATGGGAATCCTTTTTTGGTATATCAAAGGTTCCTCCTCATTGAGCATATATTTAGTGTAGGTTCGTAAGGTGTAGGTTCCCTGGGGGATTTTCTCGTCTATTTGAATATCCCCTGCAACGCTCTTGTCATTCGCGAACAACTTTCGCTGGGCCACAACACTATCACGGTCATTTACCAGGTCAACGTAGATAACCTTGCTTTTACTTGAAACGTCGTGTGTTATCCCATCAAGAAGATAGGTCTTGAACCATATGGTATCGCCATTGGTGTAAACGTCCTTGTCCGTATGGAGGTAGGTTTTTTCCGGGGCTCGATTCTGCCTATAGTCAACGAGCCTGGTCTTTATTTTTTCCAGCAAAACATACTCTTGGGAAAGTTCCGAATAGGACTGGACCAAAAAAATGGTTAGGAGGCCTAAAACAATCGAAGGGACAATTTTTTTCATAATGCTTGAATTTGTTGTTTTTAATCGATCAAGCCTTGCTGCCCGATGATGTAGTTTTGCTAAAAAACCTTTGGGGGTCATCATCAATGGCCATGGCCTATTTCATAGTATTGGATGAGATTGACGATTAACAAATTATAAATTTATAGGATGTTTTATTTGCATTTTAACAAGATTTTTACTAAAAATATCAACTTTCTTATTTCCAACAGGCAGAAAGATTGATTGCCATTTTCATTTCACATAATCATTATCAAATTCAGGGTTTAGTATTTTTAGTTTCGCTTTTCTAGCTTAAAATGGGTCACCACGGAAAATTGAACAAAAATTGTTGTCTGACTATTTGAAGTTTATTCCCTATTTTTGTCGAGTTCAAAGCACGACTTACGAACTATGGGTCAAAAAGTCTTACTCTCTTCCAAGGAAATAAATATCATCCTACATCGTTTGGCCTGTCAACTGCTTGAAAATCACGAAGATTTTAAGGATACGGTACTCATTGGGATACAACCCAGGGGAATTTATGTTGCTGAAAGACTGGTTAAAATTCTATTGGAAGAGTATAAGGTGAAGCACATAGATTTAGGTTTTTTGGATATTACCTTTTATCGAGACGATTTTAGGAGGGGCGAAAAAACCTTGGAGGCGACCAAGACGAAAATCAATTTTTTGGTAGAGGATAAAAAAGTGGTTCTAATTGATGATGTGCTGTATACTGGCCGTAGTATCAATGCAGCGTTAACGGCCCTGCAATCCTTTGGAAGACCTAGGGAAGTTGAGCTCTTGACCCTAATTGATAGAAGGTTCAGCAGACATCTTCCCATACAGCCAAATTATAGGGGAAGACAGGTGGATGCCATAGACAACGAGAAGGTAAAAGTGATGTGGGAAGAAAATGACGGGGAGGATATAATTTATTTGATAAATAGGTAATACAAATGAGCGAACTGAGTGTAAATCACTTGTTGGGAATCAAATATTTGAAAGAATCGGATATTCAGCTCATTTTTGAAACAGCGGATCATTTTAAGGAGGTAATCAATCGGTCCATCAAAAAAGTTCCTTCACTTAGGGACATTACCATCGCCAATATTTTTTTTGAAAACAGCACCCGTACAAAGCTGTCCTTTGAACTGGCGGAAAAGCGACTTTCTGCCGATGTGCTCAACTTTTCAGCAAGTCAGTCCTCCGTTAAAAAGGGAGAAACCCTTATCGATACAGTAAACAATATTTTATCCATGAAAGTGGATATGGTAGTGATGAGGCATCCCAATCCCGGAGCAGGTATCTTTTTGGCCAAACATGTGAAGGCATCGATCATCAACGCTGGTGACGGTGCTCATGAGCATCCTACCCAGGCCTTGTTGGATTCCTTTTCTATTCGGGAGAAATTAGGGGATGTAGCAGGTAAAAACGTAGTTATCGTAGGAGATATTCTGCATTCAAGGGTTGCACTTTCCAATATTTTTGCGTTGAAACTTCAAGGGGCAAACGTGAAAGTTTGCGGTCCAAAAACATTGATTCCCAAGTATGTGGAATCCTTAGGAGTAGGAGTGGAGATGGATTTGAAAAAGGCGTTGGAATGGTGCGATGTAGCCAATATGTTGCGTATACAAAACGAACGTTTAGATATTAGCTATTTCCCAACTACAAGGGAGTACACCCAGCAGTTTGGGGTGAATAAAAGACTCTTGGATAGTTTGGACAAGGAAATCGTTATCATGCATCCCGGTCCCATCAATCGTGGCGTGGAAATAACAAGTGATGTGGCAGATTCCAAACAGTCCATTATACTCAATCAGGTAGAAAATGGTGTTGCCGTTCGTATGGCGGTAATTTATTTGTTAGCTTCAAAAATTAAACAATAGCACTTATGATTTTTGATAAGGACGGAACTACGACCATAATAGACCAGGAAAAAAAATCACTTTCCATCTTCTTAAAAAATTTGGAAGAGAAGTACACGGAAGTCAAGAATGACAACTTAATAATCAACCTGTTCACTTTTGATAAATTGACATCGGGGGATGTATTGGAGTTTTTGGAAATGTCCAATAAGCACCGAAAATCAGGAAAATCCTTCGTAATCGTTACGGATAAGGTTTCTTATGATGAGGTCCCCGATGAAATAATTGTCGCCCCTACCTTGCAAGAGGCGAAGGATATTATTGAAATGGAGGAAATTGAAAGGGATTTGGAGCTTTGAAATTGACCATATTAGGTTGTTATGCCGCTACGCCAAGAACATTGACCAACCCAACCTCACAGGTATTGGAGATCAAGAACCACATGTTTCTAATAGATTGTGGTGAAGGCACCCAGGTTCAGCTTCGCAGACACGGAATCAAGTTTTCAAGAATCAATCACATATTTATTTCCCACTTGCATGGAGACCATTTCTTTGGACTTCCGGGTTTGATTTCTACGTTCCGGTTATTGGGAAGGGAAAAGGAACTCAATATTTATGGCCCCAAAGGAATAAAGGAAGCCATTACCTTGTTGTTAAAACTTGGGGATTCCTGGACCAACTATCCCTTGCATTTTCATGAATTGACCTCAGTCGATAGTGAGGTTATTTTTGAGGATGCAAAAGTAACCGTACAAACAATACCCTTAGATCATAGGGTCTATACCAATGGATTTTTATTCAGGGAAAAAGAGAGGGAACGTACCTTGAACATTGAGGCCGTTCGGTTTTATGAAATCGACAAGGCATATTTCAACATCATTAAAAAGGGAAAGGATATTGTCACCGAAATGGGTGAGATCATTCCCAACAAGGAATTGACATTCGATCCACCCAAACCAACTTCCTATGCCTTCTGTAGCGATACGGCCTATAATCCTCATCTTGTTCCGTTAATAAAGGGTGTAGATTGTTTATACCATGAGGCTACTTTTTTGGAATCGGAAACAGATTTGGCAAAAAAAACAAAGCATAGTACGGCCAAACAAGCAGCAAAAATAGCAAAGGAAGCTTCCGTAGGTAAATTGATTTTGGGGCATTATTCCACCCGATACGCCTCCATTGAAGTTTTTAAGGAAGAGGCTTGCCAAGTTTTTGATCAGGTGGAATTGGCAGATGATGGCAAATCTTTCGAGTTTAATTAAAACAAGCACGCAACCAAAGGTTAATAGGAATATCTTCTTATAAATATTGTTATGAAGAATACCATTTTATTGACTTTTATATTTCTATTGTTTACATCGATTTCTTGTGAAAAAGCAGATGGAATAGCCTCTGAGTTACAAGGTAATGCTATTATCGGTACTTGGAACCGTATCGATGAAATACCTAGTGGCGGTATACGGGAGGATTATCGGTATTTCGATGTGGAGACTTTGCATACCTTCGAGTTGGATGGAACCTACACCTATAAAGTTAATTACTATGGTTTTAAGGATGAGAACCTAAATGAACTAATGGGGCAATCCGAGAATAAAGGAACATTTGAAGTTTACAACGATAGTGTTTTCATGAGGGTTTGTGAAAATACTTCTTGGGAAAAAGGATTTAAGCCGAAGCCTGAGACTATCCAATTAAATGGAGAGGCTTATGGGAATCGATTTATTATAAAGAAGGAAACATTGACTTTGTATTATATTTCATATCCTGCTGATGCACCAGTACAGACCCAAATGAGTTTTAAAAGGGTTGAATAGGTTAAAATTAATTGTTTAATAAGACCCCAAAGGTGATTAAAGCTTTTGGGGTCTTGTTATTTTTATTGATCTTTGAGTATCTTGTTTTTTAGATTAGAATATGCAGAAAGACCTAGGTAATTACAGGAAATCTTACGAGAAAAGTGCCTTAATGGAGGATTGTATCTCTGATAATCCCATGCAACTATTCAAGACATGGTTTCATGAGGTAGAGGCTTCAGAGGGTGTTGACGAGCCCAATGCCATGACCGTTTCCACGATTGGTCTGGATGGTTTTCCCAAAAGCCGGGTGGTATTGCTAAAGCGTTTCAACCATGAAGGCTTTATTTTCTATACAAATTATACCAGTGAAAAGGGAAGGGCCATTGCTGCAAACCCAAACATTTGTATTTCCTTTTTTTGGCCCAATATGGAGCGTCAGGTTATCATAAAGGGAAAAGCGGAAAAGGTTGCCGAGAATCTATCCGATGGATACTTTGAATCCCGACCAAAAGGGAGCCAATTAGGTGCCTTGGTATCCAACCAAAGCAGTGTTATCGCCTCTAGGGATGTCCTTGAACAGGAACTTAAAACACTTGAGGCTACCTACAAAAATAAGGAAGTGCCACGACCAAATCACTGGGGCGGTTATCTAGTGAAACCCATATCCATCGAGTTTTGGCAGGGAAGACCTAATCGTCTACACGACAGGATCCGCTTTACCTTGCAAGTGGATTGGGATTGGAAAATGGAACGTTTGGCACCTTAATCAGTAAAGAATGAAGAATCTACTTTTCATGCGCCATGGCAAATCATCATGGGACCTTGATGTTGAAGACCAAGACAGACCTCTGGCTCAAAGAGGAATAGATGATGCCCATTTGGTAGGAAGTAAACTATCAAAAGGTCAGATTAGACTAGACTTTACGTTTTCAAGTCCGGCAAACAGGGCCTTGCATACGGCCATGATATGTTTGAGAAACCTTAAATTTCCCATGGCCAAGTTTCAAATTGCTACGGACCTTTATGACTTTACGGGGAACCATGTCCTTGATTTTGTGAAAAAAATGGACAATTCATTAGGCACGGTCATGATTTTTGGACATAATCATGCCTTTACCCATTTGGTAAATTCCCTTGGAGATTCATATATTGAAAACGTTCCAACAAGTGGTTTTGTCCACATACGGTTCAAACAAGATTCTTGGGCAAGCATTTCCCAAGGCAAAACAGTAGAAACGATTTTTCCAAAGCACTTAAGATAATGGTGAAATTCAACAATCAGTACGTTAATAGAGAGATAAGTTGGTTATGGTTCAATGAACGCGTACTGCAGGAAAGTGCGGATAAGAATGTACCGCTCATTGAGCGTTTGCGTTTCTTAGGGATTTTTTCAAATAATTTGGACGAATTTTTTAAGGTACGATATGCCACGGTGAAAAGAATCGTTGAAGCTGGAAAGACCGGAAAGAGTGTTTTGGGAGGGGAAAAGGCTAAAGACCTTTTGGAAGAGATTACAGAAATCGTAATCCGTCAGCAGAGCAAAAGTTTGGTCATCCTAAAGCAAATAGAGGCAGAACTGGAGCGTGAAAACATCTTCATCATAAGGGAAACCGCCCTGAACAAAAATCAAAAGGAATTTGTTAAGGAATATTTTCTTCAAAATGTGAGCCCTCAGCTCATGACCATCATACTCAATGACTTAACACGGTTTCCTACCCTAAAGGACACTGCTGCCTATTTGGCGGTTAAAATGATAATCAAGGGTGCCAATGTAAAAAAGGAAAAACGTTTTGCCCTTATAGAGATTCCCAAAGGGATAGACCGTTTTGTGGTTTTGCCCAAAGAAGGTGATAAGAATTATATCATTATTCTGGATGATTTGATCAGATATTGTCTGAGCAATATTTTTACTATGTTCGAATATGAATCTATTTCCGCGCACATGATCAAGATAACCAGGGATGCAGAGTTGGATATGGATAATGACTTGAGCAAGAGTTTTATAGAAAAGATTTCCTTAAGTGTGGAACATAGAAAAATAAGCGACCCGGTTCGTTTTGTGTACGATAAAAGTATTGCCAAGGACACTTTGGCATTTCTTAAGGAGAAAATGCAGATTGAGGATACGGATAGTGTGATCCCAGGGGGGAGGTATCATAATAAAAGGGATTACATGGGGTTTCCAAGTTTGGACAGGAACGATTTATTATACGATAAAATAAGGCCACTGCCCGTAAAGGGACTTAGTATTGAAGGGAGTATTTTGGAGAGTATAACCCACAAGGATTATTTGCAGTACACCCCATATCATACATTTACCTATATCCTTAAGTTTTTGAGGGAAGCGGCCCTAGATCCAAAAGTGCGTACCATAAAGATAACGGTTTACCGTTTGGCCAATAACTCCCAAGTGGCGGCATCACTTATCAATGCTGTGAAAAACGGAAAACAGGTAACGGTCCAAATTGAACTACAGGCCAGGTTTGACGAGCAGGCCAACATTGAATATGCGGAGCAATTACAGGCCGAAGGTGTTAAATTAATATTTGGGGTGCCTGGTCTTAAAGTTCATAGTAAAATATGTTTGATTGAACGTGAAGAGGATGAGGGACTCAAACGATATGGATTTATAAGCACTGGTAACTTTAATGAATCGACCGCCAAAATATATACGGATTATACATTGTTTACTTCCCACCCGCCCATATTAAAGGAGTTGAACAAGGTCTTCGATTTCTTTGAGACGACCTACAAGATTAACAAGTATAAACATCTAATCGTATCGCCCCATTATACCAAAAAAGTATTTCACAAGCTCATAGAACAGGAAATCGCCAATGCCATTGTGGGCAAGGAAGCCTACATAAAAATAAAAATGAACAGCTTTACATCTTACGAAATGGTGGATAAACTGTATGAAGCAAGTAGGGCAGGGGTCAAGATTCAGTTAATCGTTAGGGGTATTTGCTGTTTGGTACCTGGAGTAAAGGGTATGAGCGAGAATATTGAGGCCATTAGTATCGTTGATAAGTTTTTGGAGCATACCCGACTTTTTGTCTTTGCCAATGCAGGCAATCCCAAGGTCTACATTTCCTCGGCAGATTGGATGACAAGAAACCTGGATTATCGCGTGGAAGTAGGCTGTCCCATATATGACGAGGACATCAAACAGGAATTGATGGATACCTTTGAAATCTGTTGGCGCGACAACTTAAAGGCAAGGGTCTTTTCCGAGAAACAGGACAATGCTTATAGAAGGTCTAGAACACCCAAACACCGTTCACAGTTTGAAACCTACGATTACTATGTGAAAAAGTTAAAGGAAAAGTAAACATCAACGAGGTTTACCCATGTACCTTTTCTGATTTGCTGAGATTTTTCATGATTTCAGCTTCATATTCCAATAAGGCCTGCCATTTTTGGTCTACCTCTTTTCTGTCGCCATATTTTCGGGCGAATTTTAGGAACATGGTATAATGCCCAGCTTCGCTGATCATGAGTTTGTGATAGAAATCGGCCAATTTTTTATCTGGAAGTTCCTCGGACAATAGTCTAAACCTTTCACAGCTTCTGGCCTCAATGAGGGCGGCATACAAAAGACGGTGTATCAATTGAGTGGTTCGGCTTCCACCTTTCGGAAAAAATTTGAGCAGTTCCAAAACATATACATCCTTTCTATCCCTTCCCAATTTTTGCCCACGTTCCAAAATTAGGTCGTGTACCATTTTAAAGTGTCCCATTTCTTCCCGGGATAACGCTACCATTTCTTCGACCAATTCCGTATATTCCGGAAAGGAAACAATTAAGGATATGGCCGTACTGGCGGCCTTTTGTTCGCAAAATGCATGGTCCGTCAAAATTTCATCAATATTTTTTTCAACGATATTAACCCATCTTGGATCGGTGGGCAACTTTAATCCTAACATCATTTTAACGCTTATTAACCTTGTTTGCGATGCAAAAATAAGGCTTTGTGGGTTTTAATAATTATTTTTGGGAAAGGAGAAATAAGAATATATAAATAATGCAGGTAAGCGAACGGATTAAGGAAGCGCTTGGGGCCCAAGCGGATCCAGTGTCATTGGAATGGCTGACTGAAAAAACACAAAAATTGGAAGCAGATAAATCCGTAAGGGACTTGTTCATGACGTACAGCCTCTTGGCTTCAAAATTTGACAAGAGCATTACATTAAAGGTCGCAAATGCCGATGAAGGGGCACTCGACTTTTTAACCTCCCGGAATGCAAACTTGTTGGAGGTGGCTAGAATTTACCTGCTTATGAAGGTATTGGAAATCGATACCGATTTCTACGGGTCCAAAGTGGCCAATATCATTCAGGTTGCGGATATTACGGAACTTGAGACGTTTCTTAAGTTCCTGGACCTTTTGCCTTATCCTGATATGTTCAAGTTTACGGCAGTAGAAGCCCTTAGAACAAATATATCGGTCATTTTTGATGCCATTACCTTGAACAACCCCTATCCGGCGAAGTACTTCAATGACCAGCAATGGAACCAGATGTATCTAAAGGCCGCGTTTATGGAGCGAGATCTTTCTAAAATACCCTCCGTAGATGAACGTGCCAATGTGGATCTAGCGAGGATCATTTCGGATTACGCCCACGAACGATGGGCGGCCTCCAGGAAGATAGACCCTATGTTCTGGCGCCCGGTCTCAGGGTTTCTGAATCCGGTTCTGCTAAAGGATATGGAACGCTTATTGGAAAGTGGAGACCTGATAGAAAATAGGGCGGGAGCCTTGTGCTGTTATCATTCCGATAGTGCAGAAGCCTTGGAAATCCTGCATCGCAAACCCGACTTGAAACAGCAGATAGAAGAAGGAACACTAACTTGGAATAACTTAAAGAATTAATAGAAAATGCAAGATAAATTGATGATTATCGACCCGCACGTACACATGTCTTCTAGAACAACAGATGATTATGAAGCCATGCAACAGGCTGGTGTTGTAGCTATAATAGAACCCTCGTTTTGGTTGGGACAACCCAGGACGCAGGTGGGTTCTTTTCAGGATTATTTCAGCAGTCTGGTAGGATGGGAGCCTTTTAGGGCAAGCCAGTTTGGTATAAAGCACTATTGTACTATTGGTTTAAATTCTAAAGAGGCCAACAATGAAGCTCTAGCGGAGCAGGTCGTTGAGCTACTTCCCCTGTACCTACATAAAGAAAACGTGGTGGCCATTGGGGAGATTGGCTACGATGACCAAACCCCTGCCGAGGACAAGTACTTTAGGATGCAGTTGGATCTGGCGAAGGAATTGGATATGACGGTTCAGGTACATACACCGCATAGGGATAAGAAAGCGGGTACCATCAAGAGCATGGAGGTATGTTTGGAACATGGATTGGACCCTGCCAATGTCATAATTGACCATAATAACGAGGAGACTGTTAAAGAGGTTCTGGATAGGGGCTTTATTGCTGCATTTACCATTTATCCCAAAACAAAAATGGGCAATGAACGCATGGTTGAAGTGGTACGCAAGTTTGGTAGCGACAATATTATTGTGGATAGCTCAGCCGATTGGGGTGTAAGTGACCCATTGGCCGTACCCAAAACAGCTTCCTTGATGCTGAAAAGAGGAATTTCACGTGAAGATGTTGTGAAGACCTGCTATCAAAACGCCTTGGACGCGTTCAGCAAAAACGGACGAATGAAGGAGGAACACTGGTTGAAGCCAAAAGGAATCGACCAATCACAACTTTTTAATGATAATAGCGTTTTAAGAGGGCAAACACCTCGGATAGATTCCGAACAAATCTCTTAGAATGATGAAAAAAATCATGGGTTTTGCCAGGTTGGCAAGACCTGCCAACCTACCTACCGCTGCAGCGGATATTTTTGGCGGTATTGCTTTGGCACTTTTTTCTACCAGTGTGGGAATTCCGGATTTTATTTCGGTGAATGGGCAGGGTATTTTGTCGCTTGTATTTGCATCGGTGTTCCTATACGCTGGTGGCGTGGTTTTCAATGATGTGTTTGATGCCAAACTGGATGCCGTTGAACGTCCGGAAAGACCTATACCTAGCGGAATCATTCCAAAGAATCAGGCCGTTATATGGGGTCTATTATTATTTATTTTTGGGCTTTCTCTGGCATTTTCGGTCAATACTTTAAGTGGAGTCCTGGCGGGAATATTGATTTTTTCCATAATAGGCTATGATGCATTGGCTAAAAAACATGCTTTTTTTGGGCCTTTGGTCATGGGTGTTTGTAGAGGACTGAACCTTTTATTGGGAATGTCCATTTTAGGGCAATTGGACCTGTGGTGGGTTTCTTTCGTACCCCTTATTTATATTTTCGCGATAACCCTGATTAGTAGGGGTGAGGTCCATGGCGATAACAAGGGCCATATTGCAATCGCTGGTTTATTGTATGCATTGGTACTGGCTTTTATCGCGGTTACCATTGCGCTGAAAACATCCCATATTTTGGTGTCCCTACCCTTTATTGCCTTGTTTGGGTTTATGGTTTTTAAACCGTTGTTGGACGCGTACAGGGAAAACTCACCAAAGAATATTAAAAGGGCGGTAATGGCCGGGGTTTTGTCCCTGATTGTTATGGATGCCTGTTGGACGACCGGTTTTTCCCAATGGTATTTAGGACTTCTGGTTTTATTACTTTTGCCTTTATCATTATTACTCTCAAGAATTTTTGCCGTTACCTAGTGCTATGGAATTAAAACCTATCAAACAGTCGTTTTCGGTTCAATATGAGTACCAACTCCACTTTACAAAGGATTTGTTTCATGTTGATAACCAGCTGTTCGTCAATATTATGAAAGGGTACAAGGACTACGAGGCTGTAAAGTTGTTTTTTGTCGTAGATAAAGGCGTGGCGGACAACCACCCAGATCTGTTGAACAAGATTTCCTCCTATTGCAGTTTGTATTCCGGAAATTTGACCTGCACCAATACTTTGGTAATCGACGGAGGCGAACAGTCCAAAAATCATGCTGAATATATTGACCTTGTGCTGAAAGGGATTAATGAAAATGCTATTTGCAGGCACTCTTTTGTGGTGGTGATTGGAGGGGGTGCGGTAATCGATATGGTAGGCTATGCTGCGGCCATTGCACATAGGGGCGTAAAATTGATTCGGATTCCAACCACGGTGCTCTCTCAGAACGATTCCGCCGTAGGCGTAAAGAACAGTGTGAACATCTTTAAGAAGAAAAATTTTCTGGGGACATTCGCCCCGCCGTATGCCATCATAAACGATACTGATTTCTTGGCCACCTTGGAGCAGCGGGATTGGATAGCTGGAATCGCCGAGGCCATAAAAGTTGCCTTAATCAAGGACGGGGAATTCTTCGGATACATTGCCAAGCATGCCATAGCCCTTAAAGAAAGGCAATTGGAACCTATGCAATATGTAATTTATAAATGTGCCGAAATGCACATGCAACATATTTCGCAAGGAGGGGATCCTTTTGAGTCTGGTTCGTCTAGGCCCCTGGATTTTGGTCACTGGGCGGCCCACAAATTGGAGTTTATGACCAGCTATGAGTTAAGACATGGCGAGGCCGTGGCCAAGGGAATTGCATTGGACGTTACCTATGCACAGTTAATCGGGTTGATTTCAGAGGAAGAATTGAGGATTATCCTTGATGTAATGAAGGAAATTGGTTTCGATTTATCCTTGCCTCTGCATTCCGAAAAGGAAGTGGACCAGCTTTTGGCCGGTATCGAGGAGTTTAGGGAACATTTGGGTGGTAGATTGACCATCACATTAATTTCCGGGTTGGGAAAGAAGCATGATGTCCATGAAATTGACAGGTCAATAATGAAACGGTCCATTGAGCAGCTAAATCATCAGATGGCCCTTAAATAGCGAATCCCCTTATGTTTATAAAAAACAAATACCACCTTTCTTATTGTACGAACATACATCCCGGGCAGGATTGGGAAAGTACCTTCTCCAGTATTAAGGAACATGTTCCAGGTATTAAGAAGTCGGTTTCACCGGATAGCCCCTTTGGTCTCGGTTTACGACTTTCAAACAAGGCGAGTGAGGAACTCGCTTTGGGAAACAATATGACGGAATTCAAGAATTGGTTGCAGGAGGAGAATGTGTATATTTTCACCATGAACGGGTTTCCTTATGGGAATTTTCATAATGAACGGGTAAAGGACGATGTCCACACTCCGGATTGGACTACTAAGGAACGTTTGATGTATACCCAACGATTGTTTGATCAATTGGCAGTATTGCTTCCAAAAGGGATCAATGGCGGAATTTCCACATCACCCATTAGTTATAAACATTGGTTTGCTTCGGAAATGGAAAAAGATACCGCCTTTAAAAAAGGTGCTATGCACATGGCCCAAATCGCTAAGCAACTTTTTGAACTGGAACAAGAGACAGGAACCTATCTCCATTTGGACATTGAGCCGGAGCCTGATGGATTTTTGGAAAATACGGAGGAAGTCCTTTCATTTTATTCGGACTATCTAATTCCCATCGCCCAACAGGAATTATCCCGAAAGTTGGATAGGGATGCTTACCAATTGGAGGAATTGGTAAAACGATATATTACCATATGTTATGACATTTGCCATTTTTCCCTGGCGTATGAGCACCCCACTGAAACCTTTGCAAAGTTTAAGGAAGCGGGTATCCAAGTTGGGAAAATTCAGGTGAGTGCCGCCCTAAAGATTCTATTCAAAGGTAAGAATCGGGAGGAAGTATGGAATTTATTGGAAAAATTCAATGAGCCAGTTTACTTACATCAGGTAACAGAGAAAATAGGAGAGAGGGTAAAAACCTATAACGATCTTCCAATCGTATTGGAAGCAAAAAATGAGGTGGACGAACTACGTGCCCACTATCATGTTCCTATCTTTTTGGAGCGATTTGGGGCGTTGGACTCTACCCAAGATCAAATTTTGGATACTTTGGATTATTTAAAAAAGGATTCGTTGACGGAGCATTTGGAAATAGAAACCTATACGTGGGATGTATTACCGGAAGGGTTAAAGGAGGATTTATTGCATTCCATCGTCCGTGAAATAGAATGGTTAAAAGCGCACTTATAACATGCAAAAGACAGTTGTCATCAATGTTGTTGGATTGACCAAACGCCTTATAGGTGAGCATACACCCTTCATAAAATCGTTTTTGGAAAATGGTGGACATACATTTATAAAACCCATGTTACCTGCCGTAACCTGTTCGGTTCAGTCTACATACCTTACTGGAAAATGGCCTTCGGAACATGGAATCGTGGGAAACGGTTGGTATTTTAAGGACGAGTTGGAAGTCAAATTTTGGCGACAATCCAATAGGTTGGTGCAACAACCCAAAATTTGGGATGTGTTAAAGGAAAAGGATGCTTCCTTTACGTGTGCCAATCATTTTTGGTGGTACAATATGTATTCCTATGTGGATTATAGCATCACGCCAAGACCCAATTATTTGGCGGATGGACGCAAAATTCCCGATATTTATTCCTATCCCGCGAAGTTACGGGATGAGCTTCAAGGTAGCTTGGGTACATTTCCATTATTCGAGTTTTGGGGCCCTCGTACCACTATAAATTCATCTAAATGGATTGCCAATGGGGCGATTAAAACAGATGAAAAATACGACCCCACCTTGACCCTTATCTATCTTCCGCATTTGGACTATAACTTGCAGCGTCACGGACTGGATTTCAGTAAAATTTCAAAGGATTTAAATGAAATCGATGGGGTGGTCAAACAATTGGTAGATTATTACGAAAAACAGGGAGCCCATATTATTTTATTGTCGGAATACGGAATTACCAATGTTAAGAATCCGATTCACCTAAACCGAGTTTTGAGGCGCGAAGGCCTTGTAAATGTGAGAATAGAAAGAGGCTTGGAACTATTGGATGCCGGAGCTAGTGAAGCCTTTGCAGTGGCGGACCATCAAGTCGCCCATATTTATGTGAAAGATAAAAACAAGTTGGGGGACGTCAGAAGCTTGATTGCCAAGGTTCCCGGTGTTGAAAGGGTACTTTCAAATGGCGAAATAGCTGCCGAGCATCTAAATCATGAAAGATGTGGTGATTTGGTTGCCGTTGCGGACGCGGACTCTTGGTTTACCTATTATTTTTGGTTGGATGATGCTGTAGCACCTGATTATGCCAGAATGGTGGATATCCACAAAAAACCCGGGTATGATCCTGTAGAAATGTTGACCGATCCCAAGGACAAACTGGTCATGGCCAAGGTAGCTTGGAAATTACTCAAAAAGAAACTGGGCTTTAGAACCGTTTTGGATATTATTCCCTTGGACGCTTCATTGATCAAGGGCTCCCATGGAAGAATTACTGACGATAGTGAGGATTATCCAATTTTTATAACAAATCAGGCAACTAAGATCAATACCAAAGAGGTGGTGGCAACGGAGGTCTGTGATTTAATTAAAAACCATGTTTTAAGCTGATTTATAATGAATTTATTTTTTAAGACAATCGGATATGTGTTTGCGATGCTTTTTGCGGTAGGGGCCATTGTTCAATTTAATGATCCGGATTCTTTCTTATGGATTTTGATTTATGCGGTAGCGGCCATAATATCCGTAATTTTTTCCTTGAATAAATTAAGGGCCGTTGTGCCTTTAGTTCTTTGTACCGCTTGCTTTATTGGTTTTATGTATTTGTATCCGACCGACTTTCAGGGTTTTGGACTCGAAGATGGTCCTATAGAAACGGTTGAATTGGGCCGTGAAGCCTTTGGACTCTTGATTATCGCACTTGTAATGTTCTTCTATACTATTAGGCTACGAAGAAAATTAAAGGTCTAAATCAAATTCCTTTCGCAACAAATCAATGGCCGGGTTCTTTTCCCGCAACTTTTCATATTTCTCCTCTGGGGTAAAGGCAAATTTTTTGGCACTGGATTCATTCACCTTTATAATTAATTGAATGAAATGATTGTTTAGCTTGCTCCTTAGGTATCTCATAAGCTCAAAACTCTCGCGCTCTATTTCTTTTTTCATCGTACTATTGGGGAGCTCAATATGAATACTGTAGTCTTTACCGAGCTTGGGACTATCCGTGTTTAGATTGGATGCCAATATTTTTTGTCCTTTTTTGTCTATTTGTTCTACAAAATCGGACCAATGTTTTTGTAGATCAACCTCGGAAAAATCATCTTTTGGTAAATCTTCCTCATCAATGATGACCTCAATTTTGTTGAGTTCATGTTCCCTCTTTGCCTTTAAACTTGAAAGTGATAGACCTGAAACCCGTTTTTTGGGAGCTGTTATTTCTATCGTAGGCGCTTGCCGTTCTTGGACAATTTGTACTTCTTTGGTTTCGTCCTTCTTTTGATCTTCCTCTTTTAGGGATGGCCTTGATGTTGGCAGATTTTCCGCTACTTCCGTTTTCTTCTCCGATTGGGTGGCTGGCTCATCCATCTTTTTCGTATCGGGAACAGAATCTACATTCTTGGAAACAACCTCTTGTACTTTTTCCTTTGCATTTCTTAGAATGTTCTTGTAAAACTCGGCCGGGGCTATGAAATCAATAGTTTTGTTGTGGAGGGCTAGTGATTCAGGATTTTTTTTTTCTCCATCAAAGTCGATGGAGGCCAATTTCATTAAAGTAAGTTCTACTAGGAGTCGCTGATTTTTGCTTGACTTGTATTTCAAGTCGCAGTCATTTGCAATATCCAGTCCCTTTAAAAGAAACCCAGGGGAGGTTTTTTTGGATTGTTCCCTATATTTCTCCTGTGCATTCTCGCCAACTTCCAAAAGTGAAATGGTATCCTTATGTTGACAGACCATTAAATCCCTAAAGTGGGAGGCAAGCCCTGCTATAAAGTGGTGACCGTCAAAGCCTAGGGAAAGTGTTTTATTAAACAGAATCAGCAATCTGGGAATATCATGGTTCATGATTAGGTCCGTCGCCTCAAAATAGGTGTCATAATCCAGCACATTGAGATTTTCTGTTACCGCCTTTCTTGTCAATTCCTTTCCCGAAAAACTAACGACCCTATCAAAAATCGAAAGGGCGTCCCGCATGGCTCCATCAGCCTTTTGTGCAATGATATGTAGGGCGTCATCCTCTGCGTCGATACCTTGATTTTCGGCGATATATTTTAAGTACTCCGCTGCGTCGTTTACGGTAATTCTCTTAAAGTCAAATATTTGGCACCTGGATAGAATCGTAGGTATGATTTTATGCTTTTCAGTGGTTGCCAATATAAATATGGCATGTTTTGGAGGTTCCTCCAAGGTTTTCAAAAAGGCATTAAATGCGGATTGGGAAAGCATATGGACCTCGTCGATGATATATACCTTATATTTCCCCGCTTGAGGGGGAATACGTACCTGATCGATCAGGTTTCTTATATCGTCCACCGAGTTGTTGGAGGCCGCATCCAATTCAAAAATATTGAAGGCAAAATCCTCATCTTCACGTTCGCTGCCATCAGAGTTTATCTGTTTGGCCAAAATACGGGCGCACGTCGTTTTTCCAACCCCCCTTGGTCCACAGAAGAGAAGCGCCTGTGCCAAATGATTATTGTCTATGGCATTTTGTAACGTATTGGTAATGGCCTGCTGCCCCACGACATCCTTGAAGGTCTGAGGTCTGTACTTACGGGCAGAAACAATAAACGGTTCCAAATGATAGGTAGCTTTCTGTAGTTACAAATATAAAAATAGCGGTTAATTTGGTAGGGGATTTACATCGTAGATCATCTTTAGTTATCAACAATTGGAGTACATTTGCGCCAAGCAGGCCACCTTATCGCCGCCAATGTATATTGGGGGAGGAAAGTCCGGACACCATAGTGCGGTATAGCGGGTAACGCCCGTCCGCCGAAAGGCGAGGACAAGTGCAACAGAAAGCAAGTACAGTTAGGCTGTAGTGAAATCAGGTAAACTCTATACGGTGAAACGTCATGTAAATCGGTGTTTGAGGGCTGCACGCCCGAGCCGAAGGGTAGACGGTTGGAACCTTGGGGCAACCTTTGGTCTAGATAAATGATAAGGCTTCGTTCAACGAAAACAGAATCCGGCTTACGGCCTGCTTTTTTAAAATTTACGTTCTACCAATTGTATAGGTTCAAGACTTTCATCGATGGATATTTCAAAATCGATTACACCCAAGACCAATTCCTCATTGGTTATGACCTCCACCTTCCATTCACCTGCCCAAATATTACTTTTATACGTATACCCCCTATAACCTTCATCCCTTCCACCTATTATCTCGTACCCTATATCCTCTATAAGTTCCCACTCGGAAGTTTTTTCGTTGAACCATTTCCACCTATGAATAATGGATTGCTCCAAATTGGTAGGTGCAAAAATTGAGGAATAGATGTAAACGTTTTCGTTCGGATTAAATACAAATTTGAGTCTATGATTTCGCCAAAATATAAATGAGTCGTTTTTTTCATAAGTTACTGTGTAGTCGTTCCCGGTCTTTTCAACATAATGGGCCACGATACCCTGGTCCAGTGCCAAAGGAACGGGCGGAATTAACCTAAAATAGTAGAATACATTAATGACGGCATAAATACTTAGGATAATTGAGAGAAGCCTTCCCAGCCGAATTTCACTTCGGGTGCTTGGACTTAAAAAGTAAATTAGGATTATCAAGGTCAAAGTACACAAGAGACTGATACCTCCAGAAATATAAAATAATTTTGGACTCATTTTAGATATCGCCACAGGAATCATGAAGGTGAAGAACGTGAAGTTTAGGAAAAAATAAACGCTAAACTGAAGATACTTGTTGGAAATCCTTTGCTTGAGAAATTCATTGGCAACCAAGAGGGCGACAAGAATTAAAAAAAACGATACTGTTTTTGATAAGGATACACTCCTGGAAAAATAAATAACATAGGCACTGGACAGGGCCCCAAAGAAGAATTGGATGGCTAAAGGGAAGTATTCCTCAAAACGTTCTAAAAAGGTGTTTTTCCATTTACCATCGTCCACTACATTATAGAGATATAGGACAAAACTTAAATTGGTCATGTGGAGACATAGCATTACCAAATCATAGGTTCTGTCTATCCGGCCCAGGGTGAGCATGTCAAAAATGAAACCTCCAATAAAGAATAAGATCGGGACATACTTTTCATGTCTACGAACATAACTTCGAAAGGAACTATTCCTAAACTGGACCAACATTCTTCTCATGAGAGGATTTTGAATTTTAAAAATAATGGAATCACCGCTTCTTTTAAACCTCTAAAAGTCCATTTTTTTAACTATCTACGTCTAGGGTTGTTCAAATCCTAGGTTTTGAAAAAACTGAAAACACTGTTTCCGTATTTTCTGGAACTATCAAAATGTGGGAGGGACTCTAAACGGGTCTGTTTGGAATGTTCAATTACAAGTATGCCATCTTCCAAAAGCAAATCGTTTTCAAAGACTAACGATGGCAATTTTCTAAATTCTTCCAGTTCCATATCATAAAATGGGTCGGCAAAAATAATATCGAATTTCTCAGTATTACTGCTCAGGAAGGAGAATACATCGCTTTTTTGGGTTCTTATAGTCAATTCCAATTCGTCTGATACCTTTGTAATATAATTGACACAGCCTGAGTGCATATCTACGGCCAGGATATCCTCCACGCCTCGCGAAGCAAATTCAAAACTGATATTTCCCGTTCCTGCAAAAAGATCCAGAACTTTAAGGTCTGGAAAATAGTAGCGGTTATTGAGAATATTAAAAAGTCCCTCTTTGGCCATATCCTTTGTTGGCCTTACCGGTAGATTTTTTGGTGCCAGCAACTGTCTGCCTTTATGTTTGCCTGAAATAATCCGCATTATAGAGTGCTTAGAACTGTAAAATCAATAGTTGAGGTGTCTGGTAAACCTAGATCTAAATGACTGGGGGCGGTTGGCACAAATATGGCGAGGTCCTTGATGTAGGAATAGCAAATTTGAAATGTATCATCGTCTTCTTCTATATTTCCAAAAAATTTGACGGGGGTGGATTCCGTATCCAATTCCAATTGTTCTAAGACAAACAGGAGATAATAGGCAAAATCCTCCTTGGTCTCGTATAGAAAACTATTATAAAACAAAAGACTTTTTTGTTTTAGAACGATAACATCCATCTGTTTTTTACCCACATGTACAAAGCAAACGGCTTCTTTTTGATTACTATGGTGGTCCAACAAGGACTGGATAAGCACAGTACCATTATGCACAAAAGTAAATTCACCATAAAGGTCGTAAATATGGTTGTTTACGTTCATATACGGGACATAAATGTTTACTATATCCAAGTTTTCCAACTCATCAAAGGCTAATGCATCCGTTGCAAGTATTTTTGTATTGAATTTTAGATAATCTAAAAGAAAATCTTCCTTAAAAAGTGGCTTGGGAACTAGTGTAAAAAGGTTGTTTGTATGTACAACGACTACTTCATCGAATTTTTTATCGGTCAGTCCATTTTTGTCCAAAAGGGTTTTTACTTCTTCCAGTAGTTCTATCGGATTCAATTCATGAGAGAACCATTTGTTATCTGACAGCAGTACCCTATGCGAAACAATATCCGCAATACAAAAAGAAAGTCCATTCAGGCTAACCTGAATGGACAATTTCTTAAAGTTTTTATCTGCTATGTCTATATTCTTATTGATCGCCCTTTTTATCATAGATGGGAGGCCAGTTTCCACTGGTACTAACTTCGGTCAACGAACCAACCTTAATTTCGGAACCATTAACCTCCTCTACACTCATAAGAGAATTCTCCTTGGCCAATAAATCCTTTGGTTGGTCATACAAAACAACGCTTTTTGCAACCTTCACTTCATAAACGGGTGCCCTGTACCCACTTTTCTCTATGATATCCGCCTTCATGGTAAACTTTTCACCATTGGGTGCTGTAGGTACTGTTGCCAAATCTTTATATCTGGTATCGCTTTTGAATAAAGAATCCTTAACGGAAACAAAATCAAGGGTATCTACGATAACCGTGTCCTGTTGTAAATCAATTTGATAGGTTTTGTCATACCTCATGAAAGAAGAATCCCTTTGCTGCGTAATAACATAGTTCCCTGTATCGATAAACTGAATCAAGCTAGGGAAGTCATTGGCATATTTGCCGTTGGCACTTTTATAGGCTTCTTGGGAATTCCTGATATCCTTTAGTTTTGCGATAACTTTGCCAAAACGTTCAACTTTTACTTCGTTGAACTCGATTGGTCCGGTTACCGATTTGTAAATCAAGTAGCCCAAACCGATACATGCAATCCAAAGTACTATCTGTATTATGGTCTTCATTTCTCTAGTGTTAATTTAATTTAGTGGTTGTCACAAATCTACAATTTTTTTTTAATCGCAAAAGTTTTTACCCTAAAAATCCTGTTATATTTGGGGTTCCATGAAGTTACAGACACCTGCTATTTTTTTTAAAGAGTTGGAAACCAAGTTTCCACATAACCCTACCCTAAAACAACAGATTGCCCTTGAAAAATTATCCCACTTTATACTTTCCAAAAATAAGGACGAAGTTTTTGTTCTTAAGGGCTTTGCGGGTACCGGTAAGACCACACTGGTAGGTACTTTGGTGAACAGCTTGTGGAAAACGGGTATGAAATCGGTCTTAATGGCCCCAACAGGCAGGGCTGCGAAGGTCATGTCCAACTATTCAAAAACACAGGCGTTTACCATTCATAGGAAGATATACTTTCCCAAAAAGCAAAGTGGTGGCGGTGTTCAATTTGTGATGGCTCCCAATAAGCATAGGGATACCATTTTTATTGTGGATGAAGCCTCCATGATACCCGATACCCCAGCGGATTCCAAATTGTTCGAAAACGGTTCATTGTTGGACGACTTGCTCATGTTCGTATACTCTGGCCATAATTGTAAATTACTTTTAATTGGGGATACCGCCCAGTTACCTCCTGTTCATTTGGAACTTAGCCCCGCTTTGGATGAGGATAAGTTGGCTCATACATATAACAAGGAAGTAATCCGATTGGAGCTCGATGAGGTGGTCCGTCAAGCGGAGGATTCTGGAATTTTGGTAAATGCCACCATGCTTAGGGAGCAATTGAACGGAAGCTATTTCGATACGTTTAAGTTTGATGTAGGTCCGTTTTCCGATATCGTACGATTGATAGACGGTCACGATATTCAAGAAGCGATCGATGAATCGTACTCCAAAAACGGAAAAGAGGAGACGGCGATCATCGTACGTTCCAATAAAAGGGCTAATCTTTATAACTTGAACATACGGGAACGTATCCTGTTCTTGGAGCATGAATTGGCACCTGGTGATTTTATGATGGTGGTCAAAAACAATTATTTCTGGCTGAAACCTACTTCCGAAGCGGGATTTATAGCCAATGGCGATATCATTGAGGTTCTTGAAATCTATGCCTTTAAGGACTTATATGGATTCAAATTTGCCGAAGTCAAGGTTCAAATGGTAGACTACCCCAATATGAAACCTTTTGAGACCGTATTGCTTTTGGATACCATTAAGGCCGAATCCCCATCCCTTTCCTATGAGGATGGCAATAGGTTGTACCAAGAAGTAATGAAGGATTATGCCCAGGAGAAATCAAAGTATAAAAAGTTTCTTGGCGTTAAGAACAACAAATATTTTAACGGCCTTCAGGTAAAATTCTCATATGCAATTACATGCCATAAATCCCAAGGAGGGCAGTGGAACACTGTATTTGTAGAGCAGCCTTATTTGCCCAACGGTCCGGACAAGGAGTACTTGAGGTGGCTATACACTGCAGTGACTAGAGCCAAGGAAAAACTCTACCTAATCGGCTTTAAAAGTGATTTTTTTCTTGAATAGGAAACCGTTACATTAGTGTTGGAATAAAATAGAACGAAGTTTTTTTAAAGTCAGGTTTAAGAAAGGAACAATATGACATCAGAAACCATCATAAGTATTTTTCTCGGTATTGGGCTGGCCGCTTCTGTAGGTTTTAGGGTGTTTTTGCCATTGTTCGCCTTAAGTTTGGCCGCTTATTTTAATGTGTGGGAGTTGAACGATAACTGGCAATGGATAGGTAGTTTGGCGGCCTTGATTGCTTTGGGAGTAGCCACCTTGGTGGAGATATTTGCCTATTTTATTCCTTGGGTGGATAACTTGCTGGATAGCTTTGCCGTACCCTTGGCTGCCATCGCCGGAACGGCAGTAATGGTCTCCACGGTGGCCGATTTGGATCCTGTGGTAACGTGGTCGTTGGCCATAATTGCCGGCGGGGGAACCGCAACGGCTATTAAAGGAGCGGGCGCCACTGGCCGATTGGCATCCTCGACTACCACGGGAGGCCTGGCCAACCCTATACTGGCCACCGTAGAAACGGGAACGGCAACGGTTGTAAGTATAGCGTCCATATTCGCACCTATTTTGGCGGCGGTGTTGGTGATTATAATTTTAATCATCATTTTTAGGATTTATAGAAGTTTAAGGCCTAAGGCAAAAACATAAGAAAGTGAAGATAATCGCAATGATTCCAGCGCGCTACGCTGCCTCTAGATTTCCAGCTAAACTGATGCAGGATCTATCGGGTAAACCTGTTATAGTAAGGACCTATCAAGCAGCAGTGAACACAGGACTCTTTGACAAGGTATATGTGGTTACAGATAGCGACATCATATACGATACAATTTTGGGAGAAGGAGGGAATGTACTTATGAGCCAAAAGGAGCATGAATGTGGAAGTGACAGAATTGCCGAGGCGGTTATGGACATGGATGTGGATATCATTGTGAATGTACAGGGTGATGAACCCTTTACGGATAGGGAGAGCCTATCTGGAGTCATAGAGGTATTCAAGCAGGACCGGGATAATGAAATCGATTTGGCATCCTTAATGGTCAGGATAACAGATGATGATGAAATCAAAAATCCCAATACGGTAAAAGTGATCGTAGACAATCGAAATTTTGCCCTTTATTTTTCTAGGTCGCCCATACCTTATCCAAGGGCCAAAGGAGATTACACACGTTATTTTAAGCATAAAGGAATCTACGCTTTTCGAAAAAGAGCCTTGATGGATTTTCAACGATTGCCCATGCTTCAATTGGAAGCAACCGAGAAAATAGAGGCGATACGCTATTTGGAATACGGAAAAAAAATTAAAATGGTAGAGACTACCGTAACCGGTATTGAAATAGATACCCCTGAGGATTTGGAAAGGGCCAAGGCAGCATGGAAATAAATTTTAAGGACATACAGGTAATAGGCTTTGATGCGGACGATACCCTTTGGGTGAACGAAACTTATTTCCGGGAGGCTGAGGAAGCATTCGCGGAACTCTTGGAAAAGTACGAGACCAAGAATAAAATAGACCAAGAGCTATTTAGGATGGAGATCAAGAATTTAAATCTGTATGGTTACGGAATAAAGGGCTTCATGTTGTCCATGATTGAGTCGGCCTTGGAATTATCTAATAATGAGGTATCGCAAGAGACCCTCTCTAAAATCCTTGATCTTGGTAAAAACATGATTTCCCATCCTGTCGAGATATTGGATGGGGTAGTAGAAGTACTGGAAAAACTACAGGGTAGATATAGATTGATCGTTTTGACCAAAGGGGATCTTCTGGATCAGGAAAGAAAACTGGAAAGGTCCAACCTTTCGGAATATTTTCATCACGTGGAGGTTTTAAGTGATAAGAAGGAGAAAAACTACCAGGATTTGTTGGACCATTTGGAAATCGATGTAAAAAACTTTCTAATGATTGGTAACTCCCTAAAATCCGATGTCCTACCGCTTGTGAATATAGGGGCCAAGGCGGTTCATGTACCCTTTCATACCACATGGGTACATGAAAAAATTGACGAGCCGAAAGAAAAAAAAGGCTATATAACCGTATCTAAACTTACCGATGTATTGAATTACCTTTAAATTGAACGGATGGAGACAAGCAAGGAAATGCAAATGAATAATATACCTACAAAGGCATCCCAAAAGTTTAGAAATTTTCCTATGGTTCCAAGGGTCGTGTTCGGCAACGGAAGTTTTGACCAATTGGGTGACATTCTCTTGACGAAGCGTAAAAGTTCAGATGCGCCCTTTATTTTTTTAGTGGATGATGTCTTTGAAAATTCAAATTTACATTCCCGAATTCCCCGGATTTTTTCGGACCAAATTATTTTCATTTCTGCCGATGAAGAACCCAAGACCCAGCAAGTAGATGCCTTGGTGAGGAAAATCAAGGAATCCTATTTGGAAATGCCATCGGGCATTGTAGGTATTGGGGGAGGGACACTTTTGGATCTTGCCAAGGCCGTGGCCATATTGTTGAACAATACCGGAAGCGCGGCCGATTATCAAGGTTGGGATTTGGTTCATAGGGAATCGGTCTACCACGTGGGAATCCCCACCATCAGTGGAACGGGAGCGGAGGTGTCCCGTACTACAGTGCTCTTGGGACCGGAGAGAAAGCTGGGTATCAATTCTGATTATACCACTTTTGATCAAGTAATATTGGACCCTGAACTTACCAAAGGAGTACCTAAAGAACAATGGTTCTATACGGGGATGGATTGTTTTATCCATTGTATAGAAAGTTTGAACGGGACCTATTTGAACGCCTTTAGCCAAAGTTACGGCGAAAAGGCATTGGACCTTTGTAAAGAAGTTTTTCTGGATGATTTACCTGACAAAGAATCCCGAAATAAACTGATGATGGCGTCTTGGCACGGAGGCATGAGTATTGCCTATTCCCAGGTTGGGGTTGCACATGCCATGAGTTACGGGTTGGGATATCAACTTGGTATTAAACATGGTTTAGGAAATTGTTTGGTATTTCAACATTTAGGGGAGTTTTATCCAGAAGGGGTAGTGATTTTCGACCAAATGAGAAATAAGCATAAAATCCAGCTTCCGAAAGGAATTTGTGCGACTCTAAATGATAATGACTTCGAAACGATGATATCCATCGCCATGGGGATGGAACCCTTATGGGAAAATGCCCTTGGGCCAAATTGGAAATCGGTCATAACACCGGCCAAATTAAGATCCATCTATAGAAAAATATAGGTAATACTACTTTAATCTAAATGCAGGCACTTTCACGTTTTATCTACTTTAAGCTTTTAGGTTGGAAAATGACAGGTACATTTCCATCCCATTTGGAGAAGTTCGTAATCATCGTCGTGCCCCATACCAGTTGGTGGGATTTTCTCCTGGGACTTTTGGTCCGAAAAGTATTGAATGAGGAAATTAATTTCATTGGGAAGAAAAGCCTTTTTGATTCACCCTTTGGCTGGTTTTTCCGTTGGACGGGCGGTGCTCCCATAGACCGAAGCAAAAGTAATGACACCGTAAGTGCCATTGTGAAGATTTTTGAAAGTAGGGAGCGGTTCAGGTTGGCATTATCACCTGAGGGTACTCGTAAAAAAGTGGAAAAATGGAAAACGGGCTTTTACCATATTGCAAAGCAGGCGCAGGTTCCCATTGTTTTGGTCGCTTTTGATTATGGTAATAAAGAGGTGAAATTTTCCGAACCTCAAATACCAACTCAAAATCAAGCGGCAGACCTAGAAAAGTATAGCTCTTTTTTTAGAGGTGTACAGGGTAAAGTTATAAGATAATGGTAGCAATTTTAGATTGTTAGGAGTCACTTGAAATGACCTTTGACTAATTTTTTCTGTAATACTTTTTACTTTTCAAATGTGACTTTGATCGGTAAAATGTGCAGTTCATCGATTTTTTAAACAATATTTAACAAAGTTTTGTTTCAAAAATAACTTCTAAGTAGTTTAGAGCTACATTCCCCCGTACAGTTTTATTTTTTATCACAGATTAAGGCCCCACATCTTAATTTTTGATGCTTCTTATTTGTATGCCATGGTGTCAAACTTAAAAACACTTTACCATGCAACAAATTACTTTTTCGTTTCTTCGAAGGAAGCTATTTATTTTAGTTACAATAGCGTTTTCAACCTTTACCTTAGGCTCGATTACTTCTTTTACTAGTATTGAACACGAGGATGTCCAAAACTTATATTATGAAATCAGCAAACCTTTAGCTGGTGGGGCTTATTCTTTAAACTTTTCTGCGGCAGACCCTTCAATTTATATTCCTCCAATACCTTATCCAACAAGTTTAAGTGCTCCACTTGGAAGAGGTAATGGTGATCCTTTAATACCCTTAGCTGAATTTAACAATGGTAGCGTTGACGTTAAGGTTGAAAGTTTGGCGCCAGAAGATATGGCACTTGGTCAAATAGTTCCTTTCGAATTAATGATTGATGTAAATGGAGATACAACGCCAGAGAACGGTGAAATTACTTTTTTGATCGGTTGGAATACGTTAACTACCAATGGCGGTGATTTTGGTTATGATGCCAGACCTGGGGACATAGGATATGGGGTTATTGGTGCTTTTATTGATACTGGCGATGGTGATTATGTTGATTCGGGTAATAATGCAACTGTTAGTAGTTTTAGTTGGCAGTTAGTAAACGATGAAATAGTTGGTGTATTTACAGTAGGGGGGTTGGATGATGGAGATATGGTGGTAATGGAAGCTTGGCTTGTCCTTGATGACACCATACCTGCTGGTATTGGAGGTAATGTTCAATCCAGACTTATTGATGCCGTAACTGGTGGAAATCAGGATTATACAGTTGCCAATAGTGGCTCAATATCCTTAAATAATGGTGATGCGATATCAACTGGGAATCAAACAGTACCCTTATTAAAACCTAGTGATTTTTTTTCTGCTGATGTTGATTTAGCCGTTACAAAAATAGACTTGACAGATCCTGTACTTTTAGGGGAGGAATTTAGTTATCAAATAGTAGTTTCTAATAATGGACTTTCCGTGGCAAACTCCATTGTATTAACAGATGAACTAAATCCCAACCTCCAGTTTATTTCATCGGTTGAATCAAACCCCAATTTGGTTTGTTCCCATGATGGTTCATCTTCTGGGGGACTTTTAACATGTAATATTGGAGCACTTGCTCCAGGAGAAAGTGTGACCCTAACCTTGAATGTTAAAGTGCTTGGTTCAGCACCTACATTAGGTGGCCCATTAGTTGAATGCGGACAAGGAGCAGATTTGGAAAACACGGTAATGGTTTCAACTATTTCCAATGATACTGATTTGTCAAATAATACTGATTGCGAACCAACAGATGTTGAAGACCCGTTCATTTGTCCAACTTTATCAAATGAAACTACTGATTTTTCAACCTGTGAAGATAACCAAGGTCAGACTTTAATGGTTCAAGCGGACATTCCTGACATTGATATTAAGTTTTTTATCTTTTCTACTCAGCAAGGGGACCCATATGTGGGTGGAGGAACTCAATTGGGAACTGCGGTTACACCCAGTGGAGGTACGGCAACTTCTTCAACGGGGATTAGTGGCCTTACCCCTGGCACTTATTATGCGTATGCTATATTGGATACCAACGACCCAGATTTAACGGATCCAAATTGTAGGCCTTTTGTTGAGATAGAGATAAATATAACAGCTAAGCCCGATGTTGCGACCACGACGGTGGTACAGCCTACGTGCGAGGTCCCCACGGGAACGATAACAG
>NZ_QUSX01000005.1 GCF_003933245.1 Maribacter algicola
GCCCAGCGTTTCGCTAAGCGGGTGCAAATATACGACTGTTTTGTTACCCGGCAACTTTTTGGGAAGAAAAAAAAACTTTTTTTTCAGGCCCAACGGCAAGACAAAAAAACATCAATGAGCGTTCGCACCATGTGCTCCCGTACGCCGCCAAAAAAAAGCTCCAACGGCTAACGGGCTGCAAATGTATGACCGTTTTTTAAAATTCAAAGAAAAAAAATCACATTTTTTGGACTTTTTTTTCAGCTTCAATCACAACAATCTTAAAATGAGATAATTGTATTTTTTAAAATAAAAAGGGCCATGAATTTAGTAAAAAAATCTTTCCTCTCAAAGAAAAAAAACAACATAATAACACCCCTATATAATCCAGCGAAATCACAGATTGTGATTTTGCCCATAATGATTACAATTTTACTACTTAAACATATTGTTCCATACTATTGCGGACATAACAACAACATAGTATCTTTGCTCCCCGTATAAAATTACATCATGATAGAGATTGTCTTGCCAGATGGCTCAACAAAGGAATTCCAAAAAGGGGCTACCCCAATGGATGTAGCCAAAAGCATTAGTGAAGGACTTGCCAGAAATGTTATATCTGCAAAATTTAACGACACAACCGTTGAAAGCACCACTCCCCTAACCGAAAACGGATCTCTGACCTTATTTACGTGGAACGACAAAGAAGGTAAGAAAGCTTTTTGGCACTCAACCTCCCATATTGTCGCACAAGCGCTTGAAGCACTATATCCCGGTGTAAAACTAACTATAGGGCCAGCGATAGAAAACGGGTTCTATTATGATGTAGACCTACCTGAGGGCACCATATCCGAAAAAGATTTTTCCAAAATTGAACAAAAGGCCTTGGAAATTGCCCGCGGTAAACATGACTACAAGATGAGAAAAGTATCCAAATCGGACGCTTTAAAATTTTATAAAGAACAAGGCAATGAATATAAGGTCGAATTAATTGAGAATTTAGAGGACGGTTCTATAACATTTTGTGACCATGATACTTTTACCGACTTGTGCCGCGGCGGACATATTCCCAATACGGGAATTGTAAAGGCAATTAAAATTTTAAGTGTTGCAGGAGCTTACTGGCGCGGTGACGAAAACAAGCCCCAATTAACCAGGGTGTATGGTATTTCCTTTCCAAAACAGAAAGACCTTACCGAATATTTAGCGCTTTTGGAGGAGGCTAAGAAAAGGGACCACAGGAAATTAGGAAAAGAATTGGAACTCTTTACTTTTTCACAGAAAGTGGGGCAAGGACTTCCTTTATGGTTACCAAAAGGTGCCGCCCTAAGGGAGCGCCTTGAACAATTTCTAAAAAAGGCGCAAAAGCAAGCAGGTTATGAAATGGTGGTTACCCCACATATTGGACAAAAAGAGCTTTATGTAACATCCGGACATTACGCAAAATATGGGGAGGATAGCTTTCAACCTATTCACACGCCCAAACAAGACGAAGAATTTCTCTTGAAACCGATGAACTGCCCACATCATTGTGAAATTTACAACACCCGTCCGTTTAGTTATAAAGAATTACCTAAAAGGTATGCGGAGTTTGGTACCGTTTACAGATATGAACAAAGCGGAGAACTACATGGTCTTACCAGGGTTCGCGGTTTTACCCAGGATGACGCACATATTTTTTGCACACCTGATCAATTGGATAAAGAATTCAAAAATGTTATCGACCTATCCCTTTATGTTTTGGGCTCTTTGGGTTTCGAGGATTTTACCGCCCAGGTCTCAGTACGCGATTTGGACAAACCTGAAAAATATATAGGTTCCGTTGAAAATTGGGAAAAAGCGGAGCAGGCGATTATTAATGCCGCAAAAGAAAAGGGCCTTGACTATGTCATTGAACGTGGAGAAGCCGCATTTTACGGTCCAAAGTTGGACTTTATGGTTAAAGATGCACTTGGTAGGCAATGGCAATTGGGGACCATACAGGTTGATTATAATTTACCCGAAAGATTTGAACTGACTTATAAGGGGAGCGACAACGAATTGCATAGGCCGGTCATGATTCACCGTGCACCATTTGGCAGTATGGAACGTTTTATCGCTCTTTTATTGGAGCACACAGGTGGTAATTTTCCGCTATGGCTAATACCGGACCAAGCTATTGTCTTGCCAGTTAGCGAGAAACATGAAAAATATGCTGAAAAAGTTTTAAAATCGCTAGAAAATAACGAAATTCGCGCCCTTGTAGATAATAGAAACGAAACGGTCGGCAAAAAAATACGGGAAGCGGAGATGAATAAGATTCCATTTATGCTTATCGTAGGAGAAAACGATGAAAGTTCCAACACCATTTCAGTAAGAAGGCACGGTGGTGAAGATTTAGGAGCCATAACCATTGTAGCATTTACCGACTTGGTATCTAAGGAAATAAATAGTACCTTAAAGTCGTTCAAAAATTAAGTTTAATTAAAAATAGTAAGTCATAGCAATACGTAAAAGATTCAGGCCTCAACCTAGAAGGGAAAATAAAAACCCTCACAATATTAATGAACAGATACTTGCTCCGGAAGTAAGGTTAGTTGGTGACAACATTGAAGTTGGAGTATATCCTATTCGAAAAGCCTTGGATATTTCCAAGGAACTGGAATTGGATTTAGTTGAAATTTCACCAAAGGCGGATCCTCCTGTTTGTAAAATTATAGATTACAAAAAGTTTTTATACGAACAGAAAAAAAGGGAGAAGGCCATGAAAGCCAAGGCTTCCAAAGTAGTTGTTAAGGAAATTAGGTTTGGACCGAATACTGATGACCATGACTATGAGTTTAAAAAGAAGCATGCTGAAAAATTCCTGAAAGATGGTGCAAAGTTGAAAGCATACGTTTTTTTTAAAGGACGCTCGATAGTCTATAAAGATCAAGGAGAAATTCTGCTTTTAAAACTAGCTTCTGAACTGGAAGAACTTGGAAAGGTAGAACAAATGCCAAGGTTGGAAGGAAAAAGAATGACCATGTTCATAGCTCCAAAAACAAAAAAATAAACGCTTCGGTTTTTCAAACCAACTGAAGCTTTTTACATAAAAACTAAACGCTATTAGTAATTCACTGATAGCGTTTGGCTTGGAAAGAGACCCTTAAGCAACCTTCTGGGTCCAAAATATAGAAGGTAGCAAGTGAGATTTAATCAAAAAATAGGAGAAAATGCCTAAACAAAAAACAAAATCCAGTGCCAAGAAGCGTTTTAAGCTTACAGGTACGGGTAAAATCAAAAGAAAGCACGCTTTTAAGAGCCACATTCTTACTAAGAAATCTAAAAAGCGCAAACTTGCTTTAACGCATGATACTTTGGTTCATCCAAATGACGTTAACAGCATCAAGGAACAATTACGTTTAAAGTAAAAGTTCAAAAGGTAAATTTATTAACCATGGAGTTAGGCCAATCAAAAAGAGTTAAAAGTTAGAAGTTAAAAGTTAAGAGCCTCTGAAAAACCTTGACGTACAACGGATAACTATTTAATCGCCAACTACAAAAAAACGAAAAGAAATGCCAAGATCAGTAAATGCAGTAGCTTCCAGAGCCAGGAGAAAAAAGGTAATGAAGCAAGCCAAAGGTTACTTTGGAAGACGTAAAAATGTTTGGACAGTAGCCAAAAACGCGGTCGAAAAAGCAATGTTATATGCTTATAGAGATCGAAAAAACAAAAAAAGAACATTCCGTTCATTATGGATTACCCGTATTAATGCAGGTGCCAGACAGCATGGAATGTCCTACTCGCAATTTATGGGTAAAGTAAAAGCCAGTGGAATTGAACTAAATCGAAAGGTTCTCGCAGATTTGGCCATGAATCACCCAGAAGCTTTTAAAGCTATCGTAGAGCAAGTAAAATAAATTAAAACGAATCTCACTTAAAATAATCCGACTTAAAAGGTCGGATTTTTTATTTTCCATTATGAACTCACCTTCACTTTGACCACCCTACACTTCCCTTAATCCATTAGCGCATCCCTATTTTTACCATATCCCTAAACAAGCCATTAATTTTCTCCTCTTCGGGAAGATTAAAATTTCCCTTTTCAAATGTTCGTTCATTCTGTTTGCCAAGAACACAAAGACTTTTGGTGACTTCTTAATAGGTAATTGATTTAGGTTTGTATTCTGTTCAAAATCGATGCCTCGCAAGTCATTAGGTAAAGACTACTTTATCAATTACCGAAGATGGTAACCACCAATGTTCTACCCGAAGCATGATTCCTGTGTTCACATAGATATATACCTTGCCAAATACCCAAGTTAAGTTTACCCTGTGAAATAGGAATTTGAACCGATGCTCCCATTAAGGAGGACTTAATGTGCGCGGGCATGTCATCTTGCCCTTCATAGGTATGCACATAATACGGGGCATTTTCCGGCACCATCATATTCATATGGCTTTCAAAATCACTTCTTACCGTAGGGTCTGCATTCTCATTAATGGTAAGGCTTGCCGATGTATGTTTGATAAAGACCTGACAAATTCCTATATCAATATCGTTTATCTCTGGACATCTTTCCAATATCCTATTCGTTATTAAATGAAAACCCCTAGAAAATTTGGGAAGTGCAAACTCTTTTTGAAACCAATGCATGCCAATTTCTTATTAAATAAAGGTAAAACTTTACCTATTATCTATTAAATAGATATCGTTGAAATATCTTTGCTCCTTATTTAAAAATATGGATTTATCTAAAATAAGGATGGTCGTCACCGATATGGACGGTACCTTACTCAACTCAAATCACGAAGTAAGTGCTGAATTTTTTAAACTTTTTGAACATTTAAAAAGTAAAGGAATTCATTTTGTAGCGGCCAGTGGCAGACAATATAATAGTATTATTGATAAGTTGTATCCTATTAAGGACGACATCATCGTAATCGCCGAAAACGGGGGGTTTGCAAAACAAAGGGACCGTGAAATTCTATCTACACCCCTTAACACCCAGTATGTTTTCGAAATATTGAAAACAATAAAGCAGGTTCCCAATACCCATCCGGTACTATGTGGCAAGCATATGGCCTACATATCTGGTAAATCCGATTTATTTTCTCAAAAGCTCAAAGAATATTATACGCAATTTGAAATACTGGATGAACTAAGCGTTGTGGATTCAGAAATCATTAAAATTGCCATTTATCATTTTGATGATTCTGAAAGATACATATACCCCCATGTTAAACACTTTGAAAATAGGATGAAAGTCAAAGTTTCAGGTGAAAATTGGGTAGATATATCAAGTCCCAATGCACATAAAGGATTCGCCCTGGAAAAAGTCATGCAAATCTATGGCATTACATCGAATGAAATTATGGTGTTTGGGGACTACAACAATGATTTGGAGATGCTAGCCCTATCCGAATATAGCTTTGCCATGGAAAATGCCCATCCTACCATAAAAAGGGCCGCCAAGTACCTTACATTAAGCAATGACGACATGGGGGTTGAACATCAGTTGAAAAAATTAACTGACTATTTATTGACCAATTAAGTCTTTTGTTTTTTCTTTCTAGCCGCAGGAAACAACACATTGTTTAAAATTAACCGATACCCCGGCGAAGTTGGATGCAATTCCAACTCTGTTTTTGGATCCCCTACCCTGTGTTGATAATCCTCAGGATCATGACCACCATAAAACGTAAAAAAACCCTTCCCTTTTATACCATGAATATAGCGGGCCTCGCCATTTAATTTATTTTCCCCTAGCACCAATACGGTTGGTTTGATTTCAGAACGCTCAAAAGCCGTGGTCTGTCCCATAAACCCTTTTACCAGCGAGGTGTGGTTTTGACATAGCATGGTAGGAACTGCATCCCATTTGGCCGAAAAATCCATTAAGGAAAAATAGTCCTGCTCTTTTGGGACATTCCCCCTTTTTGAAGTCATATCTATGGAAGAAAATTCATATTTGACCGGACTTCTTTCCAAGACAAAATCCGTGAAAGCGAAGGTTTTGTCAAAGTCCAAACTAGCCTGATAATTAGGGTCCGATGGATCCCCATCAAACATGGGCTCACAAATATCTACGCCGTCTGCCGCAAGTGCTATATCAAAACTATCGGTCGCAGAGCACATGGCGAACATAAAACCACCTCCAATTACATAGTTTCTGATCTTTAGTGCGACGGCCAGTTTCTCATCTGAAACTTTATCATAACCTAATTTTCTGGCCAACTTTTCCGCTTCCTTCTTACCTTCGATATACCATGGAGTAGCCCGGTACGCACCATAAAACTTGCCATATTGTCCCGTGAAATCCTCATGATGCAAGTGTAGCCAATCATATAGGGCCAGCTTATCCTCCATGACTTCCTCGTCGTACACCGTGACATAAGGTATTTCGGCATAGGTTAACGCCATGGTAACCGCATCGTCCCATGGCTGGTTTTCTTTAGGGGAATACACCGCAATTTTCGGTGCCTTCTCCAAAATTACAGCATCTTGATTCTTGGACGGACTGCTTATTTCATCGAGTATTGTATTTGCTTGGTCATCCGATAGTATTTCAAAGGAAACGCCCCTGATTTGGCACTCTTTTCGTATAACTTCACCATCCGGCAAAAGAAAGGATCCTCCCCTATAATTAAGCAACCATTGTACTTTTTGCTGTTTGGAAAGTACCCAATAGGTAATTCCATAAGCCTTTAAATGATTTTTTTGAGATTCTGAGTCCATGGGTATTAGAATGGAAGAGGCATGCCCTAAATGGGAAATAAAAAATAGTGACAGTAAAAAAAGAATTCTAGTCATACCAAAGGTTTCAATTGGTCTCCTCCCAAAAATAAACGAAAAAAAACGCTCCTGTGTTTTAGGAGCGTTAAAGATTTTTAAAATTAGACCGATTAAAATCTAAAAAATGAGTGCCTTACGACCTTAAAATGGTACATCGTCTTCATCTTCTGGATCCAACCCTTGATTCATGGAGCTACCAAAGGCGTCGTCAGCACTTGGAAGGTTCTTCGTTGTAAAAGGGTTCTCCTCGTTATCGTTCATTTTGGACTGAAACTCAAAAGGCGAATCGAAATCATCCAAATTATCAAATTTACCTTGACTTCCAATAAATTTAAGTCGAATATTGTCCAATCCACCATTTCTGTGTTTTGCTACAATAAATTCCGCTTGGCCTTGCGTTGGGGTGCGTTCTTCGTCGTCCCATTCCTCAATTTTATAGTATTCGGGTCGGTAGATAAAGGAAACAATATCGGCATCCTGCTCTATAGCCCCGGATTCCCTCAAATCTGAAAGAATTGGTCTCTTGCTACCACCTCTCGTCTCAACGGCCCTTGAAAGCTGTGACAAGGCGATTACGGGCACGTTCAATTCCTTTGCCAACGCTTTTAAATTCCTGGATATCGTAGATATTTCCTGTTCCCTATTTCCTCCTTTTTGACTACCACCGGCCGTCATCAACTGCAAGTAATCTATCATAATCATTTTAATACCATGTTGGGAAGCCAGTCGCCTTGCCTTGGCGCGCAAATCAAATATGGATAAGGAAGGCGTATCATCAATGAACAAAGGAGCTTTTTCCAAGGTTTTTACCTTTACGTTCAATTGTTCCCATTCGTGTTTTTCTAATTTGCCCGTTCTCAATTTCTCCGAAGAAAGACCCGTCTCCGATGAAATCAATCTAGTTATCAACTGTACAGAGGACATTTCCAAGGAAAAGAAGGCTACCGGAGTGTTTGAATTTACGGCCATATTTCTGGCCATGGACAAGGTCAACGCCGTTTTACCCATACCCGGACGCGCGGCAACGATTATTAAATCACTCGGTTGCCAACCTGAGGTCAACTTGTCCAACTTATCAAATCCGGAAGGTATTCCACTAAGACCCTCCCTATTGGCAATCTCCTCGATTTTCTTCTTGGCTTGTATCACCAAATTCTGCGCGGTTTCGGCAGACCTTTTAAGATTACCTTGGGTGACATCATATAATTTAGCCTCGGCATTGTCCAGAAGGTCAAAAACGTCGGTACTTTCATCGTATGCATCCTCAATAATCTCGTTTGAAATTTTTATCAAGCTGCGCTGAATATATTTCTGAAGTATGATACGGGCGTGGAACTCGATATGTGCCGAAGATGCCACTTTTTGAGTCAATTTTATAAGGTAAAAATCGCCCCCAACGGCTTCCAATTTTCCAGCTTTCTTCAATTGGGAAGAAACGGTTAATAAATCCACGGGTTGCGATTCCTCGAACAATATGAATATCGCCTCATAGATAAATCTATGGGCATCCTTATAAAACACATCGGGATGAAGAATATCTATTACTTCATCGACCCCTTTTTTGTCAATCATCATTGCGCCAAGCACAACTTCCTCTAAATCAATAGCTTGTGGCGGTATCTTTCCCCTTTCGAGGCTAATAATTGTAGATTTGTCAATCTTGCGACCAACAAAAGGTTGTGTGTTCTCCATAGTGCGAAAATATACAATTAACCTTTAGTTAACTTTAATTGAGTTGAAACCAATGTCCACAGTTAACTAACAATTGCCTGTTGATAAAATACAATTTTATGTTGATAACATAAAAAAACCGAAGATGAAAATCTTCGGTCCAATGTCATGCTGTTAAAATGGTAGTTTAACCATTAAATACTCCCATATTGGCATATTTTTCCATCCGTTGCTTCACCAATTCTTTTGGTGATAACTTTTGGAGTTCCTCATAATGTGCGGCAATTTTATTTTTGAGGATTTCAAAGGTTTTTTCCCTGTTGGCGTGTGCCCCTCCTGCGGGTTCCTTTACAATTTCATCTATCAATTTGAGTTTTTTCATATCACTGGCCGTAAGCTTCAATGCTTCCGCCGCCCTTTCCTTGAATTCCCAACTTCTCCAAAGAATTGATGAACAGGATTCTGGTGAAATAACCGAATACCAAGTGTTCTCCAACATCAAAACCTTGTCACCTACTCCTATTCCCAAGGCTCCGCCCGAAGCTCCCTCACCAATTATCGCTACGATTATGGGTACTTCCAATCGCGTCATTTCCAAAATATTCCGGGCAATTGCCTCTCCCTGACCTCTTTCCTCCGCCTCAATTCCTGGATAGGCACCAGGAGTATCGATAAGTGTTACCACTGGTATGCCAAATTTCTCGGCAGATTTCATCAATCGTAACGCCTTTCTATACCCTTCTGGATTGGCCATACCAAAGTTCCTGTATTGTCTTGTCTTGGTGTTGTAGCCTTTTTGTTGCCCAATGAACATGTAACTCTGATCACCTATTTTACCCAATCCCCCGATCATGGCCTTATCGTCCTTTACGTTACGATCCCCATGCAATTCAAGAAATGTATCCCCACAAATTGCCCTGATGTAATCCAACGTGTAGGGTCTGTTTGGATGTCTCGATAATTGAACACGTTGCCAAGGTGTGAGGTTCTTATAGATTTCCTTCCTTGTCTCCTCTAATTTCTTCTCTATTTGTTTACAGGTTTCGGATACGTCTACATCACTTTCCTCTCCTATAACAATACACTTGTCCAATTGGTCTTCCAATTCCTTAATTGGAAGTTCAAAATCCAAATACTCCATAGTTTTCAATAAGATTTCGTTCGTTGTGCAGGCAAAGATAAAACTTTAATGGGTAATCTGCCCATAGTCATTTGGCAGATAACTTGGAATGTAAAGCATCCAGCTTTATCCATACTTTACAATTTTTGTTTCCATATAAAAACCTCCTTACTTTCCTTATGGGTAGTCTGTTTAGACTTGCCCTGTATTTTAATATCCCGTTCAATATCACCGTGCATAAAATAATTAGGGCACCTATATAAAACAATGGATTCAATTGTTCTTCCGAACCAAAAATAAACCAAGCCAATAGGATACCGTAAACGGGTTCCAAATTGGTCGTTAACATTACGGTATAGGGTGTCAATACGCGCATCACTTTAATAGAAGCAAAAAAAGCATAGGCAGTACAAATTAGGGCCAGAATAAAAATATATGACCAATCCATCTTGCTTAGTTGAAAAAATTCAGACGAAAAACTGCCTCCTATGGCCAAAATCAAGGAAAGAAACAAGACTCCTATACTTAATTCATAAAATGATATTACCGAAGGTTTATGCTGTTTTACCAATTTTCCATTGACCAATGAAAATACCGCAGCCAAAAAAGCAGAGCATAAGGCCACCAACATGCCATAGGTATGGTTGGACTCCACCCTAAAGATCAAAACGAGCCCTGCAATAACCAAGATCCCAAACAACAATTCATATACAATTACTTTGCGCCCAAAAACGAAGGGTTCCATCAAAGCGGTAAAAAAAGCTCCCGTGGACATCATGGCCAGTGCTACGGATATGGTGGAAATCTTTATGGCATAAAAAAACGTGACCCAGTGGCTGGCAACCACCATCCCTCCAAAAATCAACCAACCCAAAGCCCTTCTGTCTACCTTTAAACGAAGGCGAACCACTAAGATGTAAATTAAAATAAATACAGAAGCCAATAACATCCTATACCATACCAACGGTAGGGAATCAATGGAAATCAATTTTCCCAATATCGCTGTAAAGCCCCAAATAAAAACAATTACGTGTAAATGGATTAGGTTGAGAATTCTATCTTTTTGCATTTTGCAGAAGATAAAAGGCCAATAGGCCAAAAAGTACATTAGGAATGATTACCGCCAATAAAGGCGAAAATCCGGACTGTTCCGCGAGCGTTCCAAAAACCTTGTCAAAAAAGATAAATACAAAGGCCACCAAAATACCGAAAGCCAAGTTCACACCCATTCCACCCCTTCTTTTTACCGAGGAAACCGCTACCGCTATTATAGTGAGAATAAACGCCGTTAAAGGCAATGCCCATCGTTTGTATTTGACCAGAATATAGGTATTGATATTGGATGCCCCCTTTCGTTTTTGATCGGCAATAAATTGATCTAGTTCAAACAGGTTTTTCGTCTCTGCTACATAGGAAACGGGGGTGAGATCATCTATTTTAAATGAAAAAATCGTGTCCAGTCGACGTTTGCTCTCCAAGATTGCGGAATCCCCTACCATTTTACGTTTTACATAGGAAGTAAGCCTATAGGTACTGTCCTTTTCCACCCATCGTATATTTACTGCGGATATTTTAAAATCGAGCTTGTTGTCTCTATGGAACCTTTCATAGGTGAAATTATGCCCCAATTGCCTCGCGGGATCAAAACTACTAACATAGATAAAATCCGTTTCGTTAAGTTGGTTAAATATATTGTTGGTAATCCTGTCCTGCTTACCGCGCTTAAGGTATTTAAACTTGAATTCATTAAAACCGATACTTGCCTGAGGAACAATAAACATGGTCATAAAGAACATGATAATGGCGATGATGGTGGCCCCGATCAAGTAGGGTCGCAGGAACCTGCCATAGGAAACCCCGGAACTTAATATGGCAACGATTTCCGTATTATTGGCCAGCTTTGACGTAAAAAAGATGACCGATAGAAAAAGAAAAATTGGAAAGAGAAGACTACCTATGTAAATGGTAAAATTTAGATAATAGAACAGTATTTCATTCAATGGTGCCTCATTGTCGATCATCTTCCCGATCTGCTCCGCCAAATTTACCATTATCCCTATTGGGATGAATAAGAGCAGCATCAAGGCGAAAGTGGCCAAGTAACGCTTTAATATGTATTTGTCTATTATAGAGAGCACTACAGTCTTCTGTCCATTTGTTTTACCATGCTATTCTTCCAAGTATAAAAATCCCCGTCCAAAATATGCTTTCTTGCTTGACGTACCAACCAAAGATAGAATCCTAAATTGTGAATTGTAGCGATTTGTTTTCCCAAATATTCATTCGCCACGAACAAATGTCTTAAATAGGCCTTGGTGTATTCCCTATCAACAAAGGTAGTTCCCATTTCATCAATGGGCGAAAAATCATCCTCCCATTTTTTGTTCTTTATATTGATGGTGCCATGTGCCGTAAAAAGCATCCCATTTCTTGCGTTTCTGGTCGGCATTACACAATCGAACATATCAATTCCCAGGGAAATATTTTCCAAGATGTTTATGGGAGTACCCACCCCCATTAAATATCTGGGTTTGTCCTCGGGAAGGATTTCACAGACCACCTCGGTCATGCCGTACATTTCCTCGGCAGGTTCCCCAACAGAAAGTCCGCCGATGGCATTTCCCTCAGCACCCGCGTTCGCTATATATTCGGCGGACTGTCTACGTAAATCCTTATAGGTAGAACCTTGTACTATGGGGAAAAAGCTCTGGGAATAGTCGTAGACAAAAGGGGTTTTTTCCAAATGGCCGATACATCGGTCCAACCATCGGTGGGTCATGTGCATGGAACGCTTGGCATAATTATAATCACAGGGATAAGGGGTGCACTCATCAAAGGCCATGATGATATCCGCGCCAATTACACGTTGGATTTCCATGACATTTTCAGGTGTGAACATATGCATTGAACCATCAATGTGGGATTTGAACTTCACCCCTTCTTCCTTTATTTTTCGGTTTCCGGACAGCGAGTACACCTGATAGCCTCCACTATCGGTCAAAATGTTTCGGTCCCATCCCATGAATTTATGAAGACCGCCCGCCTTCTGAAGAATATCGGTCTTTGGCCTTAGAAACAAGTGATAGGTGTTGCCCAGAATAATATCCGGATTTATCTCCTCCTTGAGCTCCTTTTGATGTACCCCCTTGACAGATGCTACCGTTCCAACGGGCATAAAAATAGGGGTTTCAATCTTACCATGATCGGTTACAATAGTTCCCGCCCTAGCCTTGCTCTGAGAATCGGTTTTATGTAGTGTAAATTTCAATACCCTTTAATATAAGGAGCAAAGATAATGAACTCCTTGGCTCCAAAACTTAATAAAAACCAAAGAAGGTTTTAGGTTTTAAGTCAATCTTACTACTCCTTGCGACCAAAGAAAAACCCCAACGCCACTAAATTTGCCAAACAATAAAAGAACTTTACCTTCCGTTCTGATGGTATAACGAGAAAGGAAACGATTGGTATTGTTCTTGATACTGATGTTTCAATAAAAACAAAACTATTATGAAAAAAACACTTTTTCTTACTGTTATGCTCTTGACCGGTCTGACCGCAATGGCACAAAGTGGCTCCGGTTTCGGAATAAAGGGAGGTTTAAATTACGCAGGTAATGGAAACTATTTTGATTCTACACGTGACGCCTTCGAAAACCCCGATAAAAATTTAGGATACCATTTGGGTATTTTCGGGAAATTAGGAGGTAAAATCTATGTGAGACCTGAATTGGTATACACCAAAATATCCTCCACGTATGAGAACGATGATTTTAAAATGAGTAAACTTGATGCTCCCGTTCTATTGGGTATCAATGTCATTGGTCCTTTACATGTATTTGCGGGACCCTCTTTCCAGTACATTTTGGACACCGAGTTTGATGGCGTGACCTTAGGTAATGTAGAGAACGATTTTACCGTTGGCCTAAATATTGGTGCCGGCGTGAATTTGGGCAAGTTGGGAATCGATTTGCGCTATGAACGAGGATTTAGTGAAAACGAGGTCAACTTCATCAACACTACAGGTGGTATACCCACAGGTGATAGAATCGACACTAGACCGGACCAACTTATATTAAGTCTGTCCTTAAAGATTTAACCAGGTATATTTCACATAAAAATTAAAAAGGCTTCCAAAGTTTGGAAGCCTTTTTAATTCCTGAGAATATACTAATACCGATTATGAATCTCTATCCAAATGATCTGGGGTACCATCCCCATCCGTGTCCTTAAACTCCACAAATTTCCCTTCTTCGTCCAGCACGATTTCCTCTCTAGTGGGTATACCATCACCGTCGTCGTCTGTATCGTTATAGTTCGCCAAAAAAACATTAAACTCGGTATCTCCATCCGTATTATCGTTGTTTAAGTTTCCATCACCATCAATATCCTCCAGAATAGAAGGTATACCGTCTCCATCAAAATCCGTATCCTTTTCATAAGCAAATGCGTCAACCTTAAAAATCAACGGTGTATAAGCGGCAATAGCAGAACCTGAACCACGATTAAAATAGGCCAAACCAGATGGTATAAAAATAGCTCCTATACCATAATCCGAATAAGCTACCGTGCCGTCCTCATTCAACATTAGATCGGTACCCGTTTTAAAATATTCCATACCATTACCAAACCCTCGTACAACTCCTGATAAGTTAAATGAAATCGGTTGATTACTGGATGCGTCAAATAATGTACCGTCTAAAAGTGTTCCTTCATATCTCAAAAGCACATTATCACCTATCGTAGGTGTATTCTCTGAGGATCCTTGTCTTACTACAAGATAATATAGTGTATGTTCCGCAATCTCTTCATCACTTACCCCAAAACTAGCCGACTCCACGGTAATCGTTTCCATCCCGAATTCTATACCCGGTAAGGAACCACTATCTAATATGGAGGTCTTTGTTTCATTTTCCCCGGCTATCGTATCAAATCGTATTTTAAAGTCGAATCCTTCTGGCGGGTTTTGAAAATCCTCATAGTTAAAAAAATGGGTACTTAAAAACTCCCGTATTTCGGCATCATCCTCAGCGGCAACTTCTATGATGGATCTTGGAGGAACTATCGTCCCCGGCGAATCATCATCCTTTTTACAGGACCAAATCGTTACGAAAACAACGGTAAGAATTACAATGTTTTTGAATTTCATCAACAATATTTTAGGCGCGCAAGATACAATTTTCCCCTATTTTTGTGGGAAACCTTAACAAAGATTTTAGTTTGCCATGCGTATTGATAAGTACCTTTGGAGTACCCGTTATTTTAAGACAAGAAATATTGCCACCATTGCCTGTAAAAAAGGTCAGGTCAAAATTAATGACCAAACAGCAAAGCCTAGTAGGGAAATATTTCCTATGGATAAAATAATCGTTCGTAAAAACCAAATTGATTACGAACTTACCGTTTTGGATATTCCAGAAAGCAGAGTAGGTGCCAAATTGGTGGATATCTACAGAAAGGACACTACGCCTAAGGAAGCTTTTGACCATCAGGAACTTTTACAATATTCCAAGGAATATTACCGTAAAAAAGGAACGGGTAGGCCTACCAAGAAAGATCGTAGGGAAATCGATGACTATTTGGACATCAATGAAGAAGATGATGAGTAAAGAATGAAGAGTGAAAAATGATCATAAACAACAAGTGCAGAATGAAGAGTTCAGACTGAAAAACGTAAAATGAATAGTTTTTTTCTAAAATCCAACAACGAACAACCAACAAGAAACAATCAACAACCATCAACCAAAAACGAGCAACGTAAATGTGTAGAATGCATAGTTGAAAGTGCAGAGTGAATAGCTCAAAATTCATTAAGAATCAAATTACCAACATCGAATAGCGAATAGCGAATAGCGAATAGCGAATAGCGAATAGCGAATAGCGAAATTAACCTCTATATTTATCCTTTAGAACTGAATGGCCATGCAACAACAAATATTGAACCATCAACAGATTCAGCACAAAATTGAACGGATTGCCTATCAAATTTACGAGACCAATGTTTCAGAAAAGGAAATTGTAATAGCCGGCATTGATGGCGGAGGACTTCTTTTTGCTAAAAAAATAATGGACGTCCTTAAAAAAATTACGGAAGCCGAAATAATTCTTTGCAAAGTTATGATGGATAAAAAGGACCCACTGAAAAGCGGTGTATCCACGTCTTTAGCAGAAAACGACTATGCCAATAAGTCGGTCGTATTAGTAGATGATGTGCTGAACTCTGGCACCACATTGATTTATGGTGTGCATCACTTTCTTAAAACCCCGCTTAAACAATTAAAGACCGCGGTTTTGGTCAATAGAAATCATAAAAAATACCCTGTGAAGGCCGATTATAAAGGAATTTCCCTTTCCACTTCCTTACAGGAACATGTAAACGTGCTCTTTGAACCCAAGAAAAACAGGGTTTATTTAGACTAGTACCTTTTGAATTTCAATTACTACCTCCTCCACTGTTTTATTCTGATTGGAGATTGTGTGATGCGCTTGATTATAAAAAAAACTTCTTTCAAAAAGATGCTTTGCTATAAATTCCTGAAATTCTTCAGGAGCTATATCCGCTATTAGAGGACGCTTCTCCTTTTCCTTCATGAGCCTGTCACTTAAAACATTCAAATCTGATTTTATATATACAGAATTTGGAGTTGCATCATTGATCAATTGCATGTTGATGCCAAAACAAGGAGTGCCCCCACCTACCGATAGGACGAAATCCTCATTTTGATCTAAAACTTCCCTCAAGTACTCGGTTTCCTTTTTTCTGAAATAGACTTCCCCCCTATTCTTGAAAATTTCCCTTATGGACATTTCCTCGGCCTCCTCAATATAATCATCCAAGTCTAAAAATTTAACTTCCAAGTAATTGGACAACCTTTTACCAATTGTTGTCTTTCCACTCCCCATGTAACCTATCAGTATGATTTTCACTGTAGAAATATTTTTGCAAAAATCCATCAAATTAAGCCGATTTCAAAAAAAAATAAATTTTACACTTTTGGACTTGGTAAATAAATAATAGGCCTTATATTTGCACCCGCAAACTAGGAATCTTTGCGTTTACATTTTGACCTGGTAGCTCAGTTGGTAGAGCATTTCACTTTTAATGAAAGGGTCCTGGGTTCGAATCCCAGCCAGGTCACGAATAAATCAACAAGAAGTTGAAAACGAAGCAAGCTAAAAAACATAGCTTGCTTTTGTTTTTTGGCGCAATAGGTTTTCTTTTGTTGATTTTCAACGCGGAGCGTTGAGGGAAAGGCGCAGCCAATCCCAGCCAAGTCACAAAAAACCTTGACTTTTCGGTCAAGGTTTTTTTTATTTAAAAAGCATGCACTTATGGAACCTACAATTGCAAAAAAGTAGCAGTGTTTTCATCATAGCATTAAAAGCTACTTTTCACTAACGATATCTATCACTTCCAAATTCACCTTACGTACTTCTGGAACTTTCATTTTATCCACCTTACGGTCATAGGTCATAAATCCGTTCACTTCCCCTTCAACATCTGTTGTCTGCGTGTAAATCGCCCCTGAGAAACCAGCCTTCACCAATTTTTTCAGTTCTTCGGCGTATTCAACATATTGATTCGTTGTTTCCTTGGAGTTTTTAAATTTTACGTATCCCCAATTGTTATCAGGCTTCCAAAGATGGTTCTCAACTGCCAATCCAATACCGCCATATTCCCCAAGTACGTTTACACGTTGCGCATCGTACAAATACATGGCAGGCCCGGGATAATTATGCAAGTCTACAATATCTCCTGTCCTATAAAAATTTCCGCCACTGGCCGCATTTACCAACCTACTCGGGTCGTAACTTTTGGTCCATTGGGCAATTTCCTCCGTTTTGAATTGCCCCCAGGCCTCATTGAAAGGAACCCAAACCACTATACTTGGTACAGAATACAGGTAATCCATTATTTCCTTCCATTCGGACCTATATATCGCCTCGGATTCTGCACTCCTTGTGAATTCAGTACCTGAGAAATAATCATGGTTCTGCCATTGCGGACCCTTGTCACCATTGGGCATATCCTGCCAAACCAATATGCCCAGTCTGTCACAATGGGCATACCACCGTGCCGGTTCCACCTTTACATGTTTTCGTATCATATTGAAGCCTAGCTCTTTGGTCTTGACAATATCGTATTTAAGTGCCTCGTCCGTAGGCGATGTATAAAGTCCGTCCGGCCACCAACCTTGATCTAAAGGACCATACTGAAAATAATCTTTGTTGTTCAATTGCATTCTTACAATGCCAAAAGCATCCTTTTTCATACGGATTTTTCGCATTCCAAAATAACTAGCGACCCTATCCACTTCCTTGGAATCGGACATGAGACTAACTTCCACATCGTAAAGAAAGGGAGTCTCCGGTGACCATAGTTTTGCATTTTTTACGGGCAACACTATTTCCATACCTGCCCTAGTCTTGGCCTTGGAAACCAAGGCTCCCTCATCAAATATGGATATCTCAACAATATCGCCATAGGAAGTACCTTCAAGTTCAGGAGTAATGGAAACGGTTCCTGTATCCATGTTGGGAACTGTCTTTATGTTGCGAATACGTTTTTTTGGTACCGGTTCCAACCATACGGTTTGCCAAATTCCGGTGACCGGGGTATACCAAATTCCCTCGGGTTTATTCACCTGTTTACCCCTAGGTTGTGGACCATCGTCCGTGGGATCCCAAACCTTCACCAATAATTTTTGTTTTCCATTCCTTAAAAAAGGTGTGATGTCAAAATTGAAAGGAGCATATCCACCAGTATGGGAACCTATTTGAACATCATTTATCCAAACGTCGGCTTTCCAATCTACGGCTCCAAAATGAAGTAGTACATTTTGACCTTTCCAATCCAAAGGAATATCAAAGGAAGTCTGGTACCATAGTTCCTTAGAACCGCCAACTTGTTCCATAACCCCTGATAGACTGGATTCTATGGCAAATGGAACCAAAATCTTACCCCTAAAATCGATTGGGGCAATAGCTCCTTTATCAGTAATTGCGTAATCCCAAAGACCATTTAAATTCTTCCATTGCTCCCTTACCATCAAAGGCCTAGGGTATTCGTTAAGCACATTTGCTGGATCCAATTGATCGGCCCATTGCGTCTTGATTTTATCACCAGCGGGTTTCCACTGACCAAAGGTCATGTTGAAGCCGCCAATAAGATAAGATAGAACGACACAAAAAAGAGTGGCTTTACTTCTACGCATAAGCTATAAATTAAATATTTAAATTTCAACAAGTTAAAAATATTTTCTTCAGGGAATGCATATTGAACTTAGGGAGAACAATAAATTCATGAATTATTTGGAAGGAATCCCAAATAAAATAATTTTTATATCATACATAAAACTCGTCATGGATTTGCTTTGAATTACACAATACCTTTATATCTTTACCGCCGATTCTTAATTGCCCACGTGGTGAAATTGGTAGACACGCTACCTTGAGGGGGTAGTGTTCGCAAGGACGTGCTAGTTCGAATCTAGTCGTGGGCACAAAGGCCAGGTCAAAAACACCTGGCTTTTTTTATTTGGCGAGATTTTAACTTCTTTTACAACGAACTTTAAACTCAATTCCTTAATTTTGTTTAACGTTTTACGGCAAAATATGAACAACGTAAAAAAAGTATTCAGTATTCGAGACCTGGAAAATTTGTCGGGTATTAAGGCTCATACCATTAGAATATGGGAGAAAAGATACAATTTATTTTCACCCGAAAGAACGGACACCAATATACGCACCTATAGCCTTTCCAGCTTACAGAAACTTTTGAACATAACCCTTCTATACGACAACGGCTATAAAATTTCCAAGATTGCGAAAATTCCCGAGTCGGAAATTCCAAATATGGTCAGGGAAGTAGTTTCAAACAAGACGAGCAAGTCGCAAAATTTGAATGCCTTTAAGTTGTCAATGATGAAGTTTGACCAAACCTTATTCTTTGAAACCTATGATAAGCTCTTGAGGACAAAGTCTTTTGGGGAAGTCTTTAAGGAAGTATTCATTCCTTTGTTAAACGAAATAGGCCTTCTTTGGCAAACGGATACCATTAGTCCGGCACATGAGCACTTTATTACTAGTCTTATAAAACAAAAAATACTGGTGAATACGGAGCGTATCCAAAATCAAAAACCTACCAAGACAAATAAAGTCTTTGTGTCCTTTTTACCAGAAAATGAGATACATGAAATTGGAATACTTTATTTGAATTATGAAATACTTTTAAAGGGATATAAAGTAGTGTATTTAGGGCAGACGATACCCATTGAAAATTTAACAGATCTCATAAAATATTTTGACAACATTTATTTCCTATCTTACTTTACCGTAAAACCGGACAAAACTGAGATATCCAACTATCTTAAGGAGTTTGAATTATACTTGAGAGAAAGCTCAAACCCCCATTTTTGGATATTAGGCAGGCAAATCCAACACTTGGAACGTTCCGAAATTCCAAGCTTCGTAAAGACATTCACCTCGATTGAAGAAGTGATTCAAAATTTATAGCCAACCCATGAAAAGGAACATAGCTATCATAGGATCCGGTTTCTCCTCGCTCTCCGCGGCCTGTTATCTTGCCAAGTCCGGCCACGAAGTAGCCATATACGAGAAAAACGAAACCATTGGTGGCAGGGCCGCACAATACATTAAAGATGGATTTACCTTCGATATGGGCCCCAGCTGGTATTGGATGCCGGATATTTTCGAAAAGTTTTTCAACGATTTTGGAAAATCTACGAAAGATTATTATGAACTAGATAAGTTAAGTCCAGCCTATAAAATTTTTTTTGCTGATGATGTTATTACCATTGGCGACTGTATGGATAAAATTTGTGAGGAATTTGAACGCCTTGAATCCGGAAGTTCCCAACAACTAAGAAAATTCATTGCCCTTGCACAAGAGAATTATGAAATCGCTATCAACAAAATTGTCCTAAGACCCGGAATATCGCCTTTTGAATTGGTCACAAAGGAAACCGTTCTAAAGGTGGACCAATTTTTTAAAACTATTAGTTCCGAAGTTAGAAAAAGATTCAAAAACCCAAAACTTATAGCAACATTGGAGTTTCCTGTGCTTTTCCTGGGTGCAAAACCAAGTGATACTCCCTCTTTTTATAGTTTTATGAATTTCGCTGATTTTGGTTTGGGTACATGGCACCCCCAAGGTGGTATGTACCAAATAATCAGGGCCATGGGAAATTTGGCAGAAGAACTTGGCGTCAAGATACATACCGGTTCTAACGTAGAAAAAATATTGGTTTCCAATAAAAAATGTAAAGGGATTATCTGTAATGGTGAAACGATTCTCGCCGATATTGTTGTAAGCGGAGCGGATTACCACCATTCCGAGTCCTTATTGGACCAAGAATACAGACAGTACTCTGAAGCTTATTGGAAAAAAAAGACATTTGCTCCCTCATCCCTGTTGTTCTACATCGCATTTAACGGAAAACTGAAAAATGTTGAGCACCACAACTTATTCTTTGATACGGATTTTGAACAGCACGCAGAAGAGATTTATGACAATCCTAAATGGCCCACAAATCCCCTTTTCTATGCCAATTTCCCTTCCAAAACAGATCAAAGCATGGCACCCAAGGGTTGTGAAACAGGATTTTTTCTGGTACCCATTGCCCCAGGTCTGGAGGATACCAAAGAACTAAGGGATCAATATTTTGATTTGATATTGAATAGGTTCGAAAAAAAAACCGATCAAAAAGTCTCGGAAAAAATTCTATTTAGGGAAACATTTTGTGTGAACGATTTTGTAGAAAGGTACAATTCCTACAAGGGTAATGCCTACGGTATGGCGAACACGCTTTCCCAGACCGCATTTTTAAGACCAAAATTAAAAAGTACTAAAGTCAAGAACCTTTATTTTACAGGTCAGCTTACGGTTCCTGGCCCTGGTGTACCCCCATCGCTAATTTCTGGTAAATTAGTTTCTGAACTTCTAACTAAAAATAACTAACTTAAAACCATGAAAATTACTTTTGACAAGGTATCCTACCAGTGTAGTAAAATAGTTACCGAAAAATACAGTACATCGTTCGCCTTGGCAACCAAAATGCTTCATAACTCCATACGTGGGGATATTTATAATATTTACGGTTTTGTTAGGTTCGCGGATGAAATCGTGGATACTTTCCATGATTACGACAAAAAAACTCTTTTTGATAAATTTGAGGAGGAACTTGCTGCTGCACTTGAAAACAAAATAAGCCTGAACCCCATTCTTAATTCCTTTCAATATACATTTCATAAATACAATATTCCAATGCACTTGGTAGATTCGTTTATGAAAAGCATGCGTGCAGACCTTACCAAAAATGTTTATAAAAGCGATGCGGAATACAAGGAGTATATTTACGGCTCTGCCGATGTAGTAGGCTTAATGTGCTTGAAGGTCTTTGTAAAAGGGTGCGATCAATCTTATGAGAATCTCAAGGATTCCGCTATGGCACTAGGTTCGGCGTTTCAAAAGGTAAACTTCCTTAGAGATGTAAAAGCCGATTTTGAAGAACTGAATCGTTCCTATTTTCCAAATGCTAATTTGGCAGCATTGGACGAAGTTGCGAAAAAAGAAATCGTTGATGAGATACGGAAGGATTTTGAAGAAGGATACAATGGAATCGTTAAATTGCCTATTGAAGCTAAATTTGGAGTATATACGGCCTACAGGTACTATTACAGATTATTAAAAAAATTGCAGGACACGCCATCCACGGAGATTAAAAGCACTCGAATTAGAGTTCCTGATTACGAAAAATTTGGCCTTTTGGCAAGGTCCTACGTTAAATATAAAATGAACCTGGTTTAAATGAAAACTTTTTTTTGGATACTTATTTTTTTGGGCACATTTTCGTTCATGGAATTTATGGCATGGTTCACCCATAAATATATCATGCATGGTTTTCTATGGTCTTTGCATAAAGACCATCACCATAAGGACCATGATTCATGGTTTGAAAGAAACGATGCCTTCTTCATTTTCTATGCAATAGTAAGTATGTCCTTATTTTATACCGGAGCCAATGGATTTTGGTATGGATATCCCCTCGGTTTTGGAATCTTGGCCTACGGCATCGCATACTTCTTTGTGCACGATATCTTCATTCACCAAAGATTTAAAATTTTTAGAAATGCCAATAACTGGTATGCCCGGGGCGTTAGACGTGCCCACAAAATACATCATAAGCATTTGGGCAAAAAGGATGGGGAATGCTTTGGTATGTTGGTCGTTCCTTTCAAATATTTTAAAAAATAGGGAATGCCTCATGCTTTGGTCATTGGTGCCGGCATTGGTGGTATTGCGACATCCCTACGGCTACGCAGTAAAGGCTACGATGTAACGGTTTTAGAATCCAATAGTTATCCTGGAGGTAAACTCCATGCAATTGAAAAAGATGGGTATAGATTTGATCTAGGACCTTCCTTGTTCACGATGCCTCACTTGGTAACTGAACTTTTTGAACTCTATCAGGTAGATTCACAAAAGTATTTTCAATTCAAGAAAAAGGAGATTGTTTGTAATTATTTTTGGCAGGATGGTCAGAAATTTTCAATCACATCGGATTCAGAAAAATTCATAAAAGAGGCGGCGCTTTACTTTAATGAACCACAACAGAAAATAAGGTCCTATTTGAGAAGGAATCAAAAAAAATATGATTTGACCGCTGAGCTTTTTCTAGAAAATTCGCTGCACAAACTATCCACATATCTAACCAAACAAACGATTAAATCTATCCTTCAAATTGGGAAGCTAAACATAAACGACTCTCTTGATTCAGTAAACCAGAAGTACTTTAAAAATCCAAAATTGGTGCAGCTTTTTAATAGATATGCCACTTATAACGGCTCATCACCATACAGGACCCCAGGTATTATGTCTATGATTCCCCATCTGGAAATGTATTACGGCACTTTTTTTCCCAAGGGAGGGATGCATCAAATTAGTATTTCATTATATGAGTTTGCAAAACAGCAGGGTGTCACTTTTAAGTTTGAACATCCTGTGGATAGTATAACCATTAAGAATAAAATAGCACTTGGAGCAGTATGCAACAATGACTTCCATGAGGCGGATGTCGTAGTTTCCAATATGGATATTTTTCCTACCTATAAAAAGCTGATGAAGGACGAACCCCATCCAAAGAAAACCCTGGAACAAGAACGTTCAAGTTCAGCACTTATATTTTATTGGGGCATTTCAAAAGAATTTCCCGAATTGGATCTGCACAATATTTTGTTTACCGAATCCTACCCAAAGGAGTTCAACGCTCTTTTTGAGAAAAAAAACCTTTACAAAGACCCAACAGTATACATCAACATTACTTCAAAAGAGGAAACAAATGATGCTCCTAAGGGACATGAAAATTGGTTCGTAATGATAAATGCACCCGGAAATTACGGACAGGATTGGGAATTATTGAAAAAGGAGGCTAGGAAGAATATCATCTCTAAAATAAATAAGATCTTAAAAACCAATATTGAAGAATTCATAACTACGGAGCAAATTTTAGACCCCGTGGGTATAGAAAACAATACAAGCTCGTATAGAGGCGCATTGTACGGTGCATCAAGCAATAGTAAGTTCGCCGCCTTTATAAGGCATGCAAACTTTTCAAAATCAATCAAAAATTTGTATTTCTGTGGGGGTTCAGTACATCCGGGAGGCGGAATTCCACTTTGCCTATTATCGGCAAAAATAGTTTCCGATTTAGTTCCAATACCTACCCAAAATGCTTGAAACCATTTCAAAAAACAAAGTTATCATCGCCATTGGCATAGTATGGCTCTTTCATATTTCGGCCTTGATCGGAATAGCTTCGGGAGCGTTGGAATGGTTCATTGAAAAAACTCCCTTCAATTTAATGATTAGCCTCTTGCTTTTCCTCTTCATATATCCCATAAACAGTATCGGTAAGATAATAGCCTTTGCACTCTTCTTTTTTGGAGGCATGTTTGCTGAATGGCTCGGGGTACATTACGGTATTTTGTTCGGGGATTATGTATATGGAAACAATCTGGGGCCAAAACTTGACGGAGTACCTTTTTTAATAGGTATCTACTGGGCTCTATTGACTTTTATTACGGCAAGTATCTTAGACTATACCCAATTGAAAGATATTCCAAAAATTTTATTGGCAGCCGCCTTGATGGTATTGTTGGATTATTTTATGGAACATAATGCCCCAGTGTTCGATTTTTGGCGATTTGAGGGAGGAACCGCTCCCTTGGAAAATTATACTACATGGTTTATCCTGGCACTTGTATTTCAATCCGTAGTTAGAGTTCTAAAAATTAAAGGAAATAAACCATTTTCAACACATTTATATTTGGCCCAACTTGTATTCTTTGCATTTTTACTTTATTCATAGGTCAAGTGGGGCAATAGGTTTTCACCCATCCAGGTACCAATGGACCTATAGGGTTGAAACCTTGAAAAAAGCTCCTCTTTGTACCAATTCAACTGTCGGGTTTTTTGAATGGCTTTTTGATGCTCCTTGCTGGAATAGGCAAAATTCATCAAGGATTCTTTATCGCGCCAAATACTGAACGTAGCCATTTGTAGAACCGGTACTTCACCAATTCCCTTTGTAAACAATAAACCAGTATTTTTCCCTAAGGGCTTTTGGGATGTTGGAACATATTTCCAAAATCTGAACAACATTCCAGGTTTTATGGTCGCCCTCGTTATAACGGCTATAAATGGATTTGCCGCTTCTAGGGAATCGCTTTTTAAAAACGGATTTTTACCTGACCATTCGCCCTTTGCCATACTGTTTTTCATGTAGACGGTCCATCGTTCGTCACTTTTTTTTAGATAGCGTTTGATAAGAGGGGATGAATCAAAAAAAGCATCGGCAAATGCTTCATTTTCCCAAATTTGAAGCAATGCGTAAACAGACCAGTCCGGTAGGGGATTAAAGCCCTCCTTTCCACTGCCCATAAGTTTATACATCTGTAGACCGGAAACCTTAGAAAGCGGTGAATTGGCAAATTGCATAGTGCCAAAAGCCCATATTTTACCTTTAAGATTTAAATATCTAAAAAAAGTAAGCGTAGTAACTTGAGACATTGGATATTTAAAGAATAATGGGATTTAGATATGCCCTAAATACAAATTGAAACTATTCCAATCTGTCACTATATATCTATTATACCCTATTCGTCAATTAGCTTTTGCAACAAAGTATCAATAGAAGAATTATCCCAATCGGCAATGGCAGTTTGATGTACCGCTATGAATCCATTTTTATCGATTATATAGGATCCAGGTGGCTTCAAAATAGTAATTGGACTATCTTCTCCCACAATCCTATATGTAACGGGGAATGTATAGCCATGCTTCTCCATAAACAACTCTACAGGGGCCCTTTCCTCATTGGTGATGATATAGAATTTTACTTTTTCCCCGTATTTGTCGTATAAATTCTGGATATCCTTTAGCTGTGCTTGGGATGGCATATGCCATGAGGTCCAAAATGAAATAAATATGACTTTTCCCTTAGCTTCCTCAAAATTAATGAATTTCCAATTTTCATCCTTTAAGGTCCAGTCATAGCTGGCTATTTTCCCCCTTTTTTCTGGGGTAATAATGGTGGGCGCCATAGCGAACCATCTATTTAAAAGAATCTTGCTGTAGTCACCAAGGGGAGTGACAAAGAAAGACAACACAAAAGCTATGACCAAAAGGGTGAAAAAGGTTTGTTTCTTCATTTTAAGATTATGGTATAACCAAAACTAAAAAACTCCCAAATAGGAATGGGAGTTTTCGTAATTTATTTTAAAATTATGTTAAGAAGCGTTTTGCCTCTTGATGACGTTCAAAGCGGAACCTTCCCTAAACCATCCTATTTGAGCATCGTTATAGGTATGGTTTGCCTTTATGGTGTCTTTAGATCCATCTGCATGTACAACCTCAATCGTTAAAGGCGTATCCGGAGCAAATTCGGCAATATCCACAAAATTAAAGGTATCATCCTCTTTGATTAAATCATAGTCCTTCTCATTGGCAAAAGTCAATGCCAACATCCCCTGTTTTTTCAAGTTTGTTTCATGGATACGTGCAAAGGATTTTACCAAAACCGCAGCAACGCCCAAATGTCTTGGTTGCATGGCCGCATGCTCCCTTGAAGAACCCTCACCATAGTTATGGTCTCCAACTACAATGGATTTTATTCCCTTAGCCTTGTAAGCCCTTTGTGTATCCGGCACACCTTCATATTCACCTGTCAATTGATTCTTGACAAGATTTGTTTTTTGATTGAAGGCGTTAACGGCACCTATCAAGGTATTATTGGCAATATTGTCCAAATGCCCCCTAAATCGCAACCATGGTCCAGCCATGGAAATATGGTCCGTTGTACATTTGCCATAAGCCTTTATCAACAGTTTGACATCTTGTAATTCTTCATTTTTAATTGGCTCAAAAGGCTCCAACAATTGCAGCCTTTCCGAATTTGGATCTACAACGACCTTAACACTGGATCCATCCTCCCTAGGGGCTAAATAACCAGCATCCTCAACCTCAAAACCTTTAGGCGGCAACTCCCATCCTGTTGGTTCCTCAAACCTTACTTCCACTCCATCCTCATTGATCAAGGTATCCGTCATGGGGTTAAAATCCAACCTTCCGGCGATTGCTATGGCAGCCGTAATTTCAGGGGAAGCCACAAATGCATGGGTGTTGGGGTTTCCATCGGCACGTTTTGCAAAGTTCCTGTTGAATGAATGGACAATGCTATTTTTTGGTGCATTTTTTGGATCACTGTAACGCGCCCATTGACCGATACAGGGCCCACAGGCGTTTGTAAAAATCTTGGCATCCAATTTTTCAAATATTCCGAGGATTCCATCCCTTTCCGCGGTATAGCGAACTTGCTCTGATCCCGGATTTATACCAAACTCCGCTTTTGTCTTTAGTTTTTTATCCAAAGCTTGCTGTGCAATGGAAGAAGCCCTGGACAAATCCTCATAGGAAGAGTTGGTACAGGAACCTATGAGTCCCCATTCCACTTGCATGGGCCAGTCGTTCTTTGTGGCCTTCTCTGTCATTTCCTTTCCAACGGGCGTTGACAAATCTGGTGTAAATGGACCGTTCAACAACGGATTAAGTGTTGAAAGGTCGATATCGATAACTTGGTCAAAATATTGTTCCGGATTGGCATACACCTCTTCATCTGCCGTTAGGTATTCCTTTACCTCATTTGCGGCATCGGCCACATCTGATCTATCGGTAGCCCTTAAATATCTTTCCATGGATTCATCATAACCAAAGGTCGAAGTGGTAGCCCCAATTTCCGCACCCATATTACAAATCGTACCTTTTCCTGTACATGAAAGCGCTATGGCACCAGGACCGAAATATTCAACGATTGCTCCTGTACCTCCCTTCACCGTAAGAATTTCGGCAACTTTTAGAATAACATCTTTCGGAGCGGTCCAACCCGAGATTTTACCGGTCAACCGAACACCTATCAACTTTGGAAACTTAAGTTCCCAAGCCATTCCCGCCATTACGTCCACAGCATCTGCCCCACCAACGCCTATGGCCACCATGCCCAATCCGCCGGCATTTACAGTGTGTGAATCGGTTCCTATCATCATACCCCCTGGAAATGCATAATTTTCCAAAACCACTTGGTGGATAATACCAGCCCCAGGTTTCCAAAACCCGATTCCATATTTATTTGAAACGGACTCCAAAAAGTCAAACACTTCCGCACTGGTAGAGTTGGCAGATTTCAAATCTGCCGCCGCACCACTTTTTGCCTGGATCAAGTGGTCGCAATGCACTGTTGTAGGCACCGCAACTTTTGGTTTACCGGCCTGCATAAATTGTAACAATGCCATTTGGGCCGTTGCATCCTGACATGCGATACGATCTGGAGCAAAATCAACATAATCCTTACCTCTGACAAAAGCCTTAGTAGGAGTACCATCCCACAAGTGAGCGTATAAAATCTTCTCCGAAAGGGTCAGTGGTTTTCCCACAATTTCACGGGCCTTATCCACCCGCTCCGCCATATTGGCGTACACCCCTTTAATCATATCAATATCAAATGCCATATTTATCTATTTAATGTTAAAGCAATTCCGTAAAATTAAGAAAATCTATAGCGCAATTAAAATTTTAAACGAAGTAATAAGACCTTTTTTATGGTTCCCTGAAATTTGAAACGGCGCATCACGCAAAAAGAAACCTTGGACAAAAAACTTTTGATATATAAATACCTAAGATTGGCTATTTACAATAGTTCCCTAATGATACCTTCTTCAGAAATGCCTTCTGCTTCGGCCTTGTAGTTTTTGATAATTCTATGCTTTAGAATTCCGTTGGCCACTTTTTGGACATCCTCAATGTCGGGTGAAAATTTCCCATGGACAGCGGCGTTCGCCTTAGCTGCCAAAATGAGATTTTGTGATGCCCTAGGACCAGCACCCCAATCCACATATTGTTTCACAAAATCCGACGCTGTTTCTAGATTGGGCCTTGTATTGTTCACCAATTTTACCGCGTATTCCACAACATTGTCCGGAACGGGAATTCTTCTCACCAACTCCTGTATCTCCAGTATTTGTTCAGCATTGAACTGAGGATCCACTTGGTTCCTGATTGTGGTAGTGGTATTTTTAACTATCATTACCTCTTCCTCTACACTTGGATATTTCAATTCTATTGCAAACATAAAGCGGTCCAATTGCGCTTCGGGCAAGGGATAGGTTCCCTCTTGTTCAATGGGGTTTTGGGTGGCAAGTACAAAATAGGGCAAATCCAATTTGTACTGGTGGCCGGCAATGGTCACGGCCCTCTCCTGCATGGCCTCCAATAGGGCCGCTTGGGTCTTTGGAGGAGTTCTGTTGATTTCATCGGCCAGAATAATGTTGGAAAATACCGGTCCCTTGATGAATTTGAAATTCCTGTTCTGATCTAATACTTCACTTCCCAGAATATCGCTCGGCATCAAATCAGGTGTAAACTGGATACGTTTGAAATCCAAACCCAATGCCTGGGCAATGGTATTGACCATCAAGGTCTTGGCCAATCCAGGGACCCCTATCAGAAGGGAATGTCCACCCGTATAAATAGAAAGCAATATTTGGTCGATAACGCCTTCTTGACCAACGATTACCTTGGCAATTTCCTTTTTTAAGGCATTGTGTTTTTCTACCAATAACTTAACCGCAGCAACATCTGACATACTTAATTCTTTACCCAATTATTCGCAAAATCACAATCCTTGTTGGCATCGCTTACACTGATATAAGTGTCCTCTATGTGATCTTCCATCCACTCTTTAATTGCGTTGTATTGCTTTTCCGTTAGGGCAATCTGTTGAATTTTTGTGTAGTCCTTGGCAAAATCCGCTACATGTTCATCATAACGGTTGGTGACCTTAAGAATTTTGTATTTCGAAGGTCCGCCCCTTGGATCCGCTTCCAAAATTGGATAGGATATTTGGTCGTCCTGCAAATCACGTACTTGATTATATAGGGTAGGGTCCATTTTTGTGAGCTCAAAGCGTGAACTGAAATCCTGGGGGTTTCTAAGTAGACCGCCATCGAACTTGGTTTCCTTTTCATCTGAAAAATTAAGGGCCGCTTCGGCAAAAGTAAACTTGCCTTCAATAACTTTCTTACGGATGCTATCCAATTCTTGTTTGGCTTCTTCCAAGGCCTTGTCGGATATTTCGGGCTGAATCAAAATGTGTCTTAAATCCAGTTCTTGACCCCTGATTTTTTCAATATAGATGATATGAAAGCCAAAAGGGGTTTCAAAAGGTTCTGATACCTCCCCTTCCCGCAGACTAAAAGCAACATCCTTAAAGGTTTTATCAAAACCAGTTTCCTTTGTAATGCTATAAAAACCACCTTTTGATTTAGACCCGGGATCTTGGGAATATAGGATGGCCTTTACGCTAAAACTGGCATCGTTATCCTCAACATCCGCTTTGATTTCGTTGAGTTTATCTATAACCTTTTGTTTCTCTTCCTCAGATGGCTCAGGAGCCTTTACGATTTGGGCAATCTCCAATTCCGCACCAAAGACGGGCCTTTCATTTTCCGGAATCTTATTGAAGAATTGACGTACTTCCTCCGGGGTAATTTCAATTTCCGAAATGATATCCTGCTGCATTTTTTCGGATAACATTCTTAGCTTGTTGATTTTATAGAGCTCCTCCCTAAAACTTTGCTCGTCTTCCTTCTTATAGTACTTAAGCACCTTCTCCATAGAACCGATCTGTTGCACCAAGGATTGCAATTGGCGGTCTCCCGTGGCATTTACTTCATCATCCGAGACCAAGATACTATCCTGAACCGCCTGATGGGCATATAATCTATCCTCCATTAATTTCCCCAAAAGACTGCAATGTGTGATATCCTCAGTGGAGGCGCCTTGACTCTTCAAATCGATAAGCGTTTTCTCAATATCCGAATCCAAAATCACATAATCGCCTACTACAGCGGCTATACCGTCCAACTTTATTTTTTTGAAGTCTATGGAATCTTTTTTGGCCGGAGCTTCCACAACTGCCGTCTCTTCAGAGGTTTCTCTCGCAGTGGGTTCCTGTGCCCCCACATGGGCGCAAAAAATACTTGCCAAAAAGACAAACTGTAGTTTATTCATTGTCATTGTAAACTTCGAATTCTTTTTCTCTAATTGCTTCATCTATGATTTCAGTTTCTAGTTTTCGCAGGTAGTCGATTCTTCTGCGACTTAATAAAACTTGCTTAATGGTAGGCGCTATATATGAGAGCGGTGCGATATCATTGACATCCTTCACCTCTTCAATTTTTCCCAAATATACCCCTATTGAATCCTGTAATTCAAAAAATTGTGAATTTTTTAAGTACCTATCCTGATTATCAAAGGTTATGGGCGGAATTTCCTCAAAAATCCTAGCGGAGCTTACCCAAATGGAATCGTTAAAATTCAGTTTCTTGAACTGTACCCCAATGGAGTCCAAATAGACCAAATCTTCCTCTGTAAAGCTCTTCAATCTTTTTACCACTTCGTCCCGGTTCAAAAAATTCAAAGGCAACTGTACGAATCGTATCCTTACGATCCGCTCCTTTAACTTGAAATTTTCTTTTTGGCGGTCGTAAAATTCCTGTAATTGGTTTTCCGTAACTACGGAATCCGTTCCCTGGGCGACCAAAGCCTCTTGATAGGCCCTTGTGTAAAGGTCCGTTCTGTAAGTATCGACCAAAGCATCAAATTCCCTAAGCTTCTCCTCCGGCAAGTTGATTTTAGACTTGGAAAGCAAGAGTTGTTTGGAGGCCCAATTGTTGATGTAATTGGTAACGAACGTAGCACTATCCCCCTTGGAGATACCCACTTTAAGAAAAGGCTCCAAATCCTCCTTGTACAGATAGGATTCCCCCACCCTGGCCAATGGCTCCTTTTCCAGTTTTTTGTTGAAATAAGCATCGCAGGAAATCAAGTTTCCAACAATACCTACGGCCACCAACAAAAAAAAGACCCTCCTTCGTATCATTTGAGAATTACTCATCATGCAAAAATAGTAAATACAATATCCCAAGCAAATGCTATGGGTTTTCCTTAACAGAATTCATAACGAAACGCAATAACACCCTTTACAAACTTCGTTATACCAAATAAAAATTTTGAAATCCATTGAAAAACAACGGCCAAACGTTAATTTTACCCTTCAGGCTTAAATTTTGGAAAGACGGATAAAACTTATATGGGATTTTAGGGGCCCTGCCGCCCTAAAGACCGCGGAACATCATGAGATACATCTCAAGGAATTCATTGCCTTGGAAAAAGCAGAAGTTATTACCACAGGCTACAAAGAAATGAACGACATGTACAGCATTGCCTACATGGTTGTCCATGAGCGCGATATGATCGCCATGCGGGATAAATTAAAACCACATAGAGGGGAAATTTATGTTGAAAACTAGATATACACTTGGATTATTTTCAAAGATCATTTGTTGGGTAAGTATCGGTACGTACTTTTCATGTTCGCATAAACCAATGAACGAGAATATTTTGGAAGTTGCCCTAAGCTCCAAAAATCCAAAAATAAAAGGGGTCATGGATAGCCTAGATCAGTACGAGTTACAGATTAGGTACACCAAAATCGACAGGAAAAATGATAGCATATTTTTTACCGACTATGATTTTCAAGTGGATGAAAACGTTTATTTCTATCCGGCCAGCACTGTCAAGTTCCCAATCGCCGTTTTAGGTCTGGAACGATTGAACGAAACCGATACCTTAAACAGGGAGGTACGCTATTATGTAGAAGGAGACACTTTGGAATCGACATTTTCCAAGGACATTGTCCAAGTCTTTACTGTAAGTGACAATTTGGCCAATAATCGATTGGTGGAACTTTTGGGGCAGGACGCTATAAATGAATCCTTACAAAAAAAAGGAATTGGGCCGGTTCGTATTTCCCATAGATTGGGATACCATTCTGAAGACCTGAAAACAAAACCACTAATAATCTACATGAATGATAGTACCACCAGTATAACCATCCCAAGTATAAACACCGCACCCAAACCCTTATCTTTAAAGGAAATTCGTAAGGGAAAGGGGTATTATGAAGATGGCGCCTTGAAACAGGAACCTTTTGATTTTTCATTAAAGAATTACTATCCCATAACGGCCCAACATGCCGTTTTAAAACGGGTGATTTTCCCCGATGAATTTAGTCCAAAACAACAGTTCAATCTCTCCCAAGAGCAACGCCAATTTTTATTGGAAGCCATGAAAACACTTCCCAGAAGTGCGGGCTACGACCCCATGGAATATTATGATGGTTACTGCAAGTTCTTTATGTACGGTGATACAAAGGACACCATACCCTCCTATATGGAAATCTACAATAAGGTAGGATTTGCCTATGGTACACTTACTGACTGTGCCTATATAAACGATACAAAAAACAAGGTCGATTTTATGCTGACCGCAACCATTTTGGTAAATAAGGACGGGATATTCAATGATGATGCCTATGAATACGATGAAATAGGCATTCCCTTTTTAGCAGAATTGGGAAGGGAAATACACAGATTGGAACTAGAAAGAACCCGGTAGATGCCCGAAGAAACTAAACAGACCCGAATCAATAAATATTTGAGCGAAGTAGGTTATTGTTCCCGTAGGGAGGCAGACAGGCTTATCGAACAAGGACGTGTGACCATCAATGGAAAAATTCCTGAAATGGGCACAAAAATTTCAGAAGGCGATTTGGTCCAAGTGGATGGCGAATCCATTTCCGAACCCAAAGAAAAACCTGTTTATCTGGCATTTAACAAACCTATTGGAATTGTTTGTACTACTGATACCGGTGTAGAAAAGAACAATATTATCGACTTTATAAACTACCCAAAAAGGATATTCCCCATTGGTAGATTGGACAAGCCCAGTGAAGGACTGATTTTCCTTACGAACGATGGCGACATCGTCAATAAGATTTTAAGGGCAAGGAACAATCACGAAAAGGAGTATCTAGTTACCGTTGATAAACCAATAACCCCTGTGTTTTTAAAAAAAATGAGAAACGGCGTACCCATTTTGGATACGGTAACCAGGAAATGCGAAGTGCACCAAGTAAGCAAATATCAGTTTAGAATTATTCTGACCCAAGGACTCAACAGACAAATTAGGCGCATGTGCGAATATTTGGACTACAACGTAAAAAAATTGAAGCGCATTCGAATTATGAACGTTACCCTGGATATACCGGTAGGCAAATGGAGAAACCTTACCCCAGATGAACTAAACGAAATCAACAGACTTGTGCATAATTCTTCCAAAACCCATAAGGAACAAACGTAACCACGTTAAGACTTCGGCAAAATTATTGACCTCGTATTTTAACTAAAATTAATTTTATATACCTCTAAATATCATTAATTTAGATAGGTATCTAGTTAAATAAAAATTATATGAAAAAGATAATAAACAAGGAAAAAATAAAAAGCGTGTTAAACTTAAAGTTTGGACTATTTTTTATTTTAACGATATTGAGTAATGGAGCATTCTCCCAAACGGATGGATTTAAGGAATATTTAGGTGAAATATATGACAGTGATACCAAAAAACCCTTGATTTTTGCGACACTTACCTTGGAGGGAACGAACATTAGTACCATAACGAACACTGAAGGTGAATTTTCACTTAAGGTTCCGGAATCCAATACCAGTGAAAACGTTATCGTGTCGTTTTTGGGCTACAAGACCAAACAAATACCTATATTACAGTTTAAATCTGATGGCAATGAAATAGGTATGACGGAACTTGTTACCCAATTGGCGGAAGTCAATCTTAGCGTTCCGAAAGACGCTAGGGCCCTGGTAAGGGAAACTTTAAAAAAACGAGGGGAGAACTATATAGATAATCCCACCGTAATGACGGCATTTTATAGGGAGACCATTAAGAGAAGAAGACAAAATGTAAGTCTTTCCGAGGCCGTGGTAAACATTTATAAAGCACCCTACTCCAGTAATAAGAACGATGCCCTAAAACTATTTAAGGCTAGAAAAAGTACGGATTATAGCAAATTGGATACTCTGGCCCTAAAACTTCAGGGCGGACCCTTCAATGCCTTATTTGTGGATATGGTAAAATACCCCGACTATATTTTTGCGGATGACCTATTTGAATTTTATGATTTTTCATTCTCCAATGCCACTAGAGTAGACGACAAGCAAATTTATGTGATAAATTTTGAGCAGAAGCCCGGTGTTTTAGAACCCTTATATTCAGGTAAGCTGTATATAGATGTTGATAATAAAATTCTTACAAGTGCCATTTATTCATTGAATATTACGGATAAGGATTTGGCGGCGCAAATGTTCGTAAGAAGAAAACCTAGAAATGCGGATGTTTGGCCAACAGAGGTCGTTTACAGGGTCGATTATCGGGAAAAAGATGGCAAATGGTACTACGGTTATAGCAATGTAATGATGGAATTTAAAATTAATTGGGACAAAAAACTTTTCAATTCCGTTTATAGTATGAGCTGCGAAATGGCCATAACCGATTGGGAAGAAAACCTAAGCAATGAAATTCCCAAATATAAAGATCGCATAAAATCTGACATCATATTGACAGACGAGGCCATAGGTTTTGCCGACCCGGATTTTTGGGGTGAGTACAACATTATAGAGCCAGAAAAATCTATTGAATCTGCCATCAAAAAAATTCAAAGGCAATTAAAGAGAGGTAAAATCGATGGTGGCGGCGCCTCTTCGGCATCTCAATAATTGAGGTAATTAATAAAAAAGCCGTTGAAGAAATCTTCAACGGCTTTTTTATTTCGAAAAACTTTTAATTATTTGGGCATTACTACACTGTCTAAAGCATGGACTACTCCATTGGAAGCAGCAACGTCCGCAATAACCACTTTGGCCATAGCGCCCGTGGCATCTTTCAGCATAACATTTCCTTCTGAAAGGGATAAAGTAATGGTACCGCCCTGAACTGTTTTTACATCAAACGAGCCATTATTGTCGTTGATTGCCTTAATTACATCTTTGGCCATAAATGTACCCGCAACCACATGATAGGTCAAAATTCCTTGAAGTGTTCCTTTGTTTTCCGGCTTTAGAAGACTTTCAACCGTGCCACTGGGCAAGGCCTCAAATGCACTATTCACAGGGGCAAAGACCGTAAAGGGTCCATCACTACTTAATGTGCCCACCAAATCAGCCGCTTTTACCGCTGTCACCAATGTTGTGAAATTGTCATTTCCCGCAGCTACACCAACAATCGTTTGGTTTTGGGAAAACCCTGTAGCAATGCACAGAAAAAAAATACTGAATGTTGTAATTTTCAAAATTTTCATAGTTCTATTTTTTAGATTTAGCCAAATGTAATCGAATGATACATAGCAAACTCTTAATTTTTGTTTAATTTATTTTTAAAATAGTTAAACAAAACAAAATATACGAAATATGCCCCCCATACTTCCAAGAAGAAAGTTTTTAAAACCCACCATGAGCCTATCCGTTTCTACAGGGCATGATTTTCTCAAATGTCCAGTCCAAGAACGAACTACAAGCAAAATTGTATTCAATACCAGAATAGAAAAGGGGCAACCATAGGCTTAATCGCTATAGGTTTTTTTTTGAATTCCTGCCCTTAACCAAAGGCCTACTGGAAAAAATGGGATGAACTTTTTATTTACTGAAAGACTCACTAAGAGCCATGGGTATTTTAGCCATACCGATGTAGAACGGGCAGCCGACCTAATCCATATGTTCCAAAACAAAAATGTGGACGGAATACTATGTATTCGAGAATGTCATGGTTGCACCCAAATTTTGATCCTTATAGAATACGACCTAATACAATCCAACCCGAAACCACTCATTGGCTTAAATGACGTAACGGCGCTATTAAACAGTATTTACAAGAGAACTGGTCTTATTACCTTACATGGCTCCGTGGGAGGCACCTTCGATGATAATTTCCCAAAAAAGGACTGTATTGATGCAATTCGAAAACCCGAACAAGAAATGATCTTACAAAATGCCAAACGTATAAAAGAACATCGTTAAAACCCTTAATAATAACGATATACCATCCATCCCGGTATGGCAAAGGGTGTACTCCGTGGAGGAAGTCCCAGCTTGATAAATGCCCTCATAGGATTTCCCTATGAAATTGATTTTACCCACAATTTGGTTTATCTTGTAGATGCTGGCGAGGCACCTTATTAAATGGATAGAATGCTGACCCAGTTACTATAGGGAAAACTTTTTAAAAAGGCTTCGGGTATTCTTTTTGGTGTTTGTAAAGGATACAATTCAATTTCGGACACCCATTCATTTAATTTAAAAGAAAGTAATACTTAACAGAATAAAATCTTTGGGAATTACCGCTGCCTATAGATTTAGTTTTTGAAATGTGGAACAAGACTTCACATTTCCCATCGGGACGCAAGCCTTTTTTGATACATATGAACAACAGTTCAAACTAACCGAAAAACCAATTGCCTGTGCAATACACTTAATTGGCTACTTCGCTGATGAATTTCAATCGGTATAACCGCAATTCCTCGTCCTCATACTCGCCATCAAATTCCCTCATGGCATCCTCCAAGTTATCGGTTTTGGCCTCCAAAAAGTATTCGTGGATTTCTTCCTGTTGGTCCTCATCCAATACTTCGTCTATCCAATAGTCCAAATTCAGCTTTGTTCCACTATATACGATTTGTTCCATTTCCTTGATCAGTTCGGGTATTTCCAATCCTTTTGCGGAAGCAATATCATCCAAGGGCAATTTTCTATCAATATTCTGAATAATATAGAGTTTTAAACCTGAATTGGCTCCGGTACTTTTTACTACAAGGTCATCCGGACGTAGTACTTCGTTTTCTTCAACATACGATGCAATAAAGGAAACAAAGGGCTTGCCATACTTCTTTGCCTTCCCCTCACCCACACCGTGAACATTCAGAAGCTCTTCCAATGTTATAGGGTACTTAAGTGCCATGTCCTCCAATGACGGGTCTTGAAAAACCACAAATGGCGGCACACCCATTTTATTTGCTTGGGATTTCCTTAAATCCTTTAATTGCTTGAGCAAGTTTTCATCGGCTACACCACCGGCCTTTGAGGCTCCTACTATGGCGTTGTCATTTTCAGCGTTGTATACATGGTCCTTGGTCATCATGAAGGAGTGGGGTTTCTTGAGAAACTCATGACCTTTATCAGTGAAGCGCAATACCCCATATTGTTCAATCTCCTTTTGCAAATACCCTGCTACCAGCATTTGCCGTATCAATGCCATCCAATGGCTCTTATCCTTGTCTGAGCCTATTCCAAAAAATTCCTTTTCATTGGTTTTATGTGAACTGATCAAGGCATTGTTTTTACCTCGCAAGGTATTTACGATTTCCTTGGACTTGAACTTTTCGCTGGTGCCATGTACCACCTTTAAGAGCTTAACGGCATCTTCCATGGCCTCAACCTTTTCTTTGGGATTTCTGGTATTGTCATCCATATCTGCCCCTTCTCCATTGATTTCGTCAAATTCTTCCCCAAAATAATGGAGCATGAATTTTCTGCGTGACATGGATGTTTCCGCATAGGCAACTACTTCTTGCAAAAGGGCATTACCGATTTCCTGTTCCGCCACGGGTTTCCCGGCCATAAATTTTTCCAGCTTTTCAATATCCTTGTACGAATAAAAGGCCAGACAATGGCCTTCGCCACCATCCCTTCCTGCCCTACCGGTTTCCTGATAGTAACTTTCGATGCTTTTAGGGATATCATGATGGATTACATATCGTACATCCGGTTTATCTATACCCATACCAAAAGCGATTGTCGCCACGACCACATTAACATCTTCCATCAGAAACATGTCCTGGTACTTGGAACGGGTCTTAGCATCAAAGCCGGCATGGTAAGGGACGGCACTAATGCCATTGACCTGAAGAACCTGGGCCAATTCCTCCACTTTTTTTCGGCTCAAACAATAAACAATCCCAGACTTGCCCTCGTTCTGTTTTATAAAACGAATGATGTCTGCGTCTATGTTTTCTGTTTTGGTCCTCACCTCATAAAATAGGTTTGGTCTGTTAAAGGAAGCCTTAAATACGGTGGCATCCCCAATGCCCAGGTTTTTAATAATATCTTCCTGAACCTTTGGTGTTGCCGTTGCGGTCAGACCTATTATAGGAATCCCTTCGCCCAATCTTGTAACAATAGCTTTTAGGTTTCTATATTCCGGTCTAAAATCATGGCCCCACTCAGATATGCAATGGGCTTCGTCTACGGCCACAAAGGATAGTTTTATAGAACGCAAAAACTCCACATTCTCGTCCTTGGTCAAAGATTCCGGTGCCACATATAATAATTTAGTGATACCGTCCTTAATATCCTTTTTGACCTGCTTTATTTCGGTTTTGTTCAATGAGGAATTCAAAACATGGGCAATTCCCATTTCCGCGGAAACACCTCTAATGGCATCCACCTGATTTTTCATCAAGGCTATTAGGGGAGAAACAATAATGGCCGTACCATCTTGCATGAGCGCCGGCAACTGATAGCACAACGACTTGCCACCACCTGTGGGCATGATTACAAAGGTGTTCCTACCTTCCAAAATATTTTTCACCACGCCTTCCTGAAGCCCCTTGAACTGGGAAAAGCCAAAATATTTTTTTAAAGCGGCGTGTATATCAATTTCACTCAAATTTATACTGTATTTCAAAAGTATCAGGGTCGGAACAAGGAATCCCGATCACGGTCCAAATTAGAAATTAAATTTTTATTTTAAACAACCAGATAACACTAAAATATTGAAGGATCAGTATCCAATCAAATTAAGTTTACGTAATTTTGTATTCTTAAAGATAACACATCTTTACAAGAATACCATTGATAAAATTAAATAATACATTGACATCCAATAGCACAATTCTTGAGCTGGCAAAAAGAACTATTGAAAAGGAACGGGATGCTATTGGACATCTGGCCACTTTGTTGGATGAGGACTTTTCCAAGGCGGTAGATTGCATTCTAAATTCCAAGGGCCGCGTTATTATTTCGGGTATTGGCAAGAGTGCCATTATAGCTTCGAAAATCGTAGCCACCCTCAATTCTACAGGGACTCCAGCTATCTTTATGCATGCAGCCGATGCCATCCATGGCGATTTGGGAACGATTCAGGATGAAGACGTGGTTATTTGCATATCAAAAAGTGGGAGTACACCAGAAATAAAAATGTTGGTGCCCCTTATAAAAAGAGGCAAAAATACCTTGATCGGTATGACCGGGAGTCCAGATTCATTTTTGGGCAAACAAGCAGATTTCATCTTGAACACGTATGTTGACAAGGAAGCTTGCCCCAATGACCTGGCACCAACTACGAGTACCACTGCCCAATTGGTCATGGGCGATGCGATTGCCATTGTATTATTGGAGCTTAGAGGATTCAGTGAGGCGGACTTTGCCAAATACCACCCGGGGGGAGCTCTTGGAAAAAGACTGTATTTAAGAGTTGCCGATATTGCCAAGAACAATCAAATCCCCGCTGTTCAGGTAACTACGGAGGTGAAGCAGGTCATTGTCGAGATATCCAAAAAGATGCTCGGTGTCACCGCCGTTTTGGACGGAAAGAATGTGGTGGGAATTGTTACCGATGGTGATATTCGTAGAATGCTCAACAATCACGATAACATTAAGGGGCTTACCGCAGCGGATATTATGTCGACCGAACCTAAAACTATAGAAATGGACACCTTGGCGATAAAAGCCCTGGAACTGATGCAAAAAAAGGGAATATCACAACTATTGGCAATGGACAACGGGGAATACTCCGGTGTGATTCATTTACATAACCTTATTAACGAAGGTATTTTATAATGGCAAAAAACAAGACCTCCCCAGATGAGATGTCCTTTTTGGACCATCTGGAAGAATTGAGATGGCATTTAATTAGATCTACCCTAGCCGTAGTCATCATTGGAATCGTAGCCTTTGTATTTAGCAGGTTCATATTTGATGTCATCATCTTTGGCCCTTTAGATATGGATTTTCCCACGTACAAAGTCTTTTGTGACGCTGCAACCTCCATTGGTATGGAATCGGATTTTTGTAAAGACAAAGTTCCATTTACCATCCAAAGTAGAACGATGTCCGGTCAATTTTCGGCAGATATCTGGACGGCCATTTGGGCTGGTATTATCATAGGGTTTCCCTATATCCTTTTTGAATTGTGGAAATTCATCAGTCCTGGGCTCTACGAAAAGGAACGTAAGCATTCCAAAGGTTTCATCTTCATCGCATCACTCCTATTCTTTCTCGGGGTCTTGTTCGGCTACTATATTGTAGCACCTTTGTCCATAAATTTTTTAGGTTCTTATCAGGTAAGTGATATTGTCCTTAATGAATTTGACCTTGATAATTACATAGGACTTCTTAGATCGGCCGTCTTGGCCTGTGGAATTATTTTTGAGCTTCCAATTATCATCTACTTTTTAACAAAGGTGGGATTGGTAACTCCTGAAATTTTGAAGAAATATCGTAAGATAGCCTTGGTTATCGTCTTGATTATATCGGCCGTCATTACACCACCCGATGTTACTAGCCAAATTATTGTGGCCATACCTGTACTCATTCTTTATCAGGTAAGTATTTACATATCTGCCAGAGTATTGAAAAGGGAAGCAAAAAGGGAAGCTAAACTAAAAAAGAACCATGTCAAATCCAGTTGAGGAATTTAACGCCTATCGTTCAAAAATGAACGAGAAGCTTTTAGCGGACAACAATAAAGTCATCAAACGTATCTTTAATCTGGATACCAATGCCTATGCGCCGGGGGCCCTTGACGTAAAGACCAAGGAGCTATTGGGCCTAGTGGCATCGGCGGTACTTCGGTGTGATGACTGCGTAAAATACCATTTGGAGAGTTCCTTTAGGGAAGGTGCCTCCAAGGAAGAGGTCATGGAAACCTTAAGCATTGCTACTTTGGTAGGGGGAACTATTGTAATTCCCCACTTAAGAAGGGCCTATGAATACTGGGAAACATTGGAGGGAATTCAAGGTTAAAGATTTTATAATTGCTTTTCTCCACCGCCAATTAGGGTTAGATTTGAAGAAATGAAGCTAAGAGCAGAGAATATAATGAAATCCTACCGCGGCCGTCAGGTCGTAAAGGGTATTTCCTTGGAGGTTAATCAGGGTGAAATTGTAGGCCTCTTAGGGCCCAATGGAGCTGGAAAAACCACCTCATTCTACATGATCGTAGGACTCATCAAGCCCAATGGTGGCAGTATCTACCTAGATGACATGGAAATTACCAATTTTCCCATGTACAAACGGGCGCAGAACGGTATTGGCTACTTGGCCCAAGAAGCATCCGTCTTTAGAAAACTTAGTATAGAAAAAAATATTTTAAGTGTACTGCAGCTTACCAAATTAAGTAAGAAGGAGCAACAAATGAAGATGGAATCCCTAATCGAGGAATTTGGTTTGGGACACATCCGTAAAAATCGTGGCGATCTCCTATCGGGTGGTGAACGAAGGCGTACCGAAATTGCGAGAGCCTTGGCGACCGATCCAAAATTTATCTTATTGGATGAACCATTTGCAGGGGTTGACCCAGTTGCCGTAGAAGACATACAGCGCATCGTAGCGCAATTGAAGAATAAGAATATTGGCATCTTGATTACGGACCACAACGTACAGGAAACCTTGGCCATTACGGAACGCTCCTATCTAATGTTCGAGGGAGGAATCCTCAAATCAGGTATACCGGAAGACTTGGCCGCCGACGAAATGGTCCGTAAGGTGTATTTGGGGCAAAACTTCGAGCTAAGAAAGAAGAAGCTGGATTTTTAATTGGGATTGATTTCAACCTCTTCCACTGTAGAATAAAGAATACCCCCCTCTCCTATTCCTTCAATAAAGATTTTTATTCGTTCTATATTTAAGTGATTGAAGGTAAAGGAAGTGCTTCCGTTTTTATCTATTTCTAAATTGGGTTGCCAATCAATTGTCCCAAAGTTGTGAAATGAAGTATTGTTAAGGCTTGCATATTTAGGCACATAAAATTCCTTAACAGGACTAAATCCATTTTTTACAGTATGTTCAAAAAAATCACTACTTACATATTTTCTACCTAAACCTGGGGCATCCTTATCAACACCTTTCTTCGTGTATACCCTAATAACACCCCCAGCAGCACCTTGTTCCCCATTCCCTGACCGATCTATAAAATAGCTTTCCAATCTTCCTGTGGGAAAATCCATTAAAATGTTAAAATCGGAATATGGTATGTCATCTACATATAATCTTGGGGAGAGAGGTATTAATGAGAGTGCGGACGGCCTTTTGGAGGTTATTCTAATGCGGTCATAACCTGTATTGGGTGCTTCCCAGACATTAAATCCGCTAGACCTTATAAGGTCCAATAATCTAGGGTAGTTGCCTTCTGTCTTCTGAGTGACTTTTATCAACCTACCCTCGCTAACAAATGGACTAACATAAATCTCCTCTTCTCTTTGTCCCTCTACAGTAACTTCATTTAGGGCGATGGTATTATCGGGAAGGACAAAATTAAAATTGTTTGAATCACTTAATTGGTATTCGAAAATTGTGCTTAAATATTCCAAAGGACGCTCATGTAGTAAATCCGAGGTTGACCCGTCGTCTATCCTAACATATAAATTAGGTCTTGAAAACCTACCATTCGCATCGATTATCGTAAATTTCAAATTGTCCCCTCTATTCAAAAGAAAATTACTAAGGGTAAAACTACCTGAATCCTCTTTCATCTTAATAATTTGGGGTAGCATTCCCTCACCAGGGTAGAACATGATATTTTCATTTTTTCTTAATTCGAAATTCAATGTCGCTAAAATATCAACTCCAGTCTCAAAACCATATCTGTCTACAGGTGGATTTTCAAAGATATTCTTCCAACTAAAACGGGACCAACCCTGCGTTAATAAAAGTAAATCCAAATCCCTCTCTGTTTTTTCTGAAACGTTGGTGAAATAATATCGGGGGTCTTCTACATGTCCCTTTAAATAAGGGTTTAATAAAAAGGTACTGAAAATATTATTTTGATGCCCGTAGGCCTTGGTATCAGCTGGTAGAATTGAAGCACTTAGATACTGTAGACCCCGTGATTTACCGGGTAAAGATATATTTACCGATACCGAATCCAAACTCAATGATTCCAACGAAGTTGTCAACTCCCCCTTTTTAATCGATTGCCTATTAAATACCAATCTTTCCAATAATGGATTTCCCTCAAAATCCAACAACGTAACTATGTTGGTTCCCGGATGCAATGAATTTGCATCCAAAATATGGGAAACATAGTTTTCACCTTCCGGAAACTCAACATTCATATGCTTTAAAAGTCCGTCCCTATGGAAAATCAAGGTATAAGGCCCATTTCCCATTGTAGCCCTTGTCTCTGGGTTCGTACCCAATAAAACTTGAATGCGACCCGCACCTATTCTCTTAATTGACATTATAACTCCTTTCGATTTGGAATTGGGCAGTAAAAATTTATGTTGAATTCCATTATAATCGTCCAGTGTTGCAGAATATAGGCTACCCTGCACTGGTAAAAGGTCAAACTTTGAATGTCCAAAATCATTGGTTTTAAAAGATGTAATGGAGTCCCCTCGTTCATTTCTAACCACACCAACAACTCCTTTGACCCCGTTTCCATTCGTATTTAAAACCTTCACCCCAACCGTTCCCTGTACCCCAGAAACCAAATGTCCACCCTCAGGAAGAAACTGCACATCTATTTTGTCGCTTTGGTTTTTGTCTATTGTCTTAGAACCCTTAATTACCTCAAATTGTGAAATGAATGAATCATCTTCCCTAAAATTTCGTATCCAGCTTGTAGATGCCTTAATATAGTAAGTACCCTTACCAAAAGTAGAATCAATCATTACCTGTCCCTGTGATAAACCATCCCTGCTAAGAAATAGTTCCTTTTTTACCTGACGGCCCACTGAATCATAAATACCAACGTACAAGTTCAGTGGTTCCTTTAAAAGATTATTTTTCAATCGATTGTAGAGATAACCCTTGAACCAAAGGTGTTCGCCTTGAACAAAAACACTTTTGTTTAAATGAAGAAAAACAGATGCCCTTGGCATACCAAAATATTCCTTAAAAGCAGGTTTTATTTTTTTATCAATACTTAGATTTTGTGCGTTTAAAAAGGTAATACCTGTAAAGGCAACAAAAAACAAAAAAAGAGTAGAACTAGGTCTGAATTTCATCCTGTTTTTTCCCTAAATATAAAAACAGTACCGGTAAGAATATTTTTTTAAGTCTAAGTTTGACAATACTTTAACGTATAGAATTACGCACAAGCAATGCTTCCGTAACAACAAAATATTAAAAGTAGTTTATGTGATTTTAATCTAAACTTCTAAACAATCTTAGAAAAAATATAGTACAATTGCGAGGCTATCTCCAAACTTCTTTCCATGTATTTTTCCGTTTGTTGTTCCGTTCCGTCAAAAGCTTTGGGATCATTGAATGTAAGTGGAATTCTCCGTTCCGCCCCGGGAATATACGGACAATTTTCATCTGCATGCCCACAGGTCATAATAGCCGAAAAATTTGATTCTGGATTAAAAGAATGATCGTAGGTTTTTGAAAAACCGATTATTGGTTGGCTATTAGCTCCATATTTTATGGAATAAATAGGATTATTACCATCCGATAGTTTACTAATCTTAAAACCAGAACTTACCAAGGTTTCCGCAATTTTTGGAAACAGCGCTGTAGCTTCGGTGCCACCAGAATAGCAATAAACATTTGGGATTTCAAAATAAGCGGCGATTGTCTGCGCCCAAATTTGCGACAAATGACTTCTTCTGGAATTGTGGGTACAAACAAAGTTCAGGTCGATATTTTCTCCTTTGTCCTTCTTCTCTTGAATGAAATTAATTAGTATTTGTAAAATTCGTAAGCGATCTGCATCAGGCCTATATCCATTAAGACCTTCAATACATTCTTTTATTTCATTAAACATAGTTATCAAATAATATTATCGCAATATTACGATTATAACTATATGAAATTATGACAACAACAAATGATAACCTTTATTTAATCTCAAAGGTCAAGGTAGCCCAATTGGATTCATAATCCACGACATCGCCTTCCTTCTTTTCCATATGAATTGTGGCCACGTACCACTTTCCTTTTGAGGTGGGCAGAATACTTACCATTCCATTCGCATTTGACTTTACGGAATTTTCGTTGGCATGGGCATCCTGACCCGGCATGGAAGTACTGTAGTGAACCGTATGGTTGGCCAAAGGCTTACCGTTTCGCAACAATTTAAATGCGATCCTGTCTCCCAAGGATATTTCAAAAGGATTGTTCAAGGGTACAAATTCTATGGGATAGCCCAAGGGTTTCATGAAATCAATGGAGGTATTTTCTCCCACCTGCAATAATGCCTTCACATGTTTCGAATACCGTTCCTTTGCCCCATTTTTTGAAATCCCTGCTTGTTTTCTGTCAGCTATGGTACTTTCCAGGCCTTCGTGTTCCAAATATTCATTGAAATCATTGGCGTTCATTTCCAATATCCTGGGCAAAGTGGAGATGCCTGCCACATAGGTGCCCGATTCACCCGTCGTATATTTTAGGTAGGTGATATTGTTTTCACTATAATAATCACTGTTGGATGGTTCAAACTGGTACCCAGGCCCCAAAATTTTGGCCTTTACAATGCGGTCACTTGTAATTTCATTCTCACTTGTATCAAAGGTACCATTGAACAAGTATAGCAATCCCGAAGTATTGGGTTTCAAAAAATGGGAATCAGACTTTAAAAAAAGTTCATGTGAAGAACAAAGTAGCACTAGAGCGAGTAGGGAAAGTGATCGGAATGCGATTTTCATAATATAATATTTTGAACGTTTCATGATTTACGAAGTTATGACATTAAGGGTTTTATTTTAAAGCCGATTTATGATTTATATGCTTTTAAATTGTACAGACCCCAAACCATAAAAAGCAGTTCCAAGACCATGGGAATGAAAAAAGCCAAGGAAAAGCCATCAATACACAGGCCTAATAATCTTCCAAAAGCGATTCCCCCCATAAAAAATACATTATTTAGCGTTGCGGGTTTCCACAAAGATGGCCGGAAGGCTCCCAACAGCCAATAGATGCCCAGTCCAAGATAAATCCCCAAAATAGCCCTGAAGATATTCCTCATGGCCAAAGCTTCAACCTCAAAACCCAATGCCAGAGGCATAACATACGACGGGTGCAGACCGTACGCGAAACCTGCCATGATGACGATTGTTCCGGATATCAACAATTGTAGGTTCCTAGGAAATTTTCCTTTCATCCCTCTTATATAATTTATAGTACCTGTAGGCCGCCAGAGCCCCTATAAAAGAAAACCCGGCAATCATATAAAACACATGTTGATGCCCTTTCAACCCGGGACTCCAATCCAACAATACTCCCATAACAGCTCCGGCAAAAATATCAGGGGTATAACCAATGACCGATATAAGTCCCACCGCTGTCCCCGTCAATACCAAGGGTATCCTACCACTTTCCATAACAGCAAAATAAAGGGCCCGGGCCGCATAAATCCCGGAGGTGACGATTAAAATGGAAAAAAGAAACAAGAAGACCGTTGTATCCACCACAAACCCCAAGGCGAATAGCATGGCACCGAAAAAGGACACAACAAAACTCACAAATAGCCAATAACTTGGTAGGGAACGGTCTGCGATTATTCCGATGCAGACCCCTACCACGGGTCTCACATAAAACAAAAAGGCTCCGGTTTTGGCTGCATCCACTTCATCGTACAACATGATCTTACTGGCATACAAGGAAAAGATATCCGTAAGTTTATAGCCAACATAGGCACAGAGTATGATGACCATCAATAACAAAACCGATGGTAGTTTAAGCACCTGACCAATTTGTGTCATTGATATTTTCTCCAGAACGATTTCCTTTTCCAAGCTCTTTGGCAATTTCATAAAAAACCAGACCATAAAACCCACTAATGCAACTATAGCGGACGAAACCAAGATTACCTTTCGGAACGCGAACCGACTTTCGCCAAGATCGGCAACCTCCAAATTATCGGCCATAAACCAAGAAAAAACTACCACTCCCAAAGTGCCAAAGAAAGCTCCTACAAGTCCTCTTCCCCCGTCCAAAAAGCCATAGGCCTTGCCTTGGGAATTACTTCCGCCCCAAACCCTCGTGGCCTTTATCATGGGAGACCAGAAAAGGAAAATAGTAGTAAAGCCCCAATACCCATATAGTATCTGTAAATAATGAAATTCAGGAAAGGTGGCAAAGTAAAACCCCCCAATGGCCGTCGTCCAAAGACCCATGGCAATTAATTTTTGTGGCGGGTATTTATCCGCCAAGGGCCCGCCAAAAAAATAGGAGACCAAGGCAACCACCCCATAGACCGAAAAGCAGAGACCCAATTCCGTATTGTTTAGTTCGAACACCTTTAATATCGTAGGTCGGAAAACCCGCTGTAGGACAAAGGGCAAAATAAAGACGCTTTCTCCGGCTAAAATAAGTAAGGCCAAGTAATACCAAGGTGCTCTTTTTTCGGTATCCATTACTTTTCTTGAATTGGAATCCAAATTTCCTCTTCGGAATTAGGGTCGTTATTTTTATAATTTTTCCCCAACACTTCAAAGTGCGGTCTATGGTCCAGCCAATATGTAGAAGTTGGCAACCACTGGTTAAAGATGTATTGGAATATGCCAGGATCATTGCTTGACCCTTTGTATTCAAAAACCGCATATTTTCCTGCGGGCAAATCAAAAGAATGCATTCCCTGGGGGATATTAGATACTTCCGAGACTTCCACGGCAGCCCATTTTTCAAATGGCATGTTTGGATCAAATTGCCTAAAAAAGTCTATCGGATAGTTTTGCAGGGAGATAAAATCGGATGAAACCCTATGGGAAATCGTGGGAACACCAGCCCTAAATCCTTCCCAAAGTTCTCTAGTCTTATTGTTGGAAATACTCATGGAGCGGGACACACCAATTAATTTTCTCGCATTTATTTCTTCAATTCTTGGTGTGATCTTCAAAATTTTTGAATTGGATTTAGTTTATCTTACCCCTTTGGGATTTTAATACACTGGCGGTTACGAGCAATTGCCCCACATGACGCTGGCTATGCTCCGCCGCATGAAAAAGGAGCCCCAAAACCGTTGAGGGAAGTTTCTTTCTTCCCACCGATCTCGGCTCCATAAGAATATCTTCAGAAAGGCCCTTAAAATAAGCCAACGCCACTTCCACCTGATCTTTAAATCCTGACTTCAAACCCGTTAGTGTCAATTCTTCCTTGGGCACACCTTCGCTTTTTAGATACTCGAATTGGGCGTCCGTTAGCGGCTCACCTTTCGCATACGTCATCATTCTATCCAATACGCCCGTCATGTGTTGTATATGAAAACCTACGGACGCCCTACCCTCCAATTGATTCCAAAGCAAATCTTGGGGAAAATCCCACAAATAATCATGGATCTCCTTATAGGATTGTAGCAAGGCATGGGCCGCAGGTTGCAAAAATGAGGGTATTCCATCCACAGGTCCTCGCAACCAAAACTCGATAGCATCGCTTTTATCTGTTTTCCCCATTATTACCCATAGAATTTTTCCTGCACCAAGGAGCTAAGAATATAAAACAGGATGATGAATGGAATGGCCAGAAATTTCATGGTGATGATCATGACCAAGCTTATAATCAAGAAAATATAACGCAAGGCATTGTCCTTAAAACTCCAATTTTTAAACTTAAGCGCAAACAATGTGATGTTACAATTGAGCAAATAGGCACTTAAGAGGGTAAGCAGGACCAAAAACCAAGGGTTCAAAATAATGGAGTTGACAGTGTCACTCCCATTGTAAAATAGAATAAGGGGCAAGGAAATGATGAGTAATGCGTTGGCCGGTGTTGGCAGGCCTATGAAGGATGATACCTGGTTTTCATCCAAATTGAAATTGGCCAACCGATAGGCGGACGCCATGGTAATGACAAATCCGAAAAAGGGTAAAAAGGAAATCACATCAACCCCTGATTCTCCAAAAAATGGCGCTCCGTTCATATTCCATCCACCACTCTGCGACATTGCCAACAACTGAAACATGAAGACACCGGGCACCAGTCCACTGGTAATTACATCGGCCAAGGAATCCAATTGAAGTCCCAAGTCACTTTTTACATTCAACAACCGGGCGGCAAGGCCATCAAAAAAATCAAAGAAAATGCCCAATGCCACAAATAGGGCTGCCATTTCCAACCTGTTCAAAACGGCAAAAACTGTGGCCACACAGCCACAAAAGACATTCAATAGTGTAATAAAATTGGGAAGGTGTTTTTGCATGAATGAAAGGTATCAATATTTAGTTCACTACCTCGATTTCGAGTAAAAATAAGATAAATTGGTTATTATTCGCATCTTTGTGAAAGCATCTACTCTTTTCAACTATGTTTCAAAGAAGCGTACCAATATTTCTGGTTTTGTTTTTTGGCTTTGTAGGATTCTCCCAAAAAAACCAGCTTTCACCGGTATCCAAAATCAGTTTGTTGACCGTGGGAACAGGGGAAGAGCTTGCCGCCAAATTTGGCCATAGCGCCATCCGATTTCAGGATCCTACTTTGGGAATCGATGAAGTCTACGGCTATGGAACCTATGATTTTGAGGACCCAAACTTTTATTTGAACTTCACACGGGGAAAATTGGCCTACACTATTTCTAGAATGCCGTTCAACTACTTTCAGCGAAGCTATGAAATTGAAAAACGTTGGGTACGGGAACAGGAACTGGATTTGAACCTAGATCAAAGAACGGCCATTGTAGTCTTTCTGGAAAACAATCTCCTACCGGAAAACAGAAAGTACCAGTATGATTTTTTATTCGATAACTGTGCGACCAGAATACCGTTGGTCTTTGAGAAAACACTGGGCCCTTCCTTGAAGTTCGACTACTCCCAACAAAAGGAGTCGTACACCTTTAGGGAATTGATTCACCAGAATTTAGAGCTCAACTCTTGGTCGAATTTTGGCATCGACTTGGCACTTGGTGCGGTCATAGACAGAAATGCCAACCCTTCTGAACTTATGTTTTTACCGCTGTATGTGTATGAGCAAATGAAACACACTACGTTGGATGGACAAGCCCTAGTGAAAAAAGAGTCGGTTTTGGTGGATGTCCCGCCACAGTCCTATTCCACCCCATTTTTAATATCTCCCATTTTCTGGCTCTCTATGCTGTTATTGCTTGTTGGCTATGTAACTTTTAAAGACTATCGAAATAAAAAAAGAACCAAGTGGCTCGATTTACTTTTATTTTTAAGTACCGGTTTGGCCGGTACTCTTATCGTATTCCTTTGGTTTTTTACGGATCATGATGCCACCAAAACAAATTTTAATCTGTTATGGGCATTTGCACCGAACCTTTTCGTGGCCTTTCTTTTGATTAAAAACTCGGCACCCAACTGGATTCGGCCCTATATCCATTTATTGTTGGGATTACTGCTCCTTACTGTTATAATGTGGCTGATAAAATTTCAGGTTTTTTCAATACTCGTAATATTTATTCTGCTGAGTTTGGCGCTTAGATATCTATTTTTGCTATATCATTTGAAGAAAACGAAATAATTCCTGCCCCTAACTACTAACCCCTAACTCATAGATATTATAGAATGAACCTACTTACCGTTGAAAATATTTCTAAATCCTATGGGGAGCTGGTGCTCTTCCAAGATTTGTCCTTTGGTATCAACAAAGACCAAAAAATAGCACTTATCGCCAAAAACGGTACGGGTAAAACATCGATATTGAATATTCTATCCGGAGGTGATCAGCCAGATTCNCAGGTCAGGTGAACTACCGTAAAAGCATACGGGCTTCGTTTTTGGACCAGGAACCCAATCTAAATCCGGATTTATCGGTTGAGGAGACCATATTCGCTTCGGACAATGAAATTCTAAAGGTAATCTCCAGTTATGAAAAAGCACTAAACAATCCAGAGGACACGGACGCCTATCAAAAGGCCTTTGAAGCCATGGACCGTTTTGAGGCTTGGGACTTTGAAACCCAATACAAACAGATTCTTTTTAAGTTAAAATTGGAAGACCTTAACGCAAAGGTGGGCAAATTATCCGGAGGACAAAAAAAAAGATTGGCCTTGGCCAATGCTTTGATCAATAGACCGGATCTCCTCATACTGGATGAACCTACCAACCATTTGGACCTGGAAATGATAGAATGGTTGGAGGCCTATTTTGCCAAAGAAAATTTCACCTTGTTCATGGTTACGCACGACCGTTATTTTTTGGAAAGGGTCTGTAATGAAATACTGGAACTGGAAAATGGTAAACTCTATTCATATAAGGGCAATTACTCCTATTATTTGGAAAAAAAAGAAGCACGAATAGAGCAAGAATCGGTTGAACAGCACAAAACGGAAATCCTCTACAAAAAAGAACTTTCCTGGATGCGTAGGCAACCTAAGGCCAGGACGACCAAATCAAAGTCCAGAATAGATGACTTTCACACCATTAAGGAAAAAGCGAGCCAACGCAGAAAGGAACATGAGGTTCAATTGGAACTTAATATGGAAAGGATGGGCAATAAGATCATCGAAATCCATAAAGTCTCCAAGTCTTTTCCTGGAAAGGTAATACTTGACAAGTTCGACTATTCCTTTACAAAAGGGGAACGCGTGGGCATTATTGGGAAGAACGGTACGGGCAAATCTACCTTTTTAAATATTCTTACAGGAAAGGACCTACCCGATAGTGGCAAGGTAATTATAGGCGACACCATTAAATTCGGTTACTACACCCAAAAAGGGATTCAAATCAAGGACGGCCAAAAGGTCATTGACGTAATAAGGGAATTTGGAGATTATATTCCGCTGATGAAAGGAAGACAAATCTCGGCCCAACAATTATTGGAGCGATTTCTTTTTGATAGAAAAAAACAATATGACTTTGTTGAAAAATTAAGCGGTGGGGAACGCAAACGGCTTTATCTATGTACGGTTTTGATTCAAAACCCAAACTTTCTAATACTGGACGAACCTACAAACGATTTAGACATCGTGACCCTCAATGTACTGGAAAGCTTTTTGTTGGACTTCCCTGGATGTCTCATCGTGGTGTCCCATGACCGTTATTTCATGGATAAAATCGTAGACCACCTTTTTGTTTTCAAGGGCGAAGGAGTGGTTGAGGATTTCCCTGGAAATTATTCAGATTACAGGGCCTATGAAGACAGCAAGGTGATAGAGCAACGCGAACAAAAGGAAAAATTGGAACCCGAAAAAAACAACTGGAAAGAACCCGAAAAAAACAAACTTTCCTATTTGGAACAAAAGGAGTACAAAAACTTGGAAAATGAAATAAAACAATTGGAATCCAAAAAAGTGGCACTACAGGAAAAGTTTACGGATACTTCCTTAACTGGGGAGGAAATAGAGGCACTTTCCATTGAACTTGGAGAAATCTCGAATACCATAGAACAAAAAACGGAACGTTGGTTTGAACTTGCGGACCAAATGGGTTGATAAACCCCAAAAAATCATATCCCATAAAGGAAGCTCTCGACGAACAACACCTTTTTTTCGGTAAGCTGTTTTTACCAAGGAACCCGTTCATCGAGCGAATTTTACACTTAATCCGAATCATTGCCGGATAACGAGAAACCACTGTTTTTCAACGAATGGGGACCCCCTCAAATACGCTTGCGGTAGTTATAATAATGTAACGAAAGCAAGTCATGAAAACAGTAGCGACCATCTTCTTCATCATCTTCATAGGAACAGCGGCAAGCGCACAGGACAGGAACGAGACCGTTAAGGTCGAGACGATAGAGATGGGCATCGTTACCGAAACCGCTGCTTCAAAAAAAATAGAAAGAAAGCAGGAAGTGACCCGTTTGTACAGGTTCAAGAACTCTAGGGTAAAAAAAGAACTTTCCTTCGCGACCAAGAGGAACAGCCCCAAAATGGCATAACATACTCATATTATCCCCTTGGTGACCCTACCTGCCCAAAGGCAGGTTTGGCGCTACCCCATTCCCAAAAATAAATCACGATATATTCAAAACCCCAACCTGGGTGGCCGTTATCGGAAAAATAAAAGGTATTAGTACATTTGGGGAATTTTGAAAGCCCCTAAGTGTATCAGTTACTTTCGTATTTAAAATTTCTTATTGGCTCCACCAACCAACACGGGGTACATTCTCCCTTTGTATACAATTTCTTGACGAAGGGTCTATATAGGGAAAAGAAAAAGGGTATGAGTGTTAAGGAACATGTGCTAACTACGTCAATTTCTTATTTTAAGTATAAAAGTATTGCATTTGTCTATGCAGACGACTATATTATAAATCGGATAGTTGCTATTTTTGGCGATTTGGAGTTTGACACATTACCACTGGATGTAATTTTTGTTGAAGAAAATGGTAAGGTATTTACCTCCATTTCCAAAGAAAGTTACCATAATGATACGATGCTATTGATAAGCGGAATTTACAAAAACAAACAGCGAAAAGTAGCATGGCAAAACATTAAGGAACTGCCAGAGGTAACTGTCACCATAGATTTATTCCATTGTGGACTGGTCTTTTTTAGACGTGAACAGGCCAAGGAACACTTTAAAGTTAGAATATAATACACTCAATGGCCTATTATGGATAATACAATATACATAGTCTTAGGGGTTGTTTTCGCTATTTATCTGGTAATCACCATTGCCAACAAAAGAAAAAACAAGGAACGAAAGTCGCGTAAGTTCATGGGGGATTACAAGCGTAAAGGAAAAGAGGATTGAAGCTATTCCTTCTCCCTTTTTAAAAATAATTAAAATAGTAAAACATACCGTCAAAAATGAAAATCTACACCAAAACAGGAGATAACGGCATCACATCGCTCTTTGGAGGCACGAGGGTTCCCAAACATCACATTAGAATAGACAGTTATGGAACCGTGGACGAATTAAATTCTTGGCTTGGCCTGATTGCGGGACAGGAAATACCTGAGAATTATAAAGACGAGTTACAGACAATCCAGAAAAAACTCTTTACCGTTGGAGCCATTTTAGCAACAGAACCGCAAAAGGCAACACTAAAAAATGGGCAAGAACGTTTGAATATTGAAAGAATTGGCAGTGATGACATTGTATCCCTTGAAATGTCCATGGATAGTATGGACGAAGTGTTGCCACAAATGACACATTTTATTTTACCGGGGGGACATCCCGCAGTGTCATACTGTCATATTGCGAGAACCGTATGTAGACGGGCAGAAAGAAAAACGACCATTCTATACGAGAACGAACCCTTTGACACGAACGTTCTTACCTATTTAAACCGACTCTCAGATTATCTCTTTGTGTTGGCACGAAAGTTGTCAATGGATTTGGGAGTTAAGGAAATAAAATGGATTCCCGAGAAAAGGGACTAATAAATTCACATTTTAAGCGTTATCAATGTATCAATGCAAAAAATATGTTGATAACTCGGTCTAAATAATCACAAATTATCTTGGCCGTTTCCAATTAAAATTTATTTTTGCAAAAATTTTAAAATCAAACAATTACCATGTATTGGACATTAGAATTAGCATCTTATTTAAGCGATGCACCTTGGCCGGCAAGTAAGGATGAGTTAATAGATTACTCCATCAGAACCGGTGCTCCCTTGGAGGTTGTGGAGAATTTACAGTCCATGGAGGAAGAAGGTGGTGAAATCTATGAATCTATCGAAGAGATTTGGCCAGATTATCCAACTGAAGAAGATTACCTCTGGAACGAGGACGAATATTAATATTCCCATATCACAATAACTACTTAAAAGTCTCCTTGGAGGCTTTTTTTTTATGTAATTTTGGCAGTCTAAAAAAGAAAAACAGTGTTTTTTACATACTGGAACAGCTTTTGAACAAGTGAATTGTCGAAATAATTGTCCATAATGGCAAATGGATCGTAAACGGCACAGGCAATCCTGTTGAAATGGTTTACAAATCAAATTACAAACACATACTATGAGTATTATAAATTCTATACTGAAGGCTTTTGTAGGTGACAAATCCAAGAAAGATGTAAAGGAGCTTCAGCCTTTGGTAGAGCAGATAAAGTCTTTTGAAAGCGAATTCGAGAAATTAAGCCATGATGAACTAAGGAACAAAACGATAGGTTTTAAGCAGACCATTAAGAATTCCTACCAAGATATTACGGATAAAATTAAGGAACTTGAAAAAGAAGTTCAGGAGTCCAACGATATCGACAAAAACGAGGACATCTATGCGGAAATAGACAAGTTAAAGGAAGATGCCTATAAAATATCCGAAGATGCCCTTAACAGTATTTTACCAGAGGCGTTCGCGGTTGTCAAGGAAACGGCCAAACGCTTCGCGGCAAATGAAACAATAACGGTTACGGCTACGGAGAACGATCGAAAATTATCCGGTGAAAAAGAATATGTATCCTTGGATGGCGACAATGCCGTTTGGAAAAATTCTTGGAACGCCGCCGGAAAACAGGTGACTTGGGACATGGTACACTATGACGTTCAGTTGATTGGGGGAATCGCCCTGCACCAAGGAAAAATCGCGGAAATGCAAACAGGTGAAGGAAAGACCTTAGTGGCCACTTTACCACTATATTTGAATGCACTAACCGGTAACGGCGCTCATTTGGTGACCGTAAACGATTACCTGGCGAAAAGGGACAGTGCCTGGATGGCACCAATTTTTGAATTTCACGGACTCTCCGTAGATTGTATAGACCATCACAGACCAAATTCAGACGGTAGAAGGGCCGCATATAATGCCGATATTACTTATGGGACCAACAACGAATTCGGTTTTGATTACTTGAGGGACAATATGGCCCATACCCCTAAGGACCTGGTGCAGCGTCCGCATAACTACGCCATAGTGGATGAGGTGGATTCTGTTTTAGTGGATGATGCCAGAACGCCCTTGATTATATCTGGACCGGTACCTGAAGGTGACAGACATGAATTTAATGAGTTGAAGCCCAAGGTAAGTGAAATTGTTCAAAAACAAAGACAACACTTGACAGGGGTCTTGGCAGAAGCCAAAAAATTAATTGCGGAGGGCAATACAAAGGATGGTGGTTTCCTATTGCTGCGTGTGTATAGGGGCCTACCTAAAAATAAGGCTCTTATTAAATTCTTGAGTGAGGAGGGTGTAAAACAGCTGCTCCAAAAAACGGAGAATTTTTACATGCAGGACAACAACCGTGAAATGCCCAAGGTGGATGAAGACCTGCTTTTTGTCATCGATGAGAAAAACAACCAAATAGAGCTTACGGATAAGGGTGTCGATTATATATCAGGGGAGCAAAACAGGGATTTCTTTGTCATGCCCGATATTGGTGCCGAAATTGCCAAAATTGAACAGCAAAACCTTGACATTGAGGAGGAGGCGGAATTAAAGGAGGAACTTTTCAAGGATTTTACCGTCAAGAGCGAACGTATCCATACCATGAGCCAGTTGTTAAAAGCCTATACCCTATTTGAAAAGGATGTGGAATATGTGGTTATTGACAATAAGGTGATGATCGTGGATGAACAGACCGGTCGTATCATGGACGGTCGTAGATATTCAGATGGTCTTCATCAGGCCATTGAAGCCAAGGAGAATGTGAAGATAGAAGCCCTGACACAAACCTTTGCCACCGTTACCCTACAGAACTATTTTAGAATGTACAGCAAATTGGCAGGCATGACCGGTACGGCCATTACGGAAGCGGGCGAGTTCTGGGAAATCTACAAATTGGACGTCGTTGAAATACCTACAAATAGGCCCATCGCAAGGGATGATAGAAACGACTTGATTTATAAAACCAAGCGCGAAAAGTACAATGCCATCATTGACGAGGTAACTAAGTTAAGTCAGGCCGGAAGACCCGTGCTTATTGGTACTACATCAGTAGAAATATCAGAATTACTTTCAAAATTATTGAGCGTACGCAAGGTTCCGCATAACGTGTTGAACGCCAAATTGCATAAGAAGGAAGCCGATGTTGTTGCAGATGCGGGTAATCCCGGGGTAGTGACCATTGCTACCAACATGGCGGGCCGTGGTACGGATATTAAACTGACCCCTGAAGTTAAAAAAGCGGGCGGATTGGCCATAATCGGTACGGAACGACACGATTCTAGGCGTGTGGATAGGCAGTTACGAGGACGTTCCGGGCGTCAAGGGGACCCAGGAAGCTCTCAATTTTATGTATCCTTGGAAGATAACCTAATGCGACTTTTCGGTTCGGATAGGGTCGCCAAGATGATGGATAAAATGGGCTTGGAGGAAGGTGAGGTCATCCAACACAGCATGATGACCAAATCCATTGAACGAGCGCAGAAAAAAGTCGAGGAGAACAACTTTGGGGTGCGTAAGCGACTTTTGGAGTATGATGATGTAATGAACGCCCAACGTGAAGTAGTCTACAAAAGAAGGCGCCATGCCCTGCAAGGTGAACGGCTTAAAGTGGATATTGCCAATATGGTTTATGATACCTGCGAGGTAATTGTAGAGGGTAACAAAGCTGCCAACGATTATAAAAACTTCGAGTTTGAATTGATCAAATATTTCTCCATGACCTCGCCGGTAAGCGAGGAGGAATTTGGCAAACTCAGTACCCAGGAAATAACCGGTAGGGTATACAAGGCAAGTTACGACCATTATAAGGAAAAAATGGAACGCAATGCCGCCACCGCACTACCCGTAATCAAAAAGGTATACGAGGACAATGCAAATAATTTTGAGCGTATCGTAGTACCCTTTACGGATGGTATCAAAACGCTGAATGTGGTCACCAACCTGCAAGAAGCGTATGAAAGTAATGGTAAGCAATTGGTGACGGATTTTGAAAAGAATATTTCATTGGCCATCATCGATGACTCTTGGAAAACACATCTACGTAAAATGGATGAATTAAAACAGTCCGTTCAATTGGCCGTTCATGAACAGAAAGATCCTTTGTTGATTTATAAGTTCGAAGCTTTTGAACTATTTAAACAAATGATTGAAAAGGTAAATAAGGAAATTGTCTCCTTCCTATTTAAAGGAGAACTACCTTCCGGAAATCCCAATGATATTAGGGAGGCCAGAAACGCTCCACAACGAAAGGAAAAAATACAGACTTCAAAGGAAGAAATACCCAATAGTGACGAACTGGCCGCACAGAATAGGGCGGTGGGACAGACACAAAGACAACGACCATCGGTTACGGAAACCATTATAAGGGAGCAACCCAAAATTGGTAGAAATGAAAAAGTGACCATTAAAAATGTTATGTCGGGAGAAAGTAAAACCGTGAAATATAAACAGGCAGAACCACTCATCTCCAAAGGGGAATGGGTTCTGATAAACGATTAAATCCTTATCCACTTTAAAAAGGGCGCTCAAATGAGCGCCTTTTTTGTTTTCTTCTTTTTTTCCTTTGCTGCAAATATTGAACCCTTAAATATGAGTCCTTTATAAATTTTAAATATCTTTAAAAGGATTGTTTGAATTTATACCATGAAAAATACAAGAAGGGAATTTATTTTCTCTGTTAGCATGTTGGCGGCAAGCAGTGCCTTTCCGGTACACGCATTTGCCTTTAATAAATCAAAAAAACTCAAAGTTGCCCTTGTAGGTACAGGTGTAAGGGGTATTACATTTTGGGGAAAACGTTTGTTGGACGAGTATTCTGAAATTTTGGAATTTGTAGGCCTCAGTGATATAAATCCAAGCCGGTTGGAATATGGCAAGCAATATATAGGAGCTACCTGCCCTACGTTTGCTTCCTTTGAGGAAATGGTTTCAATAACAAAACCAGACCTTGTAATCGTAACCACGAAAGATTCAACCCACCATGAATTTATCATCAAAGGTCTTGAAATGGGCTGCGATGTCCTCACGGAAAAGCCCTTAACCGTTGATGAGGTAAAATGCCAGCAAATACTCGATGCCGAAAAAGCGTCCAACAAAAACCTAATTGTTGGGTTTAATTATAGATGGAGCCCCTATGCCACAAAAATCAAGGAATTGATTGCAAATAAGACGATTGGAAATTTAGTCTCGGTTGACTTTAATTGGTATCTAAATACCTATCACGGTGCTTCGTATTTTAGAAGATGGCATGGTGAAATGGAGAGTAGCGGATCACTTTGGGTCCATAAGGCCACCCATCATTTTGATTTGCTCAATTGGTGGATCGACTCTGAACCCAATGAAGTCTTTGCCTATGGCGACTTGGAGTTTTACGGAAAAAATGGCCCTTTTAGGGGAAAGAATTGTAGAACCTGCGGCCATAAAACCGAATGTGCCTTTTATTGGGACATCAACAAGGATGAATTTTCCAAAAAATTATATGCGGACCATGAACACGAGGACGGATACATAAGGGACAACTGCCTTTTTAGGGAAGACATCAATATTTACGATAAAATGTCTGCCCAAGTAAAATACACGGACAATACGATACTGAATTATTCCCTGACCACCTATTCCCCGTTTGAGGGATGGCGGGTTGCCTTCAACGGAACCGAAGGTAGAATAGAGGCCTGGTTGGATATTCCTTACTATGAGAAAACATCTATCGAGGAAGCTGAAAAACACGCCAACGAAATGGCACAGAACGGCGAGGAAATCGTTGCGAAAAAACCTATTGTAATTCATAAATTGTGGCAAGAGTTTGAAACCGTCCAAGTGGATATGGAAGAAAGCGGTCACGGCGGGGGGGATAAACGCCTTCAAGATAAAATATTCGTCAACCCTAAAGTACCGGACCCCTACGGAAGAACTGCCGGCATAAGGGATGGAGCCATGTCCATATTAATTGGAATAGCAGCGCGGAAGAGTATTCAATCCGGGACCCCCATAAATATATCCGAATTAACGGATTTGAGGCCACAGGAAAGAAGATCATAAGTTTCGGATTATTTTCTTGGAGAAAACAAAATATCTTAGCATGGTGTTAAAAACATACCTAGATTTACAAAGGAAACTTTGATTACCAATTTTTTAAGTTGATAGTATGCCAGATTCTCATATAGAACAAGAATACGTTAGGGACAAAACAAAACTAGTTTTAAAGGTAAATTATATTACTAGTGCTTTGGCCATTGCTTTCGGAATTGTTTGTGTATTTCTAATGAATATAAAAGAGGTAATTCCACACGTGCTTTTTCTTTATGGAGTTGCCAATCTTGCCAATACGCATGTGTATCGATATACAAAAAAGATTGATATTACTTACTACATATCTTCATTTATGGCCTTGGTCAGCGCTCTGATCGTGACCCTTTATAGTGGAGGCATCAATAGTTCCTTTATTTTTATGTTGGCCCTAGTGGTATTTGCCGGGTACGTGAATACACGTAAACAAGGTCGGTTTTTTTCATACTTGACTTTTGGCATCATCATTTTCATATTCTCGCAAAGTTTTCCTGAACTAAGCTTTACACGAAATCTTGTTCCAACTGAGTTCAGAAGTGTATTCAGTCTCTTATCGGTATCTTTTTCCCTCTTTTTATTGGGCAGCATCTTTGGAAAGGATTTACTAAAGTCGCACAACGCCCTATACAAGTCAAAAAAAGAGCTCACACTGCAAATGCACGAAAAGGAATTACTCTTAAAAGAAGTGCACCACAGAGTGAAGAACAATCTTCAAACGGTATCCAGTCTCTTGAGCCTTCAGACCCGTAATGTGGAGGAAACCAGAATGAAGAATCTCTTGAAAAGCACGCAGAACCGTGTAATTTCCATGGCCATGGTACACGAAATGCTCTATATGCGTAAGGACATTAGTCAAATCGAATATAAATCCTATGTACAGGAACTTAGCGAATATTTGATCCGATCCATAAAAGGTTTGGACAGTAAAGTCCAACTAAAAATCGATATCCCTGAAATCAAATTGGGAATCGATACGGCCATTCCATTAGGTCTTTTGATAAACGAAGCTGTCACCAACGCACTCAAATATGGTTTTGCAGATGATCAGGAAGGGGAAATCTATATTGCCCTTAAAAAAGAAATAGATAAACACTACGTGCTAAATATTGGTGATAACGGCGTAGGTTTTCCCGATACCATAAGCTATAAGAATTCCAAATCCTTGGGGCTCAAATTGATTCACAATCTTACAAGACAACTTAAGGGATCCATACAGAAAGATACAAGCAAAAAAGGGACCAACTATATTATTAGGTTTCAGGAAATAAAACAGCAATTGTCACCGGTAGCATAAATTTCTACTACCAAATCTGCTTACTTCACAATATTGATTGAAACAACGTATTGGGTATCCTGATTTCCCCCGATATTTCCTATATTTAGAAAGCTATTATAACGCGAAGCTTTCACCAACCTAAAACCAAATGAAAAAAGTATTCTTCCCGATTTTCCTATTAGTCCTTTGTATAAACATTTCATTTTCCCAATCCCTGGAGGGTGATGGCCCCTATCCACAGTTAATAATTCGCGGGGTCATGCTGATCAATGGAAATGGGGCACCGCCTCAAGGACCTATTGACATAGTCGTAGAAAATAATATTATCAAGGACATCCAAGTTGTTGGGTATCCTGGGGTAAAAATCAAAGAATCGGATAGGCCACAATTGAAACCTGATGGCAAGGAGTTGGACTGTACCGGAATGTACCTCATGCCCGGTCTTATTGATATGCACGGACATATTGGTGGAAAAGCCCAAGGTGCAGAACCTGATTATGTATTCAAACTATGGATGGCCCATGGAATCACCACGGTACGGGAACCGAGCGGGAGGGGCGTTGACTTCACCATGGACCTCAAGAAAAAAAGTGAAAAGAATGAAATCATTGCCCCACGTATTATGGCCTATACGGCATTTGGGCAAACCAGTAAATCATTCAATCCACTCAATGACATTCCTATCTCCACTCCAGAACAAGCAAGGGAATGGGTTAGGGCCAATGCCAAAAAAGGTGCGGACGGCATAAAATTCTTTGGGGCAGAACCAGAGATTATGGAAGCGGCCTTGGACGAAAATAAAAAATTGGGGCTGGGTTCCGCTTGCCATCATGCCCAATTAAGTGTTGCAAGATGGAACGTACTGCACTCTGCACGTGCTGGTCTAACATCCATGGAACACTGGTACGGACTCCCGGAAGCTTTATTCGACAGTAGAACGGTACAGGATTACCCTTTGGACTACAACTACCAAAATGAACAACATCGCTTTGAAAATGCGGGTAACCTATGGTCGCAGGCTGCGGAACCGTATTCTGAACATTGGAACAGTGTGATGAACGAACTGTTGGAACTCGATTTTACCCTGGACCCAACTTTCAATATCTACGAGGCCAGTAGGGATTTACATAAGGCCAGAAGAGCGGAATGGCACGAGGATTATACACTTCCTACTCTCTGGGAGTTTTATCAGCCCAGTAAAATATCGCACGGTTCTTATTGGCACGACTGGGGAACCGAGCAGGAAGTGGCCTGGAAAAAGAACTACGATCTTTGGATGACCTTCGTCAACGAATACAAAAACAGGGGTGGCAGGGTCACCACTGGATCTGATTCCGGTTTTATTTTTCAATTGTACGGTTTCGCCTATATACGTGAATTGGAATTGTTGAGGGAGGCCGGATTCCATCCCTTGGAAATCATCAGGTCGGCTACTTTGAACGGAGCCGAGGCCCTTGGAATGGATGACAAAATAGGCAGTGTGGCAATAGGAAAATTGGCCGACTTTGCCATTATAGCCGAAAATCCACTTCAGAATTTAAAAGTACTTTACGGAACAGGTGCCATCAAACTTACCGAAGACAATCAAGTAGTTCGTGTTGGTGGTGTAGAATATACCATCAAAGATGGGATAATCTATGATTCAAAGGCATTATTGGCCGATGTAAAACGACAAGTGGATGAAGCCAAGGCCAAGGAAAATTATACGATAAAACAACCTGGTATCAAACAGTAATGGTACTATTGGGACGCTTGTAAAGCCCGTGTTATCTTTTATTTTGGTCTACGGGTATTTTAATCGGTTTTAAGTCTCCCTTTGATTTTGGAAAAATAACCAAATAGGTTGCAATCAATAATCCGGCAATAAGTGTGATAGATAGTAACATAGCTTTAAGGTTTAAGTGTATGACACGCTAAAGTGCCTTATATGTTCGGTAGGTCAAATTTTATGCCAATTTAGGGGTATCGTTCTTTGTTGTGAAAAATAGCGCGCTTTTAACCCTGGAATTCTTATGTCGATATAACCTTGCAATTCCAGTTTGTCCTTCTTTCCCTATAACATCCATAGTATCGGTTTGAACGGTGCTGTCTATTAGGATGACACTTTCTTGAAGTGTGGCTACCTTTACATTGACTTTACCATCTTGAGCCAAGGAAGTTCCTCCGAAAAAAAGAACTAGGGAAAGGGTTAAAATAGCTTTCATAACATTGATTTGGGTTATATAAAGCTAACTTGGCAAGTAAATTAATATCGGTATATCTCGCTGAAATACACCATTTTTCGGCCTTTGGATTTTTGTTGGATGAAGTGTAAAAAACCCTCGGTAAACGGGTTGTTGTTCTGGTTCAGCTTATCGATGAATAAAGCACTTTAACGACCATTTTATTGTAATTAAACAGAAGCAGGGATTAAATCCAACGAAAAATACTTAACTATTTTCCTTACGGAGCACTTGAAGTGGCGGACTTTTTAGTACCGAAATATTATTGCTAAGCCCTATCATTAAAACCAGCAACGTAATGCCAGGAAGTACCACTAAAAATGGAATCCAAGACGGTACAAAGGGTGTTTCGAAAATAAAATATGCCAGGAGCTGACTCCCAATCAAGGATAACAATACCCCGATGCCACTTCCCAAAATACCCAAGTACAGGTATTCCAGTGCCGTGATTTTAAGAATCTGGCCGCTCTTTGCACCAATGGTCCTTAAAAGTACGCTTTCCCGAATCCGTTGGTATTTGCTATTTCGTACAGAACCTATAAGCACAATAATTCCGGTAAGGATGCTGAAGAAAGCCATAAAACTTATCACCCAGGATATTTTGTCCAATATACTTTCTACGAGGGTAATCACCTGCCGTAAGTCCAAAATGGAAACATTGGGAAATTTCTTTACCAATTCTCGCTGTAAGTTGGCGGATGAAGACTTGTCCGGGGCATTGGTGGTCAATACATGAAACTGTGGTGCATTTTCCAAGATACCTGTTGGGAAAACAATGGAAAAATTAAGCTGCATTCTACCCCAGTCCACTTCCCGGATACTCCCTACGACCGTCTCCATCAACATGCCCTGTACATTAAACAGCAACGTATCGCCTACCACTACCTGTGCGTCTCTAGCTACATTATCCGCCAATGAGATAGGGACCGGGCCATTTGGAGGCATATTCTTGGTAAACACTCCAGATATCAATTTTTCAGACCCAATAAGCGAGTCTCTATAGGTTACCCTAAACTCATGGTTAAGAATCCATTTATTGATACTGGTTGTTGTATCCAAACGGATTTCATTGACACTACGGTCCTTGATACGTTCCATACGCATGGTAACGATCGGGATGTTATCCAAAATGGGTAATCCTTTTGGGGTTACCGTATTTATAATTTCCTGCTTTTGGTTCGTCTGCACATCGAACATAATGATATTGGGACTCTTTTCATTGGACTCCACCACGGCCTTGGCCAATAAAAAGTCCTTGGTAAAGTACAGGGTGCTGATCAAAAAGGTCCCAATTCCAATGGCCAAGATTAAAACGGCTGTTTGGTTATTGGGCCGAAATAAATTCAATAGGCTTTGCCTTGATGTAAAACTCCAAGATTTTGGAAAATACTTTTTAACCAATCGCATGAATAAGATGGAAACTCCTCCCAAGATGGAGAAGGTGACCAAGATACCCACAACAAACCCCAGTGCATATTTAAGGTTGTCCAAGAGCCACAAAGCGAACAAAAAGACAAACAGTACAATGGCCAAAACGACCCATATCTGGGCCTTTCTTGATTTTACCCCAGTATTCTCCTGAACCCTCAGAACTTGCAAAGGTGATACGAACCATGTATTGAGCAAAGGGGAAAGGGCAAATAAGACGGACATGAGCACTCCTAAAATCAAACCGACGGCTATTGCGGAATACGAAGTGGAGATTTCAACCTCAAACGGTAGAAATTCCTGCAATATCATGGGGAAGGTCTGCTGGAGCAATAGTCCAATGACCGTGCCTATGAATCCACCTAACAATCCCATTCCAGAAATTTGCAGGAGATATATTAAAAATGTCTGTTTTCTAGTGGCTCCCAAACATTTTAGAACGGCCACTGCCTTCAGTTTTTCCTTGATATAGATATGAACGGAGCTTGCGATTCCCACACAACCCAAAAGCAGGGCAATGAATGCCACCAAGTTTAGAAATCTACCTACATTGTTATATCTTCTTCCCAACCGGTCACTGGTAGAAGTATGGGTATCCAAATCGGCATTTTGTTCATCCAAGATAGGGTCCACTTCCTTATCAAGTTGTTCCAGGTCCGCATCCGGGGATTTAAAATAATAGGCATATTCTAACCGACTTCCCTTTTGCAGTAATCCGCTAAGCTCCATATACTCGAAAGGAACGATAATAGGTGGTGCTACTGATGTTCCAATGCCTGTGCTTCCAGGTGCGGTAATCAAAGATCCAACTATCGGGAAGGTAATGCTCCCCAATTTTACACTGTCCCCCACTTTTAAATCGAACTGGATCATGGCTGTGGCATCCACCAAGGCACCGCCTTTTTCCTGATACTCTAAGGCCGCGGTGGCCGGTTCTGTTTCCAATTCTCCATAAAAAGGAAAATTCCCTTCCACACCCCTAACCTGTACCAATTTGGTTTGGCCGTTTTTTACAAAGGCGGCCATGGAAGCAAATTTCACCTCCATGGCTCCAGCCCCACCCAAAGAGTCCATGATTTGAAGTACACGTTCATTGGCAGGCTCATTACTGTCAATTAGAAAATCGGCCCCCATTAAAGCCTTGGATTGCCCTCCAATATTCTTCTGAAGGTTTTCACTGAAAGATTGAATCGATACAACGGCCGCAATGCCCAGAATAATACTTCCCATAAAAAGGAAGAGTCGTCTTCCACTGGCCTTGCCATCACGCCAAGCCATTTTAAGCAACCATATAAATGGGGTTTTGGTAGATGTTTCTAAACCGTTCAAGCTAGGGTTTTAGTTTGATTGGAAATAATTTTACCACCTTTCAAGCGAATGATTTTTTGGGTTAACTGGGCCAAATCCAAATCATGGGTGACTATAACCAAGGTCGTTCCCATTTCCTTGTTCAGCTCGAACAAAAGTTGAATGACCTTTTCACCGGTCTCCTCGTCCAGGTTACCCGTGGGCTCGTCTGCAAATAAAATATCGGGGGTTGTTGAAAAAGCCCTCGCCAAGGCGACCCGCTGTTGTTCCCCACCTGATAACTGTGAAGGATAATGATCGTACCTGCTCCCAAGACCTACTTTGTCAAGCAAATCCTTGGCCATATTTTGGGCGTTGGGATTACCTTGCAATTCCAAAGGAACACTAACGTTTTCCATGGCTGTTAATGTAGGCAATAATTGAAAATCCTGAAAAATAAACCCGACCTTTTGGTTTCGTAACAACGCCAATTCATCCTCGTTCAGGTGGCTAAGTTCTACTCCACAGAGTTCAATACTGCCTTCATCTACGTGGTCCAAACCTGCACATAATCCTAAAAGTGTCGTTTTACCACTTCCCGAAGGGCCAACAATCGAAAAAGTTTCACCGGCCTCAATGTCGAATGAAATACCATCCAAAACAGTTAAATAATTAGAACCACTTTTATAGGTTTTCCTTAGATTCCGTACGTTTAATATCTTTGCCATAAATCGTTTGGTACAAGCTAACAAAGTAAACAAATGATTTCTACTTTTAGAAGAAACCATGATGCACAAAGTATTAAAGTTTAGTTATTTTTTGGCCTTTTTAGTCCTATTTGCCTGCGGCGAAGGTAAAAAACAGGACAATACTTCTGGGGAAGGTAAGGACGAATCCACGGAATCCATTCAGCAAGTGGAAAGCACCAACGAAAAGGTCATCCTTTTTTTTGGGAATAGTCTTACCGCCGCTTATGGATTGGAAACGGAGCAGGGATTCCCCAATTTGATTCAGCAGCGAATCGACTCCTTGGGGTTGAACTATACAGTAATCAACTCCGGACTGAGTGGAGAAACGACCTCTGGAGGCCTCAATAGGTTGGATTGGGTGTTAAACCAAGATGTGGACATCTTTGTATTGGAACTAGGTGCCAACGACGGCCTTCGGGGTATTCCTTTAGATAAATCAAGGGAAAACCTTCAGAAAATTGTCGATGCCGTCCAAGAAAAAAACCCGGAAACCATCATTATTCTTGCCGGTATGCAGATTCCCCCCAATATGGGATTGGAGTATACGGCAGAATTTAGGGGTATGTATTCAGACCTTGCGGAAGAAAACGATATTTTGCTTATTCCCTTTCTATTGGAAGGGGTAGCGGGCGAACCGGAACTAAACCTGGAAGATGGAATACACCCAACGGCGGAAGGCCAAAAAATAGTCGCCGAAAATGTTTGGGATATTCTGGGACCCGTAGTCCTTGAAGAAAACGAAACTGAAACATCCCAGGATTAGGCCAATTTTTCAGTTTTTTCTTCCACAACAAAAGATAGGGCTCGCTTTACCCTTGAATGCTTAAGTACAAAAATACCTGTTACCGCAGGGAGCTTTTCACCCAAATTAGTTTGGTCCATGGGTTCAGTAATGGGCATTGAAATGGTTCTTACTTTCATTTCAGATACCGGTTTCTGAGCTTGGGCAAAAGCGCCCGTGCAGATAACAAGCATAAAAAAAAGAATGGTTTTCATTAGTAGGTAGATTTGGTCTGTATATAACTCCATCATTGTTGATTTCAAATTCAGGATTCGATGAAGTGTTAGGTTTTACCGATGAATTTCAAACTTTTCGATGAACAACATTGGTTAATAAGTAATTTCCTACATTAATATTTTAAGTTCATCGATGTTTTCGTGCATTTCATCGATAAATTAATTCGATTCCTACATGTTTAAAGTAGATGATTACCAAAAAATAGATGGAGGTACTTGAAAAGTTTTGAAGGGGTAGCCCCAAACCTGCCATTCGGCAGGTAGGGATACCGAGGGGATAATATTGTAGTCTAGGCCATTTTAGGGCTGGTCGCTCTTGTAGCAAAGGAAAGTTCCTTTTTGACCCTTGAGTTTTTGAATCGGTACAAACGGGCCACTTCCTGTTTTCCTTCCATCTTTATTGATTTTTCGGTTTGGGTATCTATGCCCATCACTATCGTCTGTACCTTTGAGTTCTCGGTCCTGTCCTGTGCGCTGGCCGCGGTCCCTATTAAGAAGATGAAGAAGATGGTTGCTATTGTTTTCATGACTTACGTTTGTTACACTATTATAACTGGCGCAAGCGTATTTGAGGGGGTTGCCATTCGTTGAAAAACAAGCATTTCTCGATATCCGGCAACATAACGGACAATGTGTAAAATTCAATCGACGAACGTACTCGGCGTAAAAAACAGGTTATCGAAAAAAGGTGTTTTTAATCGAGCGGGATTATCAAATTTTCAATAGCAAATTAGGATCTGGGCAATTCTTCTTGTAATAATCAAGGTCTTCTTGAGCACATACGCCCGGATAATCACCTACGTAGTCTGACAAATCCTGGATAATCTGAAAATGCAGGTGCGGAGCGTAATTTACATTGATATCCGGGGTACCCAAGGTCGCCAGTACGCTTCCGGCACTAAACTCCATTCCAACGGTTAATCCCTTTAAGGATTCAAGACTCAAATGACCGTAAAGGGTGTAAAATATTAAATCATCAAAATGGTGTTCCATAATTATGGTAGGGCCATAATCCCCTTTTACATCATTGTTCTTAAAACTATGGATTTTTCCATCCAAAGGAACCAGTACCTTGGTTCCGGCAGGTGCCCAATAATCGATTCCTAAATGTATATTTCTTTGCAGGTCAGCACTGTAGAAACTACCTTTATCGTCGTATAAATTTCTTTGTTCCAAGTAGCCCCCATAGGCAACAAGACCCTCTTCTTTCTTTAAAACCAAATCTATATAGGTTTGACAGACTATCGGGTTGGTAATGTCAAGATCCTTCAAATGGGGATTCTCAACGGATAGATCCAGTGGAACATAACTTGATACAGGATAGGTGTGTTCCAAAATAGGGATTGTCCCTTCGGAACATGAAAAAAGTAATTGCTCGAAAGTGTTCATCGGATAAAAATAAGTTGAGAATCTATATCCTTAACATATTTTAACCTTTTTTGAGGTAAGTCCTTTGTATTTTTCCTACTAACTAGATAAAACCCATTATAATGAAGAACATACAACTAATTGTTTTAGGCTTTGCCATACTCTTAGCTACAAGCTGTCAGTCCAAAACCAAACAGCATACGATTTCCGAAAATGCTTCTGAAAAGGTGGCAACTCCTGAAAAAATTGAAAAATTGAGTCGGCAAGACCTAAGCAAATATGAAACCGCCTATTTTGCCAGTGGCTGCTTTTGGTGTGTGGAAGCCATATTTGAAAGTGTTAGAGGGGTACAGGAAGTAATTTCTGGCTATGCCGGGGGAACGGAAAAAAATCCAACCTATGAAATGGTGGGCAGTGGACAGAGTTCACATGCCGAAGCTGTGGAAGTATATTATGACCCTAAAGTCATATCCTTTGTGGAATTGGTCCAAGTATTTTTTGGGTCCCACGACCCCACCACGTTAAACCGCCAAGGTCCAGACCGGGGAACGCAATATCGTTCCATTGCTTTTTATAAAAATGAGGAAGAAAAAAAGATTATAGAAAGTTATATCCAGGCATTAAAAAATCAAAATGTTTACAGCGGGGCGCCCATTACTACGGAAGTGACCGCCTTTACCAAGTTTTATGATGCGGAGGAATACCATCAGGATTACGAAAGAAAACATCCTAACAATTCCTACATTCGTAACGTTTCCATTCCAAGGTTGAATAGGTTTAAGGCCAATTTTGGGGGTTATTTAAAAGAGGAAGTCCATTAAGGAATTTCCTTACATTATAAAATTTTTTAGTATTTTAAAGGACGTAAATACTTCGCTATGAAAAAATTACGTCCTTTTCTCTTTTTGGCCTGTCTCTTTATGATGGGCCTCATTTCTTTCGATACACCCGTACAGGAAAGTGTACAGATCAAGAACATCCTGGGAAAGCTCCTGCTCTACAGCAAGAACGAAAGGCCGGAGAAAACCTATCTGCTGACGGACAAGGACTTCTATACCAACGGGGAGACCATATGGTTCAAAACCTATCTCGTGGACGGCATAGACCACAAGGCAAGCAACAAGAGCAAGGTCGTTCATGTGGAACTGGTAGGCCCGGACGGACAGGTCGTGGAACGAAGGAAACAATTCGCTATGGGCCCGGGGGCCGAGGGCGAAATTAGGTTGGACCAAGAACTCGAACAGGGCGAATATACTCTGAGGGCCTATACAAAATACATGCTCAATGAGGACGAGCCCATACTCTTCGAAAAGAATATCCACATTTGGATGCAGAGCATGACCACATCCGATTTTCCTGAAAATTCCCAAAACTTAGGCAATTCCAAGGAAAACGGCGAAGGTGATGCTTCGGAACAGGCATCCCGTACCATCGTGCGCTTTTTCCCGGAAGGCGGACAGCTCGTTTACGGGATGGCCACCAAACTCGGCATCGAGGTGACCGACGGACTGGGCAACGGTCTAGCTGCTAGGGGCAGTATTCTGGACGGGGAAGGCAACATCGTTACCGACTTCAATAGTGGGGAGTTCGGCCTGGGCATGGTCAACCTTAAACCACTTCCAGGAAAGACTTATTATGCACGGTTGAACGGAGAGTCCTATAACAATGAATTTGAACTGCCAAAGGCCATAAACGAAGGGTATCTGCTCAACGTTACGGACCGAGGGGAATATATCCTGGTACAGGTGGCCACAAACCTATCGGACGGACTGCAGGGAGCACTATTACTGGGCCACCTAAGGGGCGAGGTCTTCCTAAAACAGGTGGTGAACGGTTACGGGACGAAGGAACATGCCGTAAAGATATATCCGGAACAGCTTAAGGAAGGAGTGGCACAGTTCACCTTGTTCACGGCCAAGGGCGAGCCCGTAAGCGAACGGCTCTTCTTCGTGGAAAATCCCGATCAGCGCGCATCGCTTTCCATGGATACGGACAGGAAAAGCTACGGAACAAGAGATCGCATTCAAATCGACCTGGCACTAGCAGATTCCGAAGGAAATTCATTGGAAGGTGAGTTCTCCATGAGCGTGGTTTCCGATAATTCCCTGACCTCCGAATATTCCCGCGATATACGCAGTTGGCTCTTGCTCGACTCCGATGTGGGGGCTACCGTTCCCGATGCCGGTTATTTTTTCAAGGATGCCTCCCAAGATAGAAAACAGCTTTTAGACGCTCTTATGCTCACCCATGGATGGCGACGGTTCGAGTGGCAGGAACTCCTACGACAAAAAACAAGCAAGAAGCTGCGATTCCCACCAGAAAAGGGCATTACCATCAGCGGTAGGACCGTCAGCTTCCACGACAACGAAAAGCCCAGACAGAGCGTGGCATCCCTCACCCTTATGGGAGAGGACCTTATCTATGAAAAGGACTCGACCGACATCGATGGAAGGTTCAGTTTCGGGAACTTCTATTTCCAGGACAGTTTGGACGCCATACTCCAGGCGGAAAGCATCTCCAAAAAACCAAGGTCTATCGACTTTATCCTAGACTCGACCCACCCGATGAATCTGCCAGCCGCTCGAAAAAATTCTACCAAAATTTCAAAAGTTGTCAAACCCGATAACGACTATCTTCTCAATGCTTATAAAAAAAAGGTAGCAGATTTCAAATATGATCCTAAGGAGGTTACCCAACTGGATGAAGTGGTTGTAACCGAAAAGAAAAAAACAAGAAAGGAATTGATTAATGAAGCTTATAATACTATGTTTTCGTCAAGTCCCTTTTCAAGAAGAGTTTATCGTGATTCCATTTTTGGGGGAGTTTCCCTTAGCGCAATGGATTTATTAGCAAGAATATCCGGAGTTTGGGTTACAGGGACATATCCATTTCAACAAATCAAACTCCCAGGTGGTCCCAAATCTATGAACGCGGGATCTATTCCAGGGGTTATGGTTGATGGTGTCTGGTCGGATATTACGTACTTACAAGGTTTAAGGGCTATAGAGGTAAGTTTTATGGATGTAAATTGGGCAGATACCACGATTTTTGGTTCACAAGGAGGGGCTGGTGTTATTTCAATATATACCGAAAAAGGTTTGACGTTTGATGAAATACCCGAAAAGTATCCGGGTATTAAAGATTTTAAAATACCCGGTTTCAACAAGGTAAGGGAATTTTATACCCCTAATTATTCATTAGACAAAAAAGAACATGAAAAGCCCGATTACCGCTCTACCCTGTTTTGGGAGCCCAACATAATGCTAAAAAAGGAAGGGGACAACAAACTAGAATTCTTTACGGGGGATAACCCGGGCAGATACCTGATAAAAATGGAAGGGCTTACGAACGATGGCATTCCCGTAAGTCATACCGTAGAAATTGAAGTGGATTCATCCAATTAAAAAAACATCAAAAATTACTATCTTCAAGCGTCCAAAATGGACGCTTTTTTTATTTAACCAATTGATAGAGCATGATAAAACACAAATTAAGCCTTACGGCACTTGTCTTAGGAGCACTTCTAATTTTAGCCTGCAAACAGGAACCAGTTGATGACACTCCATGGGTATCCCTTTTTGATGGTCAATCCCTTAATGGATGGACTCAAAAAGGTGGAAAGGCAAATTACACGGTTCGGGATAACAGTATTGTTGGGAGTACGGTCCACAATACGCCCAATTCATTTTTAACTACGGACAAGATGTACGGGGATTTTATCATGGAGCTGGACTATAAAGTTGACCCTAGCATGAATTCCGGAATTCAAATCAGAAGCAACAGTTTTCCCCATTATATGGACGGAAGGGTGCACGGATATCAAATTGAGATAGATCCTTCGGATAGGGCCTGGAGTGCCGGTATTTATGATGAGGCCAGACGAGGATGGTTAAACCCTTTGACCGGAAATCCGGAAGCTCAAAAGGCTTTTAAACAAAATGATTGGAACCATTATAGAATTGAGGCCATTGGGGATACCCTTAAAACATGGATCAATGGAGTTCCTGCCGCTCACCTCGTTGATGATAAAACCTCTGAAGGTTTTATTGCGCTACAGGTTCACAGTATTGGTGATGACCAAAAGGAAGGTACTGAAATCATTTGGAAAAACATCAAAATCCTTACAGATAGTCTTTCCAAATATTCCAAAAAAACTTCAATCGACCCGATTATTACCAAAAATGCCTTAGGCGTTGACGAGGAAAAAAATGGCTGGCAAATGCTTTGGGACGGCAAGACAACCAACGGCTGGCGGGGTGCCCGTTTGGATGAATTCCCCGATAAGGGCTGGGAAATAGAAGACGGCGTCTTGACCGTACTTTCCTCAGGAGGTGAAGAATCCGCAGCCGGTGGGGATATCGTTACCAAGGAAACCTATGGTGAATTTGAATTAAAGGTAGACTTTAAACTTACCGAAGGAGCTAATAGTGGAATTAAATACTACGTGAACACGGACCTCAATAAAGGCCCTGGTTCCTCCATAGGTTTGGAGTATCAAATATTGGACGATCAAAGGCATCCAGATGCCAAACTGGGCAACCATGAGGGTAGTAGAACGGTTTCCTCACTATATGACCTCATCAAGGCAAGTGAGGATAAACCCATCAATCCAATTGGGGAATGGAATACCGCCCACATTATTTCCAAGAATGGACACGTGGAGCATTGGTTAAACGGTATGAAAGTGTTGGAATATGAACGGGGAAGCGATGAATACAAAAAATTGGTATCCGAAAGTAAGTATGTGACATGGCCCAACTTTGGGGAAGCCGAAAAAGGACATATTCTTCTACAGGACCATGGAGACAGAGTCTCCTTTAAAAATATAAAGATAAAACCAACCACTAAAGAATAGGCAATGACAACTAGGAGAAATTTTATAAAGAAAACGAGCGCGGGAACAGCCGCCTTAACGTTAGGAGGATTGATACTACCATCTGCCTCATATGGTAAAATATTAGGGGCCAACGATAAGATAAACTGTGCGGTTATAGGAGTGCGCAGCCGAGCAAAGGCTCATGTTAAGGCCATACATGCAGATGCAAATGCCACCATTCTTTACAATTGTGACGTGGATGATGTTATTATTGAGGAACACAATACTTGGTGTAAAGAAAACATTGGGTATGTACCCAAGGTAGAAAAGGACTTTCGTAAAGTATTGGAGGACAAAAGGGTGGATGCCGTTTTTATTGCCACCCCTGAACACTGGCATGCACCAATGGCGATTTTGGCACTTCAGGCAGGAAAACATGTCTACGTTGAAAAACCCTGTAGCCATAACCCCCACGAAAACGAACTACTTACTGCAGCACAGCGCAAATATGGCAAAAAAGTACAGATGGGGAATCAGCAACGCTCGGCCATCACCTCCATTAGTGCCATTAAAGATATTAGGGAAGGAATTATTGGGGATGTGTATAAAGGCGAAGCCTACTACTCCAACAACCGAGGTAGTATTGGCAAAGGCAAGGTAATAGATGTGCCAAAGACTTTGGATTGGGAATTGTGGCAGGGACCCGCTTTACGGGAAAAGTACAAGGACAATGTCCACCCCTATAACTGGCATTGGTTCCGGAATTGGGGAACGGGAGAAATCCACAATAATGGAACGCATGAAATAGATATCTGTAGGTGGGCACTTGGGGTTGACCTACCCAACAGTGTAACTTCCTTTGGTGGAAAATACACCTACGATGATGATTGGGAATTTGTAGATAACCAACAGGTCACCTATACTTTTGACAACGACAAGTTCATTACATGGACGGGACATAGTAGGGGTATCATGAAACCGGAAAGACCGGGCAGGGGTATTACGATTTATGGAAGTAAGGGCTCCATTATGCTGGACCGTAACTTTTATCAATTGTACGACCTACAAGGAAATTTATTGAAAGAGGAAAAAGAAGGTGGAGTCAGCGAAACGACCAATACCCGCGGGGAAGGCCAATTGGATGTGAACCATGTCGCCAATTTCTTCAACGCCATACGGCAGGACGAAAGTTTACATTCAGATATTCAGGATGCCAGTATTACGACTATGTTATGCCATTTGGGCAATATGGCCCAAGACGCTGGAGAGACCTTAAAAATCGATACGGTAACAGGCAAGGTATTGAACAATGAAATGGCCATGAAATTCTGGAAAAGGGAGTATACGCAGGGCTGGGAACCTAAATTGTAAAAAAGAAGGGAAAGGGTGTTTATTGGATGGTTACTTCGCTATAATCTGAGGTAATGACAATGGAACGATTGCTATTGTCCGATAGGTGATATCCTTTTAAAATCCTTGTGTTTCCATTTTTGGTCTCCTTTAAAGTTAAACTTTTGGGCAAAGCCAATTCCGAGGCTGTTCCTTTTATATAAATCGATGTAGGCGAACTTGGTAGCTGAGAATGGAGTTCTGCGTTATTTAAAGAAATATCCATTTCTTCAAAACCGTCATCTATAGAAATAATTTTTAGAGGGCCAAAATCATTTTTGATAAAGGCCTTCTTCAATAATCTATGGATGGTGACGTCTGAAGAATTGGCCTGTAGGTTCAAATTTAGCACCTCACTTAGTTCCACGCCTTTTGAATAATTGGTTTTGAGCTGACCAAAGTTCCAATTTTGGACACTGACAGGAGAGTATGAAACTGAAACACTGGTCTCGTTCCCGTCAATAGTTGCGGCCCAAAGGCTTGAATGCGACAAGGTCGCATTCAAGTTCCTTGTGTTCTCGGCCAATTTCACTTCACCATGCCTTACATTCATTTTGATTTTGGTCGATTTTGGCATTTTGATCTTGATGGTTTTTTTGATTTTATAGTTCTTGTTTTCCCCATCGGTAGAAAAATAAAATATATTGGGGCCTTCATGTTTCTCCCTTAGCTCTATCATCTCACGCCTTTTGTCCCTATGGGCCTCCCTTGCTTCTTGCATGGCTTCCTGGCTTTCCATTCTTTTCTCCACCATTTCCTCGCGCTTTTTCATCATTTCCTCCCTTCTTTTATCCTGCTCCTCTAAACGCTTCTCCATTTCTTTACCGCGTTCTTCCATACGCTTGGCCCATTCCTCCAATCTTTTTTGATGCTTCTCATCAAAACTCTTTTTAAATTCCTCTTGCCATTTCTTCATGTACTTTTCCCCATCTTTTTGATAAGCTTTATAGTCAAACTTAAAGCCATCTGTTAACGGTAAGGGGGGCATGGGGGGCATTTCGACGATTTCAGGGAAAGGAGCGATTTCTGGAATTTCCACTACAAAAGGAGCAATTTCAGGAAGCTCAATGTCCAAATCCCCAAATTCAAACTCAAAATTCTGGGAGCCAAAAAGTCCAAACTTATTGGAACCGGAGGTAATCTCGATCCTTGAGCTATTTCCCAAAATTTTAATGGGATCATTCTCAAAATATTCCTTGGCTTCCTCTTTTCCTGCCCCCTCAAGATCTACGGTGGCTGTTATTTCAACGGTGCTTTTATTCCAAGTTTCGAATTCAATATCGGTATAACTTGTATTGATATCCAAAATGGCATCCTTATCCACATTGAAACTTTCCTGATAAGTCTTACTTTCCTTTTGTCCAAAAGCACCCCATGAAGTAATTAAAAATCCTAAGGCGATGATGAGCTCCTTAGATACTATTTTCTGTGATCTGTTCATTTTTTGATGATTTTAATTGATTTATCTTCTTTTTTAATTTTTGCAATAATTGTAATCTCAACTGAAGGTTTTCTATCAAGGCCGATATGGTCTGATCGTTTGGACCCAGTTCGTTCAGTTCGCCGTTAAGGCGTTCATATTCTGAATTGAGCTCCGACAGTCGCTCCATAAAACTATCCACAAGCTCTTTATTCGCTTCGGAAATATCCAATTGTGATAGCTCCATGTTTATATTCGCCACGTAATAATTCTCCACCTTTTTTAAATCTGGGGAAAGGTCGCCAAATGAAAAACTTTTATTTTCCCCATCGGGATCAACCTTATCCACAATAGTTGCCGGCATATCCGCTTTCGTACCAAATTGCAAATAGGCCAGTAGCCCTGCCCCAACTAGAAGAAGGATGGAGGCGGCTATCCTCCACCTATTAGAGGAAGTTTTTGCTTTTTTTGGTAGCGACGCCTCCAACTTGGACAAAAAGCGTCCTTCATGGCCTTGTTCCATTCTGAACTTTTGTTCCTCACGTTCCTTATCAAACATTTTTTTAAGATCCTGTGCCATAACCCTTTATTTTTAAAAATTCCTTTAACTGGCCTTTACCACGTAAGAGCCTTGTCCTGCATGCGGTTTCAGATATCTGCAATACCTCGGAAATTTCTTGGTGGTCAAACCCCTCTACCAAATACATCATTACCACATATTTGTATTTATTGGGCAACTGCCCTATGGCTTCCTTGACTTCATTCAAGTCAATTTGCCCGTCAACCCTCCAATCATCGTCTTCATCTACCGGTTTCATGTACGTTTCATCCAAGGAGATAGTATGTTCGTTTTTAGACTTCAAAAAATCGATGCATTTGTTCACTACGATCCTCTTCAACCAAGCCCCAAAAGTGACCTCTCCCTTATACTGATGCATCTTTTGAAATGCTTTGATGAACGCTTCCTGCAACACATCCTCCGCATCATCCGCATTTTTCAAAAAACGCATGGCCACACAGTACATCCCATCACAATATTGCCTGTACAATTTTAACTGTGCAGAACGGTCATTGGCCTTACATTTTTCTAAAATGTCAGCTTGAAACATGGGTCGGTTTGATGTTTGTTTTAGTGCTTGTTATTTTAAGGACGAAAGAAAAAAAGGGATGTTGCAAAAAACTGCTATTTTTACGAATCTTTTTTAATTATTTCACTTGAAACAAGTTACGATATCCAATGAATTTATGACCCTGATGGTCCTGGACTATGGTGCCATCATCCAAAAATTATTGGTAAAGGGAAAGGATGGAAACTACACCAACGTGGTAGTAGGCTATAATCACCCTAGTAGGTACCGCTTGGACGAAAATTGCTTGGGTGCCTGTATTGGAAGGTACGCCGGACGTATTTCCAACGGGAGTTTTGTATTGGACAGGGAAAAATTTCTTTTGTACCATGAGGACGGAGTGCATCTACACGGGGGAAAAGAAGGTTTTCATCAAAAATACTGGAATATTGAGGAAGTGTCCTACGGAGATGACCCTATGGTAAAACTATCCTACCAAAGCAAACATCTGGAGGAAGGGTATCCTGGCAACCTTACAGTGAACGTAACCTATAAATTGGTCAACAACGCCCTTCAAATTATACACGAGGCGATTACCGACCGTAGCACCGTGGTAAATCTGACGAACCATTCCTATTTTAAATTGGACGACAGCCCATTCATTGATGCATATGAACTGCAGCTTAATTGTCCTTACCTACTGGAAACGGATGATAATCTATTGCCTACCGGCAATATCATACCGGTACGAAAAACGAATTATGACTTTCTCTTACCCAAGGAAATAGGAGTTCAAAGGTTGGACACGCCATTCATCAAGGATATGGGGAATGAAAAAGTAGCGGAGTTACATTCGGCCAAATCAGGTATTACCATGTCCGTGTTTACCAATCAGCCCGCATTAGTGGTCTATACACCCTTGGACTTTCCAGGAATTTGTTTTGAAACCCAGAATTACCCGGATGCCCCCAACCAACCGGACTTCCCCAATAGTGTTTTAAGACCCGGTGAAACCTATAACAACATTACCATCTTTAAATTTGATTTAGTACCTTAGAACGAACTAAACCCAAGGTGTCCCATGAAACTATTGAAAAGACTCATAGTAGTATTTTTGGTACTATTTGGCTTGTTTTACTTTGTGGGCCTTCCCTACTTGAGAAATCAAACCAAGAAACATAGTCCAGAAAAGACCAGTACCTATGTTCTTCAAGGCGCGGAACTCGAAGTCCATTACTCAAGTCCGTCGAAAAAAGGAAGGGAGATTTTTGGGCAACTGGTACCTTTTGACAAAGTGTGGCGAACTGGAGCCAATGAACCCACTACTTTTACAACTTCAGAAGCAATCAAAATAATTGATAAGCCCCTACCTGCAGGAACCTATTCCCTATGGACCATCCCCAATAAAGATAGTTGGAAGGTAATTTTCAATAAGGAAGTTCCGGATTGGGGGGTCAGTTTATTTGGAGGGGGCACCCAAACAACCCGGGAAGCCAGTGAGGACTTGATCATTGTAGAAGTGCCATCAAGGAACGTTCAGGAACCTATTGAAAACTTTTCTATCGATTTTATCAATGAAGACCAACTATACCTAAGCCTATCCTGGGACAAAACTATTATAAACGTCCCCATTAACAGATAAAAAACCCAGAAACCCAAAGACATAGGAGCATTGGATAACAGCCTTGATACGACCCCCGGTGCGGACTTCATAGATACCTTGTCCCAAAAAGTTCTCGAAAACGATAGAACCGCCCTGGCAAAGGCCATCACCCTTATTGAAAGTACCAAGAAAGAACATCAATCTTTGGCGGATAAACTGCTGGAAAAGTGCCTTGGGAATCAAAAAGAGTCGGTTCGAATTGGTATTACGGGCGTACCAGGTGTCGGTAAAAGTACCTTTATTGAAAATTTTGGAAATTTCTTGATAAAGAGGGGCAATAAGGTTGCGGTCCTCACGGTAGATCCCTCGAGCACTGAGAACAAAGGGAGTATTTTGGGGGATAAGGTACGCATGGAAACCCTGTCGAATGAAAAAAATGCCTTTATAAGGCCATCCCCAACCAGCGGCTCATTGGGAGGGGTTGCGAGAAAAACAAGGGAAACCATCATACTCATGGAAGCCGCCGGCTACAATATTATTTTGATAGAAACCGTTGGGGTTGGTCAAAACGAAACCACGGTACGGGATATGACCGACTTTTTCCTTTTGTTAAAACTACCCGGTGCAGGCGATGAGCTCCAAGGAATCAAAAGAGGGGTCATGGAAATGGCCGATGCCATTGCTATCAATAAAGCAGATGGTCACAACGTAAAATCTGCCGAAACAGCTAAACAAGAGTTTAGCCGTGCACTACATCTTTTTTCCGCCAAAGAAAATGGTTGGGTTCCCAAAGTAATGACCTGCTCCGCCTTAGAAAACAAAGGCTTGGAACCTATTTGGTCCTGCATTGAAAAATTTGTGGAACACACTAAGGAAAATGGTCATTTTAGCAATACGAGGAAACTACAGAACAAAAAGTGGCTCCGGCAGCATTTGAACCATATCCTTCTTCAGGATTTTTATGAAAATCCAACCCTTTCCGCATCACTTTCCCTTTTGGAAGAAAAGGTTATGAAAAGTGAGATTACACCATTTACCGCCGCAGAAAGCTTACTCAGGGACTACAGAAAAACCTATTAAAAAAATCGTTTATATCAGTATTAGGATAAAAACTTAACTTTGCTCCATAATCCTAAAGCAGCTTAATGGATATTGTTACTCCTTCCCTACTCTCTGTGGTGGTACCTCTGTACAATGAGGAAGAAAATGTGGTTTTATTGACCCAAAAAATCCATGAGAGCCTAATGGGATATAATTACCAAATTATATACATAGACGATTTCTCAAAGGACAACACCAAAAAAGTGGTCAAGGGAATGGAAGACCCAAAAGTCCATCTGATCGAGCTCAAGAAAAATTATGGTCAGAGTTTGGCCTTGGCAGCTGGTATAGATTATGCAGAAGGAGAATACATTATCACCATGGATGGGGATTTGCAGAACGACCCAAGTGACATTCCACAAATGCTTTCCTTTGCGCTAGACGGCGAATATGACTTGGTTACAGGTATTCGACAGAAACGTAAGGATTCCTTGGTAAAGAAAATTCCTTCCAAAATTGCCAATTACTTGGTGCGCAGGGTAACCAAATTGGATATCAAGGACAATGGGTGCGCCCTAAAGGTCTTTACTAAGGACATTGCCAAGGATTTGAACTTATATGGGGAGATGCACCGATTCATTACCCTACTGGCCCATTTGGAAGGAGCACAGATAAAACAGGTCCCGGTAAAACACCACGCACGACATGCCGGAGTTTCCAAATACGGACTGGAACGCGTTTTTAAGGTGGTGGCCGATATGATGTTGCTACTTTTTATCAGAAAATATTTTCAAAGGCCGATTCACCTTTTCGGGATTTTTGGTTTTCTCTTGATCATTCTTGGTGTGCTCATAAACATATATTTGCTCATAGTAAAGTTTGGATTGGGCGAGGATATTGGAAACAGGCCCTTGCTAACTTTCGGACTGATGTTCATTTTGGGAGGCATTCAATTGTTCACTATAGGCATTGTGATGGAATTGTTGATACGCACCTACTACGAGTCGCAACAAAAAAGACCGTACCGAATCAAAAAAGTAAGCATAGGTGGCCAATCCGCGTAAGACCCTTACCACCGCTCTTAAGTTGTTGATAAGCGTTGCGCTTGTTTACTTCATATTTACCAATATCGATTTCACGGAAGTGGTGGACACCTTAAAAAAAAGCAATCCGTTTTATTTGGCTTTGGCGATGCTCTTGTTTTTAGTGTCCAAAGTAATTGCCTCCTTTAGATTAAATACCTATTTCCATCAACTTGGAATCCCTTTGTCCCAAAAAAGCAATTTAAAACTTTATTTACTGGGGATGTTTTACAATCTTTTCTTACCCGGTGGAATTGGCGGCGATGCCTACAAAGGGTACTTGATCAAAAAGACTTTCGAGGTGCCCACTAAACGTGTTGTTAGTGTTTTGGTGCTTGACCGACTCAGTGGTCTGCTGTTACTATTTATTTATGCCTGCGGCCTTTTATGGGTATTGGAATTTGAGCTTTTCAATCCGTATCGATGGCTATTCTTGGTTTTAATACCATTATCGATGACTGTCTTTTACTTCTTGAAAAAGAAATTTTTTGGTTATGTGCTACCCATTTTTTGGAAATCGGTAGGGTATTCTGCCCTAATACAATTCGCCCAAATTATTTGCGTACTCTGTATTATGCAGGCACTGTCCATTGAGGGAAATGCCATAGCTTATTTGGTGATATTTTTGGTCTCTTCCATTGTATCGGTCGTCCCTTTGACCATTGGTGGTCTTGGAAGTAGGGAAGTTACCTTTTTTTATGGGGCAGCCCTTTTAAACTTGAACGAGGGCATTTCGGTAGGGATAAGTGTGGTGTTCTTTTTGATTACAGCGTTGGTTTCCTTAATGGGAATTGTTTTTCATTTTAAGAAAATCAAACTATAAATCTTCCTGGATTGTAGAAACGTTTCAAAGATTGCCCCAAAAACAGTAATTCTGAATCGTCAGAAAATAGGAGATGTTCATACCTATCCAGATTTATATTCAAATACTATTTATTTAACCATTCCTTAAAATCACTGGTTTTTGAGCGGCTGACTATGAATTCTTGATCACGTGGATTTGTTATGGAGAGTTTCACCCGGTGATTAAAATAAGAATCTATTTTTTCAATGGCATTTTTGGCAATGATTTGACTGCGATTTATTTTAAAAAACCTATTTGGGTCCAAAGATTCAAACAGTTCGTCTAGCGTTTCATTGATGATGAAACGTTTGCAAGAAGTCACACCAAAAGTGACACTTTCCTCGGAATAACAGTACAAAAGTTCCGACACTTTAATTTGAAGAAAACTACTACCATCTTTGACCAGGATACCTTCCCGTTTCGGAGTCGTTTGAAAACTGCTTAGGAGTTGTCTCAAAACACTTGGCTCAACTGCGTTTGGTTTATTGGATTTTTTGAATTTGTCCAAGGCCCTTTTCAAGTCGACTTCTTGAATAGGTTTTAGCAAATAATCAACACTATTCACCCTAAAGGCTTGTATCGCATATTGATCAAATGCGGTCGTAAAAATGATGGGCGAGTCGACATCGATTTTTTGAAAAATCTCAAAACTCAACCCGTCCGCCAATTGAATATCCATAAAAACTAAATCAGGTTTGGAATTTGCCTCAAACCAACGTGCGGAATCTTCAACCGTATCAATAATTTCCAAAAGCTCGTGCTCAAAACCACAAGATTTTAACATTCGCTGCAATTGATTTGCCGCCCTGGCCTCATCCTCAATAATCAATATTTTCATAGTTAGGTTTTTGTTCTGATACTTTTATTAAGGGTAGGGTTACTATAAATCGGTTACCATCATCATTAATTTCAATGGATGTATCGGAAATCAACGCATACCTTTTTTGAATGTTGGCGAGACCCAACTTTGTGGAGGGTAGTTGTGTAGATTTCGGTTGAATATTATTCTCCACGGTTAATTTGTCATTATTGACAAATACTTCTATCGATAAGGGTTTTGCCTTGGATATTACATTATGCTTGATCGCATTTTCCAACAACAATTGCAAGCTCATAGGGACAATCCTAAAATTTAGCGAAGTTTCGGGAATCTCCCAATTGACGACTAGATTGGTGCCAAACCGTTCGGATTGTATGTGTATATAGGCTTTTGCAAACTTAAGCTCGTCTCGAAGTGGAAGGAGATTTGCATTGCCTGCCTCCAGTAAAAATCGGTAAATATCGGATAACTTATCTACGAATTTCTTGGCATCCTCCCTAGGGTTTTGGTCGATAATATCACGTAATGTATTCAGGGTATTAAAGAAAAAATGGGGTTGGGCCTGATTTCTCAAAACATCTAGTTGCGCTTGTACAATGGCCTGTTTAGAACGCTCCTCCTGCCTGATGGATTTTTGAAGCCGAATGTTATAATAAATTGCTTCATATATCGCCATGGTCATTATGGTAATTAGAATAATAGGAAGAAGCATTTTAAGTCTGGATACATTAACGTTATAATTTATACCCGGTATTAAGGACAATAACGCACCCCCTACATAATCTACGAAGACAACCGTGAAAGTTATAGTAAGGAAAAACAGCATGATGCGCTTGGCATCGTCATTAAATGCTGGGTATTTCCTTCGTAAAAAAATCATCACCCCCCTGTTGACTAGCCAGTCGACTGTAGAAAACAGTAAGGATACCACCCAACTTAAGACCATTTCCAAGGGATAAACAACCGCTGTTGAACTACTGAAAAGGTACGCCGTAACCACACTTAAGATAAAAATGCCAACAACAGAAAACCAAAAGTCATCAAACCCTAAATATTTTATACGTTTTTCTTTGTTAAATACCACTTTGGATTAATTAAGATGCTACGAAGGGAATACCCTGTTTTGCTTGATAAAAAACATAGCCAATCATTAGGGCCAGCATAAAGGCAAAGACAGTTACAATCAGTATTTGTGTCCTATGCCGTAGTTTCCTTTTATGACCCATCCACATAGCGAATAACGGAATTATCTGTATACTATGCAATGCGAAGAAATGGGCAACTCTTAAATCCCCGCCTTTTACACTCCAATTTACAAATGGCAATCCTTTCTCTCCGTCAACTACTCCAACACTATGACCCAATTGGCTAATCATCTGCCCTCCTATCCAGCTACCTAAAAGTACAATTAGCCAACCTAAAAATATTGCCCATTGAACGGGCCTTGTCACTTTCAGCTTCAATCTTAGGGTATCCGCTACAAACAATACCATCGTCAAAACATTAATGCCCACAAAAACACCCATGAACATAAATAGAATACCATCAAAGGGAGTAGCCATGTTATAATGACTCTGAACACCCTTGGAACCTTGATAGAATATAATCAGAAACTCTAATAATAAGGTCCATGCGGTTATATGGTTGATAATCGCCTTCTTTTTATTGGAGTATGGATATTTTGTAATTAGATAACCGACCGTAATCAAATAAATGGCAATAGAAATGGAAAACTTAAGTGGTTTCAACCAAACATTGACACCTAATAAGGTTCTATCGTCAATAAAAAGTCCAAAAACACATCCCAAGCCTAACAGAGATATAATAATGGCGACCCAGTATACAATAGGACTTTGGTCCTTTACGATTAAAAAAAGACGTTTTAGTTTTATCCCAGTCCACGAATTGGTGCCTAAGTATTCATTTGAAGACTGGTCATTCTTGTCGACTATTGATATAAGTTGTTCCATGGTTAAAAATTTTGAATTCTTAAATAGTTTATGTTATTAATTTAGGCCGGATTGTACTTAAGGGCTTTTAGCACCATAAACAGTAGGAAACCTAAGGGGCCAAACATGAAGGTTAGGAATAAGCAAGGTGCCATTAATACCAAATGAATATTGACATTCTTGTTTTGGTTTATCATCAACATGCCTATTAATAAATCAAATGCCAGATAATGTATCCATCCAGCCAAAGCTGCGTTTTCCACAGTAAACAATTCCATTACGCTTTTAAGACTCCCAAAGTCCATCATACCGTTTGCAATCAGTGCTTGTAGGATGTATAAAACATATATAGCTGATAGGACTATCGGTACAATTTTATAATGAATGAGGAATTTAGTCGGCTTCCATTTTGGTAGGAAAATCAACAAGAGCCACATGGGCATGACCAGAAAATTTACCAGTGAAAAAACAGTTGTTGGTGTCATTATATTTCTTTTAAAGATTTTTTTGATGTGTCAAAAATGAACATGATCGCTCTCAATTAAAATGATATTTCATTGAATCATCTTAAAAAGAAGTTGGATTGTTGCAATTCCGATTAAAAAGAGAGCTGTATACTTTATCCTTATATAAATGGAATCCTAGAAGACCTAATTAGAGGTAAATTGAAACATATAAAACATAACTCGAAGGAGGACTTTAATTAAAATCTAACATTGGATTTTAATGAGAGATAATGATGAAGTATCTACACGTACAATTAATTAAATAATATTAATTGCTAATTAAGTGTACCAAATGCATATTGTTGACAACATTCTTCCTAGTATTAGGATTAAGAAACTTTCCCTGCAATCGAGTGATTCGGAATTGGTCAACTGTCAATTGCCTGTCCCAGTCCAGCGGAGATTTTCGTATTATTTCCAGTTGGACATCGTTCACATAGACCCAAACATCCTTTTTGTTTTTTAGGTCTTTCAAGGAACTGATCTGTACGGGGAACTTATTGTAAAAGTCCAGGGCCCAGGTATGGTCATCTCCAATTTTATAAATTTTATCTACGGATATGTTATTTTCCGATATCAATTCAGACATATTGGATCCACCCTGATATTTGAGAAGGTTCGGGTAGAAATGAAGGTTCAAAACCGCATTTAACAAAACGGAGGCACAAACCGAAACGGTAATGAGTTTTGTATAAAAGGTCTCCCTTTTAAGCGCAAAATAAACAACTACCAACCCTGAAACACTAAGTAGTATCGGAATTAAAAGACCATCGAACTTAAAGACATAAAAACAGATCAAGGCACTTGCCAAGAATACAACCGATAAAATAAAATATTGGCCGCCCATTAAAAACTTGGTCATCCTTTTTTTGTCGGACCGATGCACATCGTACACAAAAGAAGCCGTAAGCACCGAAAACAAAGGGATGGTAACGTTCAGGTAATGCGGTAGTTTGAATTGGGCAAAACTAATCAGTATAAAGACCAGGGTAATCCCGCCCAAGGTCAAAAATTCATGGCCCGGCTTGTAGGCAAACCGTACTTTTAAAAAGGCCTTTGCCTTACTCCAATAAGCTGCCAACGCCAAAAGGGTCCAAGGTAGGAAGATCCATAAAAAGGTATGGAAGAAGAAAAAGTAATCACTGCTGTTCTTCCCGATGCCTTCCCCACTCATCCTCTCAAAACTCTGTTCCCAGAAAATAAAAAAGATGCCACTTCGGTTTCCCCTACCCCGAATTATTTTTTCAGGATGTAGGTCAAATTGCAGGTAATATGCATACAGCATAGGCGCAATGGTCAAACCAAAAATTACCAGGGCCAAAAGTACCTTCCAACTTAAAAATCTGTACCACTTTCGGGTATAGGCCAAATGGCATAAAATAGGTAAACCTATGACTACCAGAGCAATCTGTCCTTTGGTGGAAAAGGCCATCCCGGCGCCAAAACCTCCCAAGAGAATTGCCATGAAATTTCCTTTTTCAATATAGGCCGTTAGTTGCCATATGGCGAAAATGGTAAAGCCGGTCAAAACGGCATCGGTACGCACGTCTATCGCTCCCAATACAATTGTCTGGGCGGTCATAAAGACGAGCGCTGCCAATTTTCCCGTTTCCACGTTATACAAGAGCCTTCCAAGTCCGTAGCAACTATAGGCTCCCAAAAGCGTTGCCAATATCCCCGGTATTCTGTAAGCCCAGTCGTGGATTCCAAAAATTTTATAGGAGAGCGCCGCCAACCAATAGTGCATGTGCGGCTTGTCCAAATACTCATTGGGGCCCTTGAACAAATTAATAAAATCGTTCTCGTTGACCATTCGCATGGCCATCACCGCAAACTGGGCGGAATCGTTTTCAAAGAGGGCCACAAAGCTTCCGGCAATATAGACCAGAACAATAAGAAGTATTAAAAACCAGTACCTTAGGTTGGATATCATAGGGAGAATTTCCGATGTGCAAATATAAATAACTTCGCAAACAACCACCCCAAGAAACTTCCGATCAGGGCACCGGTCAATACATCCAAAGGAAAATGCACACCGATATAAATCCGACTATAAGCTACCAACAAGGCCCAAAAAACTAAGGCCAAACGTATTAATCGGATTTGGGAACGTAATATAAAACCGAAGAAAATGGCCAATGCAAATGAATTTGAGGCGTGTGCTGAATAGTATCCGAATTTTCCTCCGCAATAGCTCTTTACCAACCTCATGAGGGAACTCACTTCCGGATCATGGCAGGGCCGTAACCTAGTAACACCATATTTAAAAAAGTTGCTAAGTTGATCGGATACCGTTATCAACAACGCAACCGTCACCACCAACACCAAGGTTCCTTTCAACCCGAATTTCCGATATGAAAGAATGAGCAGGAAAAGGTATAAGGGAAGGGCACTGAGCTTATGGGAAACAAACTGCCAGTAAGTGTCCCAGGCAGGGGTGCCCAAACCATTTAAATAGATAAATACATCTTTGTCTAACTGCAGTAGCTGATCGAGCATCCCTAATCTTCGTATCTCGAAACTTCCCTGTCATAAAAGGCCGTGGCCGCCTCAATTAGGTTTTCTGCTTCAGATTCCAGTTCCTTTTCGTCCTCCTTTGAAAATTCTTCCAACCACTCCACCTCATCGTCCTCCAAATTGATGATAAACCTGGGATAATCGGTATGGATAACATAGATGGCATTTGGATAGTCCGTATTGTCGCCTAATATAAACTTGGGTAATTCCATTCTTGCATTTTTACTAAATTCCGATAAAGATACACCCAAAAATTAGGTAGTCCGAATCAATTTTTGAGTCAAATAGTTAAACCGAATATACAACATAATCGCAGACGCCGTGAGGCCCGTAAGTAGTCCGACCCAAATCCCCACACTCTCCAAAGAGGTATGTAAACCTAGGTAATAGGAAATGGGAAATCCGATCAACCAATAGGCCACAAAGGTAATGAAGGTGGGTATCTTAACATCCTGCAAGCCCCGCAAAGCACCTAAAACAACAACTTGAATCCCATCCGAAATCTGAAAGAAGGCCGCGACCAATAACAGTTGCGAAGCCAATAAGATAACCTCTGTATTGTCCGTGAAATTCATCATGTCATCCTCATCCAAATAAAGGGTGGGAAACCATTCACGACCCAAAAGGAACAAACCGGCAAAAACAATTTCCAACAACAAGGTCAGGAAAAAAATGGATTGGGCAATCCGTCTCAATTCCCTGTAATCCTTAAGTCCTTTCTGATTGCCCACGCGTATCATGGCCGCCACTCCCAACCCCATCCCGAACATGAACGTCATACTGCTCAAGTTCAGCGCAATTTGGTTGGCAGCCTGTGGATTCTTTCCCAGTACCCCACTTAGCCAAATAGCGGCTGTAAAAATGGCCACCTCAAAAAACATCTGTAAGGCGGATGGAAATCCTAATGAAATTATTTTTCTTAAAACCAGTTTTTCGATGTTTTTTAGGTTAAAACCGGTTACATAATCATGGAATTTCTTTTTATTATTCAGTAACATCCATAAATAAAATACCATTACAACTCTTGAAATTAGTGTTCCCAACGCCGCTCCTACAATACCCAATTCTGGAAATCCGAAGGTTCCAAATATTAAAAGATAGTTTAGAGTGATATTTACCACATTGGCTAAAATGGTTGCATACATGGGGTATCTCGTTTGGGACAAGCCATCGGAAAATTGCTTAAAGGCCTGAAAAACGATGAGCGGTACCAACGAAAAGGCCACCAAATCCAAATAGGGCATGGCAAGTTCCACCACTTCCTCCGGTTGCTCCATCATATACATCAATGGCTTGGCCAATAGAATTAGAAGAAATAACGAAAAACCCAAAATAGTACAGAGTACGAGTCCATGTTTTAGGGCACTCTTGGCATTTTGCTTGTTTCCGGCCCCATCTGCTTCCGCTACCAAAGGGGTAATGGCCGTTGAAAACCCGATGCCCAGTGACATGGCAATGAACACAAAACTATTCCCCAACGAAACGGCAGCCAGTTCTGCCGTACCCAATTGCCCAACCATGATATTGTCCGCAAACTGCACAAAGGTATGGCCCAGCATCCCCAAGATGACGGGCACGGAAAGCTTTATGTTATATGCGAATTCTTTGGTGTAGTTGGAAAACACGGTTGGAAATTTAAAAGGACAAAGATACTTTTATAAACCGATTTTAAAGGCAGGGATTCAATCCATTTCCTTGGCCTTGTTCCAATAGGTGTCCATCTCGGCCAAGCTCATGTCCTTTAAGGCTTTTCCCTGCTTTTGCGCCTCGTTTTCCAAAAACTGAAACCGTTTGGAGAATTTTTTGTTGGTCCGCTCCAAGGCATTTTCAGGGTTTATTCCCAAGAATCGGGCATAGTTAATCATGGAGAAAAGCACATCCCCAAATTCCGATTCTATCCGATCTTTGTTTCCGTGCGAAACTTCCTCTTGCAATTCTCCCAATTCTTCCTGTAGTTTTTCAAAGACCTGCTCCGGTTGTTCCCAGTCAAAACCTACACCGGCTACCTTATCTTGAATGCGGTTGGCCTTCACCAAAGCGGGCAGACTCTTGGGTACGCCTTGTAAAACGCTTTTCTTCCCTTCCTTCAGTTTTATTTTTTCCCAATTCTGCTTTACCTCTTCTTCATTTTCAACTTTTACATCGCCATAAATGTGGGGATGCCTATTGATCAATTTCTCACAAATACCGTTCGCAACATCGGCAATATCAAAACTTCTGCTTTCCGAACCTATTTTAGCATAAAAAACGATATGTAGCAACAGGTCGCCCAACTCTCCCTTTACCTCATTTAAATCATTGTCCAAAATGGCATCGCCCAATTCATAGGTTTCCTCGATGGTCAAGTGCCTAAGGCTCTCCATGGTCTGCTTTCTATCCCAGGGACACTGTTCCCGGAGCTCGTCCATAATGGTAAGCAAACGATCAAATGCCTTTAGTTTCTCCTCCCTTGTATTCATTTCAAAAGTTTTTGCAAAAGTACAAATCTAAGGGTACAGGCCATGTTGTATATTTTAGTAACTTGGGAGATTGTGATGCTTTCCATAAAACGCATCGGTACTAACGCAAAGAATACATGAAAAGAAGAGATTTTTTAGTCCGCTCCTCGCTTTTTTCGGCAGGTACGGTTCTTTTACCCTCGCTAAGTTTTGCCTCGGAAACGGATTTGAAATTCGGGATACAATTATATAGTTTTAGGGACCAGATGGCCAAGGATCCTTTGGGTACCTTGGAGCAGATAGCCGCCATCGGCATAAAGGAAATAGAATCCGCCAGGAGCAATAAAGGGCATTATTACGGGCTAACGCCGAAAATCATGAAACAGGCCTGTGAGGATCTGGGGATGAAATTGGTCAGCGGACATGTACATCTTGATTCCGATTTTGAGAAAACAATGGAAGAGGCCGCTGCCTCCGGACAAGACTATTTGATCTGTTCCTCCATGCCTTCAAACGGCCAAACTCTGGACAATTATAAAAAGGTGGCGGAGGAATTCAACAAGGCCGGCGAAGCTTGTCAAAAAATGGGCATTAAGTTCGGTTATCACAATCATGAATACGAATTTGAATCGGATCAAGGGCAAGTGCTTTACGATGTGCTAATGGACCAAACCGACCCAAATTTGGTGCATATGGAACTTGATTTGGGTTGGGTTGTAGTGGCCGGTAAGGACCCTTTGGACTATTTCAAAAAATATCCGGGCAGGTTCCCACTTTGGCATCTAAAGGACATGGATATGGACAAAAAGGAAAGTACGGAATTTGGCAAAGGAGGTTTGGATATCCAGGCCATGATGAATAATCGGGAAGCCTCCGGTGTCAAACATATCCTTATCGAACAGGAGGAATATGCAAGCACCCCGTTGGAAAGCATGCAACACAATATGGATTTTCTAAACAACCTCTAGATGTCAAAACAATACCTTTTTGGTCTAATGCTGCTTCTAGCGTTTTTCACGGCCTGTGAAAATCGGGAAAAAACAACCTATGATGTGGTGATACGAAACGGACAGATTTTGGATGGCTCCGGCAAGGCATCCTTTACCGGTGATATTGCCATCAATGCCGATACCATTGCGGCCATAGGCTCCCTTGAAAATGCGGTAGGCAAAGCTGAAATCGACGCTACCGGGCTTTCGGTCGCGCCGGGCTTCATCAACATGTTAAGCTGGGCCAACATCTCCCTTTTGGAAGATGGGCGTTCCCAAGGGGATATTCGGCAAGGAGTTACACTTGAAGTATTGGGCGAGGGTTCTTCCATGGGACCTTTAAGCGAGCAAATGAAGCAGGAAATGAAGGACGGGCAGGGCGATATCAAATACGATATCCCATGGACTTCCTTAGGAGAGTACTTGACATATTTGGAACAAAAGGGCATCTCTACCAATGTCGCCTCCTTTGTTGGGAATGCAACGTTGCGGGAGTATGCCATCGGTATAGAAAAAAGACCTCCTTCGCCCGAAGAAATGGAAACCATGAAAAACCTGTTGCGGCAAGGTATGGAAGAAGGTGCCGTTGGATTGTCCACTTCCTTGATCTATGTTCCTAGCGGACACGCCCAAACCGATGAAATTATAGAACTGGCCAAAGTAGTGGCCGAGTATGAAGGTATGTATATTTCCCACATCCGGGACGAGGAAGGCGGGCTCCTAGAAGCTGTGGACGAACTGATTACCATTTCAAGGGAAGCGAAACTCCCTGCGGAAATTTATCACTTTAAGGCATCGGGGAACGCGAATTGGCATTTGTTGGACAGTGCGATTACCATGGTAAACGCCGCCCGTGCCGAAGGTCTGGCCATCACGACGGATATGTACATGTACAACGCCAGTTCTACGGGATTGAACGTGGTACTTCCGGCATGGGCCAAGGAAGGGGGGCACAAGTCCACCATTGCCTTGATGGAAAACCCGGTCACGCGAAAAAAAATGATGGACGAGATCGACTTTCATGTACCGCCCGAGAATATTTTGCTCGTGGGATTCAGGAACAAGGACTTGAGGCATTTAATAGGCAAGACCTTGGCGGATGTCGCCCAGGAACGCCAAAAATCGGCCAACGAAACCTTGGTGGACCTTATCTACGAGGATGATAGCAGGATTCAGGTGGTCTATTTTTCCATGTCCGAGGAAAACGTAAAAAAGAAATTGAAACTGCCCTACATGAGCATTTGTTCCGATGCGGGTTCTTATTCCAATGAGGGCGTATTTTTGGAGCAAAGTACCCATCCCCGCGCCTACGGCTCCTTTGCCCGTTTGTTGGGTCATTTTGTGCGAGATGAAAAAGTGATTTCCCTGGAAGAGGCTATTTATAAGTTGACGACACTACCGGCCACCAACCTCAAGTTGAAGAAAAGAGGTGCTTTAAAAGCCGGGTATTTTGCCGATGTGGTCGTCTTCGACCCAAACACCATCAAGGCAAACGCCACTTTTGAGGAACCCCACCAATATGCAACGGGCATGCAACAAGTCTTCGTCAATGGGGGACATGTATTGAAAGACGGGGAACATACGGGTACCCTTTCGGGCCGATTCGTAAAAGGTCCGGGGGCCACACAATAAATACCATTTAAATCAAATTCACAATGAAAGTTCTGTACATTTTTTTAGTATCTCTCCTTTTGAATTCTAATATCAAAGCCCAAGATATTATCGAAGAGGGCGCTACGCTTCAATTGGTCTCGGAGGAGTTTAAGTTTACCGAAGGTCCGGCGAGGGATTCCGAGGGAAATGTGTATTTCACGGACCAGCCTAACGACCGCATCGTTAAATGGGACGCGATGACAAATTCGGTTTCGGACTGGATGTCGCCTAGTGGACGTTCCAACGGACTTTATTTTGATGCCAATGGCAATCTGATTTCCTGTGCCGATAATAAAAATGAACTATGGAAAATCGACCCGAATAAGAACGTTACTGTTTTGGTGGACAAATTTGAAGGGAAATTCTTGGGCGGCCCCAACGATTTGTGGATCGATAAAAAAGGGGGCATCTACATTACAGATCCCTTGTATAAAAGGGATTGGTGGGGCACAAGAGAACCTGAGGTAGAAAAAAGAAGGGTATATTATTTGGCTCCTGGTAGCGAGGAACTCAAAATCGTAGCGGAAGACTTTGTCATGCCCAACGGTATCATCGGCTCCAAGAACGGCAAGAAATTGTATGTGGCGGACATAGGCGATAAAAAAACATACGAATTTACCATAAACAAGGACGGAAGCCTATCGGAACGAAAACTGTTCTGCGAAATGGGATCAGATGGGATGACCCTTGACAAAAAGGGCAATGTATACCTTACAGGTCAGGGCGTTACCGTTTTTGATAAAAGCGGAAAACAAATTGAACATATCGATGTCCAGGAAAATTGGACGGCGAACGTCACCTTTGGAGGACCCAAAAAAGACCTGCTTTTTATCACCGCAATGGATGCGGTGTATACCTTACAAATGAACGTAAAAGGAGCACACTAAAACCAAAATACGATGACTTGGAAAAATTTATTCGACAAGCAAGAATGCGAGGAAACCATTGGGCGTGTCAACAAGTTGACCCCAAAAACAGCTCCCAATTGGGGCAAAATGAACGTCTCGCAGATGTTGGCACACTGTAACGTTGCCTACGAAACTACCTTTACGGATAAGTATCCCAAACCAAAAGGACTTCAAAAATTCTTGATCAAGCTATTGGCAAAAAATACCGTTGTAGGGCCCAAACCCTACAAGAAAAACGGACCCACTTCGCCCGTTTTTAGGATCAGTGATGAACGGGATTTTGAGAAAGAAAAAAACAATCTCATTTCCAACATGCGAAAGACCCAAGAACTTGGGTCGGCCCACTTTGACGGGAAGGAATCCCATGCCTTTGGCCCCCTGACCCAGTCGGAATGGAACACCTTGTTTTCAAAACATCTGGACCATCACCTACAGCAATTTGGAGTTTAAACATGAAATTTTAATTCTATCTCTTTAAAAAGTATAAACCAACCAACTATGACAGCGTATATTTTTGAAATTATCGGCACGGGAATGCTTATTCTTATCGGTAACGGAGTCGTTGCAAACCTTGTTTTAAAAGGCACCAAAGGTGCTGATAGCGGCTGGATAGGCATTTCCCTCGCTTGGGGGATAGCCGTATTCATTGGAGTTTTTATATCTGCTGATGTCAGCGGCGCCCATTTGAATCCCGCTGTCACCATTGGTCTTGCCGCCGCCGGAAAATTTTCCTGGACTTTGGTGCCCGGTTATATTATCGCCCAAATTTTTGGGGCCATGATCGGTAATTTTTTGGTATGGCTCACCTATAAAAAACAATATGATCTGACCGAGGATACCGATGCCGTTTTGGCCACCTTCAGTACGGCACCGGCAGTGCGAAGCTATGGTTGGAACGTGGTTACCGAAGCGATCGGCACCTTCGCCCTCGTTTTTGGGGTGTTCTACATCGCTGGTGGGGCCTTGGCCAACGAACCCATTTCCCTGGGGTCCCTAGATGCCCTCCCCGTTGCCCTGTTGGTGATGGGCATCGGTTTTGGATTGGGAGGCCCCACGGGCTATGCCATCAATCCAGCTAGGGATTTGGGGCCACGGATCATGCATGCCATCCTACCTTTAAAAAATAAAGGAAAGAGCGATTGGAGCTATGCTTGGGTACCTGTTGTGGGCCCGGTTATAGGTGCTCTTATGGCAGCAGGCGTATTTTTGTTATTGAATTAATTAGATAGTTATGAAGCATATAATCAAAGTTTTAGTCCTTTGCTTTTCAAGCAGCCTTTTTGCCCAACAATACATTGAACTGCCCCATGAAACCCCTTCAAACGTGCAATGGGAAGGGGGCGAGAAGGAATACTTTTCTGATATTTGGCAGACCCAAGTGGTCACGAACGTCTCTATCCCCACCTTAGAGGTATTTGCCCCCGAAAACCCCAATGGCACAAGTGTTATTGTGGCCCCAGGAGGTGGCCTGTATGCCTTGAGCATAGAGAGTGAAGGCAAGCAAGTTGCCAAATGGTTGGCAGAAAGGGGGATTACGGCCTTTGTGTTGAAATACCGATTGGTCCCCACTGGTACGGACGGTGTCCAGGAAATTACCGAAGAAGGCGCCACCAATCCCATGCAAATTATGCAACGGGTAGCACCGGTGCTTCCTTTATCGGTTCAGGATGGACTCAACGCCATTGCCAATGTTCGGTCAAATGCCCAAAAATATGCACTGGACCCAAATAAAATCGGTTTTATGGGCTTTTCCGCCGGGGGTGCCGTCACCATGGGCGTGGCCTACAACTACAATGAAAAAAATAGGCCCGACTTCCTAGTGCCTGTATATCCTTGGACCACGGCCCAACCTGTCCAAACGGTACCCAAAGACGCCCCTCCCATGCTGATCATTTGTGCCACGGACGACCCGTTGGGACTGGCTGCCGGGAGCATTGAACTCTATTCCTCATGGCTCAAGGAAAACAAAACTGTGGGCCTACACATGTATTCCAAAGGCGGACACGGATTTGGAATGAAACAACAAAACCTACCCTCGGATGATTGGATCCAGCGTTTTTATGATTGGTGGGAGGTGGAGATAAATTAAAAGAAAGTTGACCAGACCAATTAAAAAATTTTTACCAAAATTAAGTTCAATTGCTTGCTATATAAAATGTACCCGATCATTAGAATAAACTTTATTTCGTTAATTTTTTTAATTACAAATTTTTGTCTTTCTGCCCAAGAAAAACCTGCTTTTGAGGAGGAAGTAATGGTATTGACCCAAAAAAACGATTCCCTTTGGGACCCAAACAAGGAGACCATTGTTTTTACGGGGAGTTCCAGTATCCGTAAATGGGACAATTTACAAGCCTCCTTTCCAGAGCATCAGGTCATAAATGCCGGTTTTGGCGGATCCCAAGCCCATGACCTTTTATACTATCTGGACACGTTGGTCATCAGATACAACCCTAGCAAGGTCTTTATCTATGAAGGCGACAATGATATATCGGCCAAAAAAAGACCACGGGAGATTATCGGTACCACGAGGACCATTATTGATAAACTCAAAGGGCAAAATCCGGAAATGCAGATTGTGTTGATATCGGCCAAACCTAGTATTAGCCGCTGGAACTTGAGAGGAAAATACAAAAGACTTAACAGGAAGTTCGAAAGGCTAAGCAAAAGAGATGAAGCCTTGCTTTATGTGGATGTTTGGAATCCCATGTTGAATGGGAAAGAAGTCAAAAAGGATATCTTTGTATCAGATGGACTTCACATGAACCAAAAAGGATATGATATTTGGTTCCATGCCATGCAAGATTTAGTAAATAACCCCTAAACCATAGCAATGATCAAAACTGTTTTCACAAGAAGTCTTTTTTTCCTGTCTCTTGGGATGGTCTTTTTGGCCTGCCAAAGTGAACCTGAAAAACCACGCATCCAAATGCCCGAAACGGATTTGGCCACCATTAGTCTTATCCCAAAACCGGTAAAGGTGATTCCAACGAATTCGGCTTTTGCGCTGGATCAATTCACGGCCATTTACACCTCCAAAAATGCCACGGGTTTTGCCAAGGTGGGCGAATTTTTGGCCGAAAAAATAAAGGAGCATATCGACTTGGACGTGCCCGTAAACGGAGAAAATGCCAACACGGTAGAACGGATCATTTACATCAACCAGTCGGACAGTCTTGAATTGAACGCCCCCGAAGCCTATCAGCTGTACATCAATCAGGATTCCATCATATTGAACGCCAATACCGCCGAAGGTGCCTTTAGAGGTATCCAGACCTTGCGTCAATTGGTTCCCAATACCAGCAATGATACCCTGGCCGCTCAGAAAATTTGGCCCATTCCATCGGGGAAAATTACGGACAATCCTAATTTTGGCTATCGGGGTGCCATGCTGGACGTAGCCCGACATTTTTTCAGTGTAGAGGATGTGAAAAAATATATCGACCTATTGGCCTACTACAAGATTAATATGTTGCACCTACACCTGACGGACGATCAGGGCTGGCGCATCGAGATTAAATCCTGGCCCAAACTTACGGAGGTTGGTGGCAGCACGGAAGTAGGCGGTGGCCCTGGAGGTTTTTATACCCAAGAGGATTACAAGGAAATCGTTCGCTATTCACAGGAACGATATATGACGATTATTCCTGAAGTGGACATGCCCGGTCATACCAACTCGGCCTCGGTAGCCTATCCCATCCTGAACGGCAATGGAAAGACACCAAAGCTGTACACGGGCATGCAAGTAGGATTTAGCACTTTTGACACCCGAAAGGATACGGTTTATGCCTTTCTTGACGATGTGGTTCGGGAAATTTCAGATATGACCCCTGGCCCCTATTTCCACATGGGTGGGGATGAAAGCCATGTCACCAAAAAGAACGACTATATCCATTTTGTGAACAAGGTGGAGAAAATTGTGCAAAAACACGGGAAGCGTATCATCGGCTGGGACGAAGTTGTTAATGCAGATATAGACTCTAACGCCATTGCACAATGGTGGGCCAGTGAAGAAAATGCAAAGAAAGCAGTGGCAAAAAACATGAAAGTCATCGTCTCTCCTGCGAATAAGGCCTATCTGGATATGAAATACGATACCCTGACCGACCTAGGCCTTCATTGGGCGGCCTATATTCCGGTGGATACGGCCTACCAATGGTCTCCGGAGGATTACGGGATTCCCAAAGAAAACATATTGGGAACGGAAGCACCCTTATGGTCGGAAACAATCACCAATATTAGCGAATTGGAATATCTTGCCTTTCCTCGAATCATTGGCTATTCAGAACTCGCCTGGACGGCACCAGAAAACAGGGATTGGGAAGATTACAAAGTGCGACTTGCGGACCAAGCTCCTTTTTTGGAAAGGAACAACGTAAATTATTATCCATCCAAACTGATAGATTGGAAGAAAAGTAAATTTACGTACGAGACCATTGAAAAGGATTAATTGATTTCTTGAATATCCAAAAAATAGGCCCTTTCTCAGGGCCTTTTTTTATTTATCTATACCAGGTACGTTCAATGGACCTTTATTGTTCCAATCAAAAGGTGCCGATTTTACTTCATTAGGCCAAACCTCATCCAAAGTATTCGCCTCATAGACCTTTCCATTTTTTATTACATGGGACACCGTATTGGTATTTCTCAAATCTTCTAAAGGATTTTTATCCAATACAACAAGATCGGCCAATTTGCCCGTTTCCAAACTTCCCAAGTCACCATCCAGCCCTATAGCCTCCGCGCCCACGATCGTAGCTACTTTCAGGGCATCCATAGGTTTCATACCGCCACTGGCCACGGACCAAAGTTCCCAATGAAAGCCAAGTCCCTGTAATTGGCCATGACTGCCAATACCTGCCAAACCACCAGACTCGACCAATGATTTCATAAATTGCGCATGTTTTTTAAAAATATGTTCCTCCTCCATGAACCAGCCTGGTCTCCTCCTACTTTTACTAGCCAATTCTTTGTAGGGAGTAAAGTGTTGGAGTTTTTCGTCCCCCCATACATCCTCTCTGGAATAATAGTAATTTTCTGCCCAAGGACCTCCATAGGATACTAGCAACGTAGGGGTCACGGCCATTTTAGATTCGGCTACGGTTTTGACCACATCCTCATAAATTGGGTAAATAGGAAGTGAATGTTCATGACCCGGATACCCATCTATGAGTTGGGTCATGTTCAATTTAAAATCCAGACCACCCTCTGTTGTTGGCATTAATTTTAATTCTTTGCAGGCCTCTATTACCCATTGCCGTTGTTGCCTGTTTCCTACCAGATACATCTTAATTGTCTTGGTATCAAAATAGTCACCGTACTGTTTCAGCACATCCTTGGTGTGTTCCAGACTTTCCAATTGATAGCCCCAATATCCAAGACCAGGGCCGGTACTATAAATTCTTGGACCATCGATCATACCAGCTTCTACCATATCCCCGTAAGTCAATACATCTGTAGTTCCTGTTTGGGGATCCCTAGTTGTGGTGACCCCATAGGCCAAGTTGGCAGCATACATCCAAACCTGCTGCTTATGAATGCCCCATGCCGGTCTCAAATGGGCATGCGTATCTACAAAACCGGGTAAGATAGTCTTCCCGGACATATCCATTTCTTTGGTTCCATTGGGAACGGAAATACTTCCGGTAGGTCCTACGGATTTGATTCTATTATTTTCAATAAGTATATCACCGTTTTCAAGGACCTCATCATCCTTCATTGAAATGATTCTGGCTCCTTTTAGCAATAGTCTTCCTTTTGGTATGTACTTTTCGTAATGTACCCTTATTTTGTATTCCTCAGCCCTAAATTCTGGAAGGTCCGTGTCATCTTCTTTTTTTTCCGTAGAATCTTTTTTTCTTTCCTTTTTTTGATTCTTTAGAACCTCTGCAATACTGTCCTTATATTTCTTCCCAGCGGGAACATCATAAATAAAATGACTGGACCCTAAAGACCAGTGTACTTTTTTACTTGTGTTAGACCAAACAGGAAACTCGCCTCCGATTTTGGTCAATTTCATTGCCGGAAACGCAGCCTTATCAGCCTTTGCTACAGAAACTGTGGGGGTCTTTCCATACTTTGGAATGGTAGCCACATAAATATCATTATTGATTTTTGCCATAGCCGATGTACCATCCGGTGAGATACGAATTTCGTCCGGTTTTGAGGATTTATCCTTGTCATCGGCCTCTATGGAATTGGGCAGTACTGCATGGTCATCAAAAACATCTTGAGATCCATAGGTCACAATTCCCTTTAATTTTAAATGTTCCTTTTGATCGGTTCCATCCCACCGGATTGAAACCAGCCCTTTTTCGGAATCTGTCAAATAGATACGGTCATCGCCTTTTGTAAAGTGTGGCACGGACCTATTTTTGGACTTGTCTATAAACTGAATCTCACCACCCTCTGAAGAAATCCATACCAAATCCTCCATATTTCTGCTTGAAAACAAGCCCAATAAATCCTGAAATGATTGGGCAGTACCCCTGTGAAAAACAATACGATCTGAATTATATGACCAAGCAGGGTGAGTATATAGACCAAGCACTGTAGTGAGTTTTTTTATTCTAGTCCTTCCGTTGGTGTTTACGGTATATAAATGTCCGCCATCCTTTTCCCAGGTTGTAAAAACCAAATTGGAACCATCTGGAGACCAAGCGGGTTGGGCTTCGATAAAATCATTTTGGGTAACTCTTTTTGGTGTTCCATTGGGGAAATCCATAATATAAAGTCGGTTTAAGGCGGTAAAGGCCAATTTACTACCATCAGGTGATGGTTTTGCATCCCGAATTTGTGTAGCCAAAGCTTCCTTTGAATCCTCAATAGGATATTTGAAGGAAAGCATAGGTCCCATATCCAAAACAACATCCACAGAAAAAGGAATTTCCTTGGCACTTTTTTCTTCAACAGAAATGGCATAAATCTTTCCGCCATATGAAGCGATCAATTGTTTGCTGTCCGGAGTAAAGGACATGGCCGGTAGTACGCCCAATGGCGCTATGGATTCCTGCTCATCCCTTTGCACAGGATACGCCAACCATTCTTCATTACCTGTCTTCAAGTCGCGAAGTATAAGACCCGTTTCGGTCTCGTAGCGAGTTCCGTATACCAACCATCTGCCATCTGGGGATAGCGTTGGTGTAAATGCTGATCCGTATTTTGAGGTAATGACGGCCATTTCACCATCTTCCATATCATAGGTACCTATTTGATATTGTGGTAATTGGGCGTTATAGTTCCATGCACTTTGTCTTTGGGAGAAATACACCAGTTTTCCATCTGGACTAATAGCGGGATCAATGAGTTTGATATTTTCAGGTTCGCTTACCAATTGGCTTCCACCGCCCCCTTCTTTATGATAAATATGGGGTTTGATATTCCTTCTTCCTTTTACACCGATGATATAGTCACCATCCGGGGTCCATTCGGCCGAAAAGAAATTATGCTTTTTCTCCTCCGTTATTTGCTTTTCCTCCTCGGTCTGTAAGTTCAAGGTCCAAATATTATCAGACCCGCTTTTATCGGAAATAAACACCAGACTTTTACCATCTGGACTGTATCGTGGGTGTACATCGTATTGCATCCCCGAAGTAATCTTAGTAGCAGTACCTCCTGTAATGGGCATGGAATAAATATCCCCCATCAAGTCAAATACAATAGTCTTCCCATCTGGACTTACATCCAGGGATATCCAAGTACCCTTATTCGTAGTAAAACTGATTTTTCTTTCTGGCTCCAAAGGAAGTTCTTCCGTGGCCTTCTTCGTAATTTCATTTGATTCTTGTGCAATCATTTTAACACTTAGAGCAAAGCACAGAACTACTAAAAAACGGAGTATTAAAATTTTCATTTTTTTGGATTTAGTTGAATCTTTTAAATATACAGATTTAGGCGGGTACTAAATATAAAAAAGCCCCGATTTAAGAATCAGGGCTTATTCAATATTCTAAAAAATAATGTTTATTTTTTTTCCTCGGTCTTCTTATTAGCTTCAGCAGAATTCTCTTTTGTAAAATCTGCCAAGTTATTCTCCACTAAAAGATTATACCACTGAATTATTTTCTTGATATCGCTGGTATACACCCTATCCTCATCATAGTTGGGCAATACCTCGAAAAAGTATTCCTCCAATTTTATCTTTTCATCCTTATGGCTTACCGATGTTTTTTCACCATTTTCCTTCTCTTGGATTTTTAAGAAAACGTCCCGCAATGGCAATTCCTCATCCAAAGTATAAATGGCTATTTCAGAAAGTACACTGACGTTGCTGCGCAAACCTACACTTATTTTCTTTCCGTCCAATAGGGACTCCGCTACAAAGCCTGTTCTTGTCTGTGTAATCAATTTATACAATCCAGGTTTACCGGCAACCGACAAAATTTTCTCCAAACCCATATGCACTATTTTTTAATTTTTTGAGTGGGCAAAGATGCCACTTTTCTATTGAATAAAATTCTCTTTACCTGCCTTTTTTCACATTGGGAAAACGCATTCTATAATCCACGCTTATTTTCCCTTTAGATATATTTGCCAATCTACCTTTTAACAATCGCTTCTTCAAAGAGGAAAGCTTATCTGTGAAAAGAATACCTTCAATGTGGTCATATTCGTGCTGGATGACCCTGGCCAATAGTCCGTCGTAGGTTTCTACATTTTCATTGAAATTTTCATCCAAATAAGAAATCTTTATTTGTTCCTTTCTTTGCACATCCTCACGAACATCCGGAATACTCAGACACCCTTCGTTAAAAGGCCAATCGGCACCGGTCTCTTCCTCAATCTGTGCATTGATAAAAACCTTTTTGAAACCGTTCAGCTGCTTTTGCTCTTCTGGAGTTAAGTCCTCATCGTCCGAAAAAGGCGTAGTATCCACTACGAACAATCGAATGGGCAATCCTATCTGCGGTGCAGCCAACCCTACCCCGCTGGCATTATACATGGTTTCCCACATATTAGTAATTAATTCCTCGAGTTTCGGGTAATTCTTATCAATATTATCCCCAACTTTTCGTAAGACAGGGTCACCATAGGCTACAATTGGTAATATCATTTAGATTCGCTTTAAATAATCTTGTAAAATGAGCGTCGCGCTGATTTCATCGATCAGCTCCTTATTTCTTCGCTGTTTTTTCTTCAACCCACTATCCAACATACTCTGGAATGCCATTTTTGAGGTAAACCGCTCATCCTGACGTTCAATTATAATATCGGGAAAGGCTAGGGACAGTTGCGCCAAAAAAGGTTTTATAAATATTTCGGATTCCGATGGCAGGTTGTTCATTTGTTTGGGTTCCCCAACAACAAGTACATCCACCGACTCCTCCTTAAAATATCGTGTCAAAAATGGAATGATTTCGTTCGTAGGTAGCGTGGTCAGTCCGGATGCAATGATGCGCAGCTCATCCGTTACCGCAATGCCAGTTCGTTTTTGACCATAGTCCAACGCAAGAATCCTTCCCACTTTAAATTTTTGGCAAAAATAAAGGATAATTTGTTATATGAAGATAGACCGATAGGGAATTCCTAGGCTTCCGCTTATATTTGACAAAATTTTAATACAAATGACAGAATTACGGGATACCATAGAAAAAGCATGGGAAAATAGGGACCTTTTAAAAGAAACGGAAACACAAAATGCCATTAGAGAGGTTATAGACCTTATAGACGCCGGAAAATTACGTTGCGCACAACCTAACGGGGACGATTGGCAAATCAATGAATGGGTAAAAAAGGCCGTAGTACTTTATTTCCCCATCCAAAAGATGGAGACTTTGGAAGCGGGTATATTTGAATATCACGATAAAATGCCTTTGAAAAAAGGATACAAAGAGAAAGGAATTAGGGTAGTTCCCAATGCCGTGGCCAGACACGGTGCCTACATTTCCTCCGGCACTATCCTAATGCCCAGTTACGTGAATATTGGCGCCTACGTGGACGAGGGAACCATGGTGGATACCTGGGCGACGGTGGGCAGCTGCGCTCAAATAGGAAAGAACGTCCATCTTAGCGGAGGCGTAGGAATTGGTGGGGTTTTAGAACCCTTACAGGCCTCTCCCGTAATCATTGAGGACAATGCGTTTATTGGATCAAGATGTATTGTAGTGGAAGGAGTCAGGGTAGGAAAGGAAGCCGTCCTAGGTGCTAATGTGGTACTTACGGCATCCACTAAAATCATCGATGTTACAGGAGACAAACCACTAGAGAACAAAGGATTTGTGCCACCACGGTCGGTTGTAATTCCAGGCAGCTACACCAAAAAATTTGCAGCTGGTGAATATCAGGTGCCTTGCGCCTTGATCATTGGCAGACGTAAGGAAAGTACCAATAAAAAGACTTCCTTGAACGATGCCCTCAGGGAATATGATGTAGCGGTCTAAGGCGAAAAGGGTATAATTTTAAAGGCTGATATTTTCAAATTCATAATTTTGAAAATTTCGGCCCTATTTTTTCCCATCCTTTTAAAAATCGGGATTGATTTCAGTGGATACCATTTAAATGCATCTTGTTACGCAACCAAAACAACCTTTTACATCTCTCTATTGGAGAAAGGTCTTTTAAGGATTTTGTAAGAAATTTACCAAGGATTACAATTTTTGCCTTTTTTTTTTGTTATACCTTTGTTAGCCCAATGCTATCGACCCTACTTATTCTAGAAAAATGATGAGTAATAGAGAAAAAATTACGGCCCTGATCATAACCTTCAATGAGATTGGATACATTGAAAAGTGTTTGGAGTCCGTTTCCTTTGTTGACGAAATCATTGTGGTGGATTCCTTCAGTACGGATGGTACTTATGAGTATCTTCTTAACCACCCGAAGGTAACCGTCATTCAAAATCCATTTGAAAATTTTACGGCCCAAAAGTCATTCGCTCTTAAGCAGGCAACCAACGACTGGGTACTTTTCTTGGATGCTGATGAAGTGGTACCTGCATCGTTGAAAAACGAAATTTTGGACACAGTTTCCAAGGAAAGCGAAATAGCTGCCTATTGGTTTTACAGACAGTTTATGTTCCAAAATGAGAAATTAAGGTTCAGCGGATGGCAGACCGACAAGAATTACCGACTTTTTAGAAAGAGTAAAGCCAAATTTTCAGATAGAAGAATCGTCCATGAAACCTTGGACGTAGAAGGAGCATCTGGTATACTGACAGAAAAGCTTATCCATTATTGCTATAAAAATTACGAGGACTACAAATCCAAAATGCTAAATTATGGCAGATTAAAGGCTATTGAATGTTTCTACCGCGAACGTAAATTCAATTATGCGGCGATGTATTTGAAAACTGGTTGGAAATTCTTTAACCATTACATCCTTAGACTTGGATTTTTGGATGGAAAAAAAGGTTTTGTTATTTGCTATTTGAATGCTCTTGGGGTCTTGGAGAGATTCCGGGAATTAAAACGTTTGGAACAAAAAAACGAATTGGCCTACTACTTGGTAATGCCATAAAAGGTCCAAACCCTCTTTTCCTTTTTTGTCTTTTTTCTAATTCCTTGGTTTTTTGCAATGGAATCTGGTGTCTTATATCCTCTTTTGTGGTCTAAATGAACGCATACAGCACTGTATCTCAGTTGTTTAGATTTTATCCCGAAGTTGAAAAGGCGTTCTCCCAATTCCCTATCCTGACCGCCGTATTGCATACGCTCATCGAAACCGTTTACATTCAATATATCATGCTTCCACCCCGATGAATTATGGCCGTTCCAACTGGCGTTCGTTGGAGTTATCCAATTCAAGACCTTTGAAATAAGACCGTTGGCGGTAAGTTTATTGTTTTTAAAGGTTTTGGGTATACCTTTTTCTTTAAGCCAGTGAATATCAAAGCATCGTTGCTGCTCTATATCTTCAAGGCTTATCAATTTGGAAATATTCATCGGCAACATGTAATATCCACCGGAAATGAAGTAGCCTGGCTCCTTATTGATGTAATGCACATGCACAAAATCCTCCCGGGGAATACAATCGCCATCGGTCATAATAATATAATCCGTCCGGCACGCAACGACCGCTTTGTTTAGGATTCTCGACTTTTGAAACCCATCGTCCTCCTGCCATACATGCAGGATTGGGTAAAATACCTCCTTCGACATTTGGTCCAACAACTCCTTGGTCGCGGTTTTGGACCCATCGTCTGCAATGACCACTTCAAAATTCTTGAACGTCTGCTGGTTGAAACCCCAAAGAACCTTCTTGAGCCACTCCTCCGCATTGTAGGTGCTCACAATTACACTTATTTTTAGGTCCTCTGGTGTATTGGTCATAGTTTGGCAAAAATATAAAAGTCTTCCAGTATCTTTGAAAATTAATAGAAGATAAACATGCTCAAAAAGAAAATAGCCCTGATAGAGCTAACAACGTCCCATGAAGAATGTTTATACAGTCAAATCCGATTTCTAAAGGACGCCAATTACGATGTTCATTTAATCATTAACCCAAAATTCAAAAAAAACCTAAATCTATACGGTATTGATACTGGCAAAGTAAGGTTTATAGATCCAAGGGGTGCTTCAACACTTTTAAAAAGAATGCATAATTGGTTATTAACTTATAAATATATTGTTGGAAACGCCTTTGACACAGTAGTTTTCAATACGGCAAGTAGCAATAAGGAAACCATTGCACTTTCCAGGCTATTGCCCAAAAGAATCAAATGTCTCGGCAGTATACATAACCTAAAAAAACTGAACGATAGTTTTTCCCAAAAAGTCATTAGCAAACGGATTAAAGACTACTACGTGTTAAACGACTTTTTGGTGAACTCCATGGAAATTAATGATAGTAAAATTCGGCTTTTTCCCTACTACCCTATATTCTTTCCGGAGTATCAAGGTTCAAATCTTGTGGACAAAAAAAATGATATTTGGGTATGCATCCCTGGAGAGCTTAGCTTTAAAAGAAGAAACTACGACGTGGTATTGCAAGCTCTTTCCAAACTTGAAGGAAGCCAAACCAACTTAAAAATTATCATTTTGGGAAAAATGAACCCAAAAAGTACAGATGTACCCTATTTTAAAAATCAAGTTGAGGAACTGAAGTTAGAACCTTATATAGTGACATTTGATCACTTTATTCAAAATGATTTGTTTCACGATTACATCCAAGCTTCGGATTACATTATGGCACCGGTTTCCAATACGGAGCAAAACTATTTGAAATACAAAATAACAGGGGCCTACAATTTGGCATTTGCCTACAAAAAACCATTAATAACCCCCAAAGAAATGAATGTAATGCCAGATTTAAATGAAAACTCATACTTCTATGAAGATTCAGATAGCTTGGCGATGCTTTTTAAAAGTATTGTGGATAATACCCTAGAAACAAAAAATATTTACACAAATGAGAAGTGGCAATATTCATATCAATTAAAAAAATATTTGAATTTAATCGAGCAGGCGTAAAGAATGGATTTCACCCTTAAAATAAACCAGTGCATTGAAGTCCTACAAAACGGCGGCCTTATCCTCTACCCTACGGATACGGTTTGGGGCATTGGCTGCGATGCGACCAACGAAAGGGCCGTAATAAAGGTACTCGACCTAAAAGGCATCGAGTCCAAAGGACTCATCTGTCTTGTTTCCAATGACGCCATGCTGGAAAGATACGTGGAAAAGGTTCCGGATTTGGCCTATGATATCTTGGACTTGGCTACCAAACCTACGACCATTGTTTATGATACCTCTAAAGGATTAGCTCCTAACTTGCTTGCCCGCGACAATTCGGTTGCCATAAGGGTCGCTTCCGATAAATTTTGCAAATACCTCATTGGAAAATTTAAAAAACCGATTGTTGCCACCACTGCCAACATTTCCGGAAGTAGAACGCCCAGAAATTTCAAAGAAATTGACAAGGCCATTTTAACAGGTGTAGACTATGTGGTAAATTTGGAGCCTGAAATTCAGAATGCAGTTCCATCTTCAATAATCAAACTGGGCATGGATGGACTGGTAAAAGTGATTAGGGAATAATGCCGGTGAAAATCTAATGGACTATAAAAAAGCCTTGAGCCAACCCATTTTCGAAATTATTGGTCGGACCGCAGACGAACTCAATCTGGACACCTACGTCATTGGAGGTTTTGTTAGGGACTACCTTTTAAATAGGAAAACACCAAAAGATATCGATGTTGTCGCCGTAGGAAGTGGCATAGCACTGGCTAGGGAGCTAGCTTCCAAACTTCCAAAAAAACCACAAGTTTCCGTATTCAAAAACTTTGGCACCGCCATGGTCAAATTTGGAGAATTGGAACTCGAATTCGTTGGAGCAAGAAAGGAAAGTTACCATAGGGACAGTAGAAAACCGGTTGTGGAGGACGGTACACTGGATGAGGACCAAAAGCGTAGGGATTTCACCATCAACGCTTTGGCCATTTCGCTGAACGAAAAGGATTATGGCACACTTATAGACCCTTTTAATGGGCTGGAGGACTTGGAAAACAAATTGATAAGGACTCCACTGGATCCGGACATTACCTATTCCGATGATCCTTTGAGAATGATGCGGGCCATACGCTTTGCGACTCAATTGGATTTTAGGATTGAAGCTACATCCTTGGAAGCCATAACCCGAAACAAGGAACGCATCAAGATAATATCCAAGGAACGCATCGTAGAGGAACTGAACAAAATTATGCTCTGCCCAATCCCATCAAAGGGCTTTTCCCTCCTCCATACAACCGGCCTCTTGGAAATCATAATACCTGAATTGACGGCACTACAGGGAATCGAAGAAATTGAAGGGCAAAGACACAAGGATAACTTTTGGCATACTTTGGAGGTCGTAGATAATATTTCCATGGAAACCGATGACCTTTGGTTGCGTTGGGCAGCCCTGCTCCATGATATTGGAAAGGCCCCTACCAAACGTTTTCACAAAAAAATTGGATGGACCTTCCATGGCCATGAATATGTAGGTTCCAAAATGGTGTACAAGCTATTTAAAAGGCTACGGATGCCATTGAACGACAAAATGAAATTCGTTCAAAAATTGGTTATGATGAGTTCACGCCCCATTATTTTGGCTGAGGAACACGTGACGGATTCCGCCGTGAGAAGGCTGGTTTTCGATGCCAGTGAGCATGTGGAGGACCTTATGACTTTATGCGAAGCGGATATCACCACAAAAAACCCAAAAAAGCAGCGAAAGTATAAGAACAACTTCAAACTGGTGCGAGAAAAAATAAAGGAAGTTGAGGAACGAGATCGTATCCGAAACTTTCAACCTCCGGTTTCGGGAGAGGAGATTATGTACACCTTTAACTTAAAACCTTCAAAGGAAATTGGTGTAATAAAGGAAGCCATTAAAGAGGCGATATTGGAAGGTGAAATCCCCAATGAATATGATGCGGCCAAGGCTTTTATGATAAAAAAAGGTTTATCATTGGGCTTAATTCCTAAATAGGGGAAAATCTATCCACCTATCAAGGTAGATTATTTTAAAAACTTCAAATCTGTTACCCACAGATAATCCAAGGTTTACCTTTCCTTTTACTGTCTTTACAACATTAAATTTCTAAAGAATTTGTGTCAGATTACTTTTATGAATCAATTTAGTGCCACAATTCCACGAAAACCAGGTTGGAAAGGTGGAATAATTAGGATTAAAAAATAATGGCCAAATCAATTAAAGACCAATTGACCAAAACAAATCTTGGGAAGCGGTTTTTTTCTCTTATATTGGTATTGGCAAGCTACTGTCTTTACTCCCAACAAACTACAACTTGGACCCCTATTAATTTAAACACTTGGGAATCCCTAAGCTCCGACGGCCTTGTCCGTGTAGTATGCAGGGTAACCGGGAGTGTTTTGGTATCTGGCAATGAAACAATGGGATGTACTTCGGACACCACCTATAACGATCCTACACCGGATGTTTTTGGTAGTCCATCCTTAGAAATTTCTGTTGCCTCTTTATTGACCGGTACTTTGGAGTTTCATTTTTTTGATGCAATCACTGGGAATCCGGTTTACCTTACCAATCCCTTTGTAAATGTTGATAAGGTAGGTACCTATGGTATTTTGCCATTTCCGCTGTTGAACGGGACAAATACCGGAGTTTTTACCTTAAGCAATGAAACATGGACCAATATTAGTCGCAATGGGCCCATTTTTCAATCCACCAACACACAATTTCAAATTGATGCGGGTGCTATACTCAGCTCTAATGGCGGCGAGTGTGGAAATGGTGTGGACCAAGGTACCGGAGGAGGGACAATGCGTATGGATGCTCCTGTTCAATCCATCGAAATGGACGTATCGGTTTCCGGAAGCCTTATCAGCTTTAACGAAAACGTAGAATTTGTCCTATCCAATCTGATAATTGCTGAACCTTCCATTGAAGTAACCAAATTTGTTACAGAAAATTATAGCACGCCTGTTTCCATCGGTGATGCGGTCAATTACACCATTCAAGTAGAGAACACGGGTAATGTGGAAATCAAAAATATCGAACTCACCGATACTTTTACGGATGCTAATGGAAATCCGTTGACGTTAACCAGTGCCCCTTCTTTCATTTCTGCAACCATGGGTTCTGGGGAAGGAACTTTACAAGCAAACGAAATAGCCACCTACGCTGCTGGGTATACTTTTGATGGAAATGCAATTGATGCCGGAGGAGTTATAAATCAGGTTACGGCAACGGGCGACAGTCCATACGGACCCGATGACACTTTTGATACTTCGGATGATGGCAATGATATGGATGGAAACCTATTGGATGATCTTACGGAAAGCTTCTTCCCAGTACCTCAAGATGATACGGCCACAGTTGAAGAAGATGATTCCGTAGATATTTTGGTTATAACCAACGATGATTTTGGTGGAAATGGCCCACATACGGGTAGCATTATTTTGATAAGTACACCAATAAACGGGACAATTGTATTGAATAATAATAGCACACCTAACAATCCTGTGGATGACTATTTCACTTATACTCCCAACGCTGATTATTTTGGTTCTGACTCATTTGTTTACGGCATTTTGGACTTTGAAGGACATACACAATATGCAACGGTGACGATTACCATTTTTGCTTGTCCGGATGCCGGGACCGACGGCGTTTTGAACATCTGTCAGGGGGACACTTTCGACAACGACGACCT
>NZ_QUSX01000006.1 GCF_003933245.1 Maribacter algicola
CGATGCCGATGGGGACGGCTATGCCGTTTCCACCATGGCAAGCTGTAATTCCCCCGGGACGGGGTATACCCAAGATGTTCTGCTGGTATCGGATTGCGACGATTCGAATGAATTGATCAACCCAGAAACGATTTGGTATGAAGACGAAAATAATGACGGTATTGCAGATTCCGAACTTTCCGAAGTTGGCTGCGAAAGCCCTGGAATAGGATTTACCTATGTGCAACCCATTCCCTTTACCAATAACTCGGATATTATTCTATATCCAAATCCTACATTGGAAACCATACAAATAGATTTGGGCAAACTTCACAAGAGAGTGGCAATTACCATCATAAATTCAAGTAAGCAATTGGTATACAAGGAACAATTCGAAAACCGAAAAGTTATTGAAATAGAGTTTTCTCATTATTCTACAGGTTTTTATTTCATTTATTTAAGTAATGAAAACGGGTATCTCACTTCCAAAAAATTCATTAAACTTTAGAATTTCTTTTCCTGGAGTAGTTAATAAATTTTCATAACCTAGTTTTTACTCGGCTTATGGAAAACAGTCTTTATCCTATTTTTGCATGGAGTTCCATTACCATCCATACCGTTTAGGAAAATGAAGCAATACCACGACTTACTGAAACATGTTTTAAAAGAAGGAAACCAAAAGGGCGATCGCACCGGTACGGGAACATTAAGTGTTTTTGGATATCAGATGCGGTTTGACCTGTCTGAGGGGTTTCCAATGGTCACAACCAAAAAATTACATCTTAAATCCATCATTTATGAACTGCTCTGGTTTTTAAAAGGTGATACCAATATTCAATATTTACAGGAAAACGGCGTACGCATCTGGAACGAATGGGCCGATGAAAACGGGAATTTGGGTCCAGTGTACGGACATCAATGGCGTAACTGGAACAGTGATGAAATCGACCAGATAAAAGAGGTTGTTGAAACCTTAAAAAACAACCCAAATAGCCGACGTATGTTGGTGTCTGCCTGGAATCCAAGTGTCTTGCCAGATACCTCCAAAACCTTTTCAGAAAACGTTGCTAACGGAAAAGCGGCATTACCCCCCTGCCATGCATTTTTTCAATTCTATGTGGCCGATGGCAAATTATCCTGCCAGCTCTATCAACGAAGCGCCGATATTTTCTTGGGCGTTCCCTTTAACATTGCTTCCTATGCCCTTTTTACCATGATGATGGCCCAAGTTTGTGGGTACGAGCCTGGGGATTTTATTCACACTTTTGGGGATGCCCACATTTACAATAATCATATGGAACAGGTGGAATTACAATTGAGTAGGGAACCACGCCCTTTGCCAAAAATGGTCTTAAACCCCAATGTAAAAGATATCTTCGATTTTACGTTCGAGGATTTTACCTTGTTGGATTATAACCCGCATCCACATATCAAAGGCGTTGTGGCTGTTTAGATAACAACATCCAACTCGAAAAAAAAGAATCGATTGGTTTTTTAACCATTGGAATCAAAACAAAGCCCGAACCTTTTTCAAGGTTCGGGCTTTTTGGCCGTTTGATGGTAAGGAACCATCATTTTTTTTAAATTTTCTTTTTCAATCGGCCATTGCCATTCTTGTCACTTGGATGGAATTTGAGAAGTCATAGAACCCTTGTAAATCGGCAGTATTCATGCCAGGTTCCAAGCCCATCAATCCTTCACTGTACGTTAAATGCCATATAAAACAAACCCCTACGCCAGCACCATCAAAATCGACTCCTTCAACGGCTTCCAAGGTTGGGGGTAATCCAAGGATATTACCCATATCATCGGTAATAACATATGTTTGATTGGCACCGTTTAATTCGGTTTCATCCAAGGTAATCCCGGAGACCATATCCGGTGTTCCGTCTACGGTGAACATAAAGGGACCTCCTTCCAACGCACCGGCGTTCAAGGCATTTCTGGTGACCATGATGGAATTTGAAAGGGCAAAGTTTCCTTGTAGGTTTCCGGCATTGGCCCCTGCTTCCAATCCCATGATATCGTCTTCGTAAGTGATATGCCAAATGAGGCAAATTCCTTCCCCAGCGGCGTCAAAGTCGACCCCTTTAGCGGCCTCCAACGTTGGGGGCAAACCAAGAATGTTCAAATCGGCATCGGTGATAATAAACCTCTGATTGCTTCCATTAAGACCTGAAGCATCCAAGGAAAGTCCGGTTGCCATATCTGGTGAGCCATCTACCGTAAACTCATATGGGCCACCTTCCAATTTCCCTGCATTCAAAGCCAGTCGGTTTACTTCAATCGAATTTGAAAGTGCGAAAACACCGTTCAAGGCAGCAGCATTGCTACCCGCTTCAAGCCCCATAAGCCCTTCTTGATAGGTAAGGTGCCAGATAAGGCACACTCCTACCCCAGCGCCATCAAAATCGACCCCTTTTACCGCATCTAAAGTAGGAGGCAATCCTAGGATATTTAAATCGGCATCCGTTATTACAAAGGTGGAAAGTTCACCGTTTACATTCGACCCGTCAAAAGACAGGGAAGTAACATTATCCACTTTTCCATCGACTACAAATTCATAGGGTCCGCCAGAAAGTACTCCGGCATCCAGACCAACCCTATTTACCTCAATGGAGTTGGATAAATCATACTCACCTTGAAAATCGGTGATATTCATACCCGCTTCCAAGCCCATTAAAGTACCACTATAGGTCAAGTGATAAATAAAGCAAGTGCCTTCACCTGCCCCATCAAAATCAACGCCCAATACGGCCTCCAACGTTGGGGGCAATCCTAAAATCCCACCCATATCATCAGTAATTACATACGTTTGGTTATCACCGTTTAATTGGGAATCATCCAAGGATATGCCCGTGACCATATCGGCGATGCCATCGACCAAAAATTGAAAGGGCCCTCCAACGAGGGTTCCGGCGTCCAGTCCACTCCTAATTACCATTAAAAAGTTTGACAGTGCAAAATCACCGTTTAAATTGTCCAGATTCATACCGGGTTCCAATCCAGAAAGTCCCTCTTCATAGGCTAAATGATATATGTAGCAAGATCCTACCCCGGCACCATCAAAATCTACTCCCTCTAAAGCTGCCATATTTGGAGGAAGGCCCAAGATGTTCTTACTTTCATCCGTAATCACAAAAGTTTGCAAACTACCTGAAAGACCGGAAACGTCCAGGGTAATATTGGTTACCATATCCGGGACTCCATCTACGGTAAAGGAAAAGGGTCCTCCGGTCAAGGTACCGGCCGTGACCTCTGTTGCTGCAATGGGTCCATCTTCATCATTACTGCAGCCAACCATGGCAATAGCAAGGGATAGAAATAAAAGTGTTTTTAGTTTTTTTAGTGTTTTCATAATCAATTGTTTTTTAGATTCTTGGCAAAGGAACCCGTTAGCTATAACAGAAAAATCACGGAAAAATCAATTTTTGAAAACCTATTATCCCTCTAACGTGAAATATTATTTAAAAAAATGAAAGTAATGAAGGCCCAAAGCGACCCATCTACCATTATAATTGGGTATTCCCATGGGTTGTGAAGGTTTCGTGATAACTATTTTTTTATTTCGCATTAATGAAATGAAAAGATGCCGATATCCCTAAAGATGTTACGGGTAAATTGCATTCCTATGCTGAGCGAAATCGATGCTTAGCCTCTTGAAAAAATAAATATTAACAAATGAAAAGAGTTTTGATTATTGAGGATGATATTGAAATCGTACATCTTCTCGAAATACATTTGAAAGACTTACAGTGTGAGGTGGTAACCTCCCAAAGGGGCGATGAAGGTTTTACAAATGCATTGCATAACGATTTTAGCCTAATCATCCTTGACATTATGTTACCTGGAATGGATGGCATTGAAATATGCCAAAAGTTGAGGGCAAAAAACATCAAGACCCCTATCATAATGCTTACCTCAAAATCCGAAGAAATAGACAAGGTACTTGGGCTGGAAATAGGTGCGGACGATTATCTGACTAAACCTTTTAGTGTAAGGGAGTTCATTGCCCGTGTCAAGGCAATTTTTAGAAGACAAAAAATGGCCTCCCATAATGCAGAGGAAGGGATGGATAAAATAAACCACTTTGGCCAGTTATCCATAAATATAGAAACACGAAAAATCACCCTGGACGGTCAAAGAGTTGACCTTTCCCCCAAGGAATTTGAACTTTTGGTACTATTATCCTCCAATCCAGGTAAGAGCTACGACCGTAAAAAACTCCTAAACTTGGTGTGGGGTTATGATTTTGAGGGTTATGAACATACAGTGAACTCCCACATCAATAGGTTACGTTCTAAAATAGAACCGGATATGGGCAATCCTACCTACATCTTGACTACCTGGGGTATTGGCTACAAATTCAATGAAGACTTATAAAAGCCCATAACCTGTATATGTTAATCAATGCTAGATACCCTATCGAAAAAATTACACAGTTGAACAAAAGTTTGGTTATAAAAACAGATAGATGAAAAACTCACTACTTTCCATAGCCTTGATTAGGAAACTTATCCTTTCCTTTTTGGCCATTTTGGTAGTCGCCGGAATCGCGTATACCATTTCTTCCGTTTATCTATCTGAAAAATACTATGCGGAAACCACACAACGCTTGCATGCCAACTTGGCCCAAGACTTGATAGACGAAAAATTTAGCGATGAAAGTCCGTTCCAAGGAGATGGTGAAATAAACAAAGCTTTGTTCGGTGATATTATGCATGACATGATGGCTGTAAATAGGGCCATTGAAGTGTATTTATTGAACACGGAAGGANAGTTGTTCAATATTCCGTAGTTCTGGACCATGAAGCCCCTGAGACCAAAAACCGAAGGGTCAATCTTGAACCTGTCAATACATTTATCGAAAATAAAGGTCAGGGATATTTTTTAGGACAGGACCCAAAAGACCCTACCAAAAAACAGGTTTTTTCTGCCGCTAGGTTCCAAAAAGAAAATATGGAAGGCTACATTTATATTTTGTTGGCAGGCAAGGATTTTTTGAATACTAGGGAATTACTTTTGGGGAGTTATATGATGAAAATGGGGTTGGGCAACTTGATCCTTACGCTTTTGTTTACTTCGTTAATGGCCATTCTTTCCGTATGGTACCTTACCAAAAACTTACGTGAGCTGGTCCATGCCACAAGGCGGTTCCAACAAGGCGACCTTGAGTATAGAATAAAGGATGCCGAAAAATCTGATTTGGCTACAGTGACCACTACCTTCAATGAAATGGCAGATACCATCCTAGCCGATATGAACAAGCTACAGTCCGTTGAAAGTTTACGTAGGGAACTCATTGCCAATATATCCCATGACCTGCGTACTCCCCTTGCCATCATTCAAGGCTATATAGAAACCTTACAGATAAAAGGTAATGAACTTACACAGGAACAAAAGGACCATTACCTCAACACCATAGAAAACGGAAGTAAAAGACTGGGTAAATTGATAACGCAGCTTTTTGAATATTCAAAGTTGGAAGCCAATCAAATCGAACCAAAGAAAGAACCTTTCCTTATCAGCGAGCTTGCCAATGACATATACAGTAACTATGCAATTTTGGCACAAAAAAAGAATATCCAGTTGGATTTGAACATGGACGATGACCTTCCCTTGGTCTTTGCAGATATTTCACTCGTGGAACGGGCCATTCAAAACCTTATGGACAATGCACTAAAATTTACTCCGAACGATGGAACGATTACCATTGGGATTTTAAAGAAAAATGAACATGTGGAAATCAATATTAAGGATAGTGGTCCCGGGATACAGACTGAGAACCAAGCACTTATTTTTGAGCGTTACCGGCAAACTAAATCAGGTAAGAAAAACGAAGGGGCAGGATTAGGTCTTGCCATCGTGAGAAAAATAGTGGAACTCCATAATTCAACAATAAAGGTGGACAGTGTTCCCAATGATGGTGCCAAGTTTACTTTTACCCTTCCTATTCACGGCATTCACCAAAATATTTCACTTTCTTCATAAAAAAAGGGAACCTAAAAAGGTTCCCTTTAATATCTGGTTTAAAATAATTATAATTCCAATACTGCATTTTCAGAACCGGCGTAATCGTTCCATTGGTAACGGTCCGCTTCCGTTTCATTAACGTAAGTACCGTCTACCAAATATTTAAATTCATAGGTACTTTCCTTAGGAAGGTCAAAGGTACCCTTGAAAGTGCCATTTTTTAATTTTTTCAATGTACTGCCCTTAGGACTCCAATCGTTAAAGTCACCTACTACGGCCACTTTTTTAGCGTCCTCTGCAGGAACTGTAAAAGTTACCTTACATACGGGTTTTGTCTTTAGATATTGTTTCGCAATTGCCATGATTTTAGTTTTAAAATTCAGGACAAAGCTAATGCATTAAACTCCTCATTGTCAATGCTTAATATCATTTTTGTGAAATTGACAAAATTTTAGCTGAAATTAATACCTGTCCAAAAATATTGTCTTTCAATTATTGCAAGTAAGTAATTTTCAAGACTTTGTTTTTAAGACTTTCATAAGGTGCTCCAAATCATCGATTCCATTATAAAAATGAAAACTTATCCTTATTCCTTCTCCTCTCATGGAGCACATTATGTCGTTGTTCAACAAGGTATTGAACAATTTTTCATCTCCTTTAATATTAAAAATGGTACTATGAAAATCGCGCGCAACTACATGTTCCTGTAACAACCCCATGCTACCCAATGATTCCTTGACCTTTTTAGACAGATTTAGGTTTTGCTGATTTATACGGTCCAAACCAATGGAATCTAGAAAATCCAACGAAAACTTTAAACTCCCAAAGTTGAGACTGGACAAGTGGCCCGGCTCCATTTTTTTTGCAAGGGCCATGGTTTCCTTATTGCCGAAATTTCCATTTGCCGCATTAAAACCTGTGGCAGGTACCTTAAGCTCGTTCTCCAGGTTATCGGCGAAGAGCATAAAACCGTTTCCATAACCGGACAGCAGCCATTTATAACCACTAACTCCCAAAACATCGATTCCCGAAGTTTTAAAATCGAATGACATGGCTCCACAAAATTGTGTTCCATCGGCAATGATCAAGAGATCCGGATTGGCCCTTTTAAGTCTTTTGATAAATTCCAGGTCGATCAAAAATCCGTCCAACCACTGTACAATGCTAAAAGCAAAAACATCAATATTATTTTTTTTTACCGCCTCCTCAACACGTTCTTCAAGGTCTGTAGTGAGTCCCAAAGTTGTGCACTTGAATTTCCGACTTTCAAAGGGCCAATTTACGGATGGATAATCGTTCTCCAAAAGCAGCACATTTTTTTTGGACTGCAAACCCTCCAATAAAAGGTTCATCCCCAAGGAGAAATTGTACACCAAAGAGACATTCTCTGCATTGCAATTAAAAAAATGACCGATTTTCTCCCGTGTATCCGATAAGGTTTTTAAAGTCTGGTCCCACATATCACTTCCATGCAATAAGGCGTCCAAATCATGTTCCTGTCTCCAATCGATCAAGGCATCGTATAGCGGCCCAAAGACCGCCGTATTCAGATACGTACACTTTCTAAGTATGGGAAACTCCCTTTTTATTTTATCCATCTATCGTTTATTTTCAGAAATGTGAGGCCTAACCTTCAAAAACAGAAAATATCACTAATTACAAATTCTTAACTTTGATTTTTAAAGATAGCCATAGCATTTTATATGGCCCGTTTTTTGTTCCATAATAGATGATATGAAGGCAGAAAAAAAAATAATCATGATTGCCGCAGCGGGTGAAGATGATTCGCTTGGAAAGGATAATGACCTCCTATGGCATCTTCCAGACGATTTTAAAAGGTTCAAGCGTTTAACTTCCGGACACAAAATCATTATGGGCAGAAAAACATTTGAAAGTTTTCCAAAGCCACTACCCAATCGGGTACATATTATTATCACTAGAGATCGAAACTACCAAGTAAATTGCGATGATTGCCTTGTTGTCCATTCTTTGGAAGAAGCAATCGACCTGATAGTGGACGAAGAAGCCTACATTATAGGAGGCGGGGAAATTTATAAACAGGGTAAAAAATATGCGGATAGTATCGAGCTTACAAGGGTACATGGTAGATTTAATGCCGATACCTTTTTTCCTTCCATAGATCAAGAAAATTGGGAGTTGGTCGCTGAGGAATACCATCCAACAGACGAGAAGCACTCATACGATTTCACCTATCTTACCTATAAAAGAAAACTTAAGGAATCAAATAAGTTCGCTCGACCTAGCTTTTAAAAATCGAGATATTGGGCGGTTACCTTAGGAGCGGCATTTAGGACAAATCTCTCAAGCACTTCCAAACTTCCATTCGTGTAAAAATGATGGGTCCCTTTAGCATCCAAAGTATTATTGAGATTTTGCTTGCCAAGGATGGCTTTGGTCTGTCTGGCCACTGCCTGGCCAGAATCAATGATTCTCACATTGGAGGGTAATATCTCCCTTATAATGGGAATCAAATAAGGATAATGTGTACAACCCAGCACCAGATAGTCAATACCTTTTTCTACCATAGGTTGTACAAATTGATTCAGAAGCAATTTTAGGGAATCACTTTTCAAATCGCCCTTTTCGATCAATTCCACCAGTCCCTTTCCTTGTCTCTCGATTATTTCGATCCCTGCCGCGTGGTTTTGGCTCGTACTATGGAACAAGGCACTTGACAGGGTTCCCTTTGTGGCCAAAATTCCTACTTTCTTGGATTCGGAATTAAGGGCGGCAGGCTTGATGGCCGGCTCAATGCCAATAAATGGAATATCGTACTGGTTCCTTAAGTTATCTATGGCATTTGTGGTAGCTGTATTGCAGGCCACCACGATTAACTTACACCCTTTTTCAATTAAATACTCGGTATTCTTAATACTGAGCTTTACTATTTCCTCGTGAGGCTTTTCCCCATAGGGAGCGTTTTTACTGTCCGCCAAGTAGATACAATCTTCATTGGGCATTAAGACTTGGATTTCCTTCCAAATGGAGGTGCCTCCAATGCCAGAATCAAAAATACCTATGGGATTGCCGTTCATAATCCTGGTTACTCCAATACTTCTGAAAGGGGTTTCCCTGTTGCTCCACTAGGAAAGGCGATACCCAATAAAGCTGAAATTGTTGGGGCGATATCCGGAATTTCCGTTCGATCCACGGTGCTTCCCTGTTTTATTCCTTTCCCAAAGAATAGCAAAGGCACATGCGTATCATATATCTGTGGTGATCCATGGGTGGAACCGGTTTTGGCATAGGTAATGGTTCCAGGTTTCAAAACAAGTAGCACATCTCCCGATCTCTTTTGGTTATAACCATTTTGTAAAATATAGGGAATACCTGATGTATAACTGTTTTCCCACATTTGATATGCGGTGTACACCCGGTCTACATAATCATAGCTTAAAAATTCCTTCGCTATAGCTTCCTGCACTTCCTTAATTTCTAAATCTAGATTTTTTATAATCTTATGATCTAGAAAAATTTGATAATTTGAATAATTCTTGACTATATCCTCTGTTCCATAGGTATACCTCAAAAACTCCGCAAACTTGGTTTTGGTAGTACTGTTATCCACATAGCTTGCAGGAATCCTTGCAGACATCAAATAGGAAGGTACATCGATGGCGGCATGGTCCGCCGTCAAAAAAACGGTGTACTCCCCTTCGCCCACATTTTTGTCCAGTGCCTTAAAGAGTCGGGCCAAATCCAAATCCAAACGAATATAGGTATCCTCTACCTCTTTAGAGTTCACCCCGAACATATGCCCAACATAATCGGTGCTGGAGAAGCTGATCGCCAAAAAATCCGTGATTTCATCCTGTCCCAATTGCTCCTGTTTTAGAGCTTCAATGGCAAAATCGGCCGTAAGGCTATTTCCATACGGCGTATTCTTTATAATTTCAAAATCCTTGTCTTTATCCAATAAGTTTTGTGGATTATGGGGAAATGTAGAGGATGTTTCTCCCTCAAATAGTCCTTCAAAAGTATTGTCGTCCACACCGCTTTCCACGTATGTATTTATGTCCTTCAAGGTATTCCAACCGCGCTTATAGGATTGTGCAACCCCGGAGCTATTGAAATCGTCCACCCATTTTGGCAGTGCGTCCATATAATAACTGCTCGTAATCCATTTACCCTCATTATCGCCATGAAACCAATAAGCTGCATTCGCCGTATGCCCACCTGGAAGTACGGCCCCTCTATCCTTGAGAGCAATGGCTATGGTTTTACCCCTCATTTGGGTATGCAATCGAAGTTCATCCGTGACGGTGGTAACGGTCATTCTGTGCGGTGACATTTGGCCGGCATCCGATGTGGTTCCTACAGAAGCATAGCGCTCATCCGATGCACAATAGACGTCCTCATCATTTTCCTTATCATACCAGTTGTTCCCTATTACCCCGTGCGTGGCCGGGGTAGTTCCCGTATAAACGGATGTGTGGCCCGGTCCGGTACTGGTAGGGGCGTAATTGAAATGATTGTTCTTACAGTTATAACCCTCTGCCACCATTCTTTTAAACCCGCCTTCCTCATACTGATCGTAAAAGCGTGTCAAATAATCATATCGCATTTGGTCCACCACAATACCCACGACCAACTTTGGCATTGATCGTAGTTGAACTTCCTCCTCAACCTTGTTCTTACGTTGGGAATAGCCTTGGAAAAAAATCAATAGCCCGATAAAAATACTGGGGAATACAGTTCTGAAACGAATAGTCATGTTGAAAATATTAAGACGTAAAAATAAAGAAAATAGCCCTGAAAAAATTAAATGGAAGTTAAATCAAATCCTTTATTGTTATTTTTACGATAACATATCTATTTTTAAGGAATGAACTATTTGGCGTCGATTGGCAGCTATTCTATGATGGTCGTAGAGGTTTTTAAGAAACCTACCAAATGGCGTATAATGAAGTCCTTGATTTTAAAGGAAGTAGATGAGCTGGTTTACGGATCACTTGGCATTATCATATTCATTTCCTTTTTTATAGGAGCGGTAGTTGCCATACAAACGGCTCTTAATCTTACCAACCCCATAATCCCAAGAAGCCTCATTGGCTTCGCTACCAGACAGTCCGTAATACTTGAATTTGCACCCACCTTCGTATCCATTATCATGGCCGGAAAAGTGGGGTCTTACATAACCTCAAGCATTGGAACCATGAGGGTCACGGAACAAATTGACGCATTGGAAGTAATGGGAGTCAATTCCCTAAACTATCTGGTCTTCCCAAAAATTATCGCCATGCTATTCTATCCTTTTGCCATCGCCATCTCCATGTATGTTGGCATTTTTGGGGGATGGTTGGCCGGAGTTTTCGGAGGCTTTTTAACCAGTGCCGATTTTGTATCCGGACTACAAACCGATTTTGTTCCTTTTCACATAGCCTATGCATTTATAAAGACCTTGATTTTTGCCTTTATTATTGCGACCATTCCATCATTTCATGGTTTTTATATGAAAGGGGGCGCCCTTGAAGTAGGGAAGGCAAGTACAACCTCGTTCGTTTGGACAAGCGTTGTAATCATCATTCTCAATTATATACTAACCCAACTCCTTCTTGGCTAATGATCGAGGTAAACAACATCCATAAATCTTTTGGTGACGCCCATATTTTAAAAGGAATAACCACCACATTTGAAAAGGGTAAAACCAATTTGATCATTGGTCAAAGTGGATCTGGAAAAACCGTTTTCCTAAAATGTCTTTTAGGGCTTTTCGCTCCTGAGGAAGGGAGTATCGTCTATGATGGAAAGGTGTATTCCGATTTAAGGGAAGATGAAAAAAGGAACCTAAGACAGGAAATGGGCATGGTTTTTCAAGGCAGTGCCTTATTTGATAGCATGACCGTGGCGGGAAATGTAAAGTTTCCTTTGGATATGTTTACAAAACAATCTGAATCGGAAATGGAAGAACGGGTAAATACCGTTCTAAATCGGGTAAACTTGGTAGACGCCCATAATAAATTCCCGGCGGAAATTTCTGGCGGAATGCAAAAACGTGTCGCTATTGCCAGGGCTATCGTTATGAACCCAAAATACCTATTTTGCGACGAACCCAATTCAGGTCTAGATCCCAAAACGGCCATCCTTATCGATGACCTCATCAAGGAAATTACGGAGGAGTACAACATTACAACGATTATCAATACACACGATATGAATTCCGTAATGCAAATTGGGGAAAAAATCCTGTTCTTAAAAGACGGGCTTAAGGAATGGGAAGGTACCAAAAAAGAAATATTCAAGACTGAAAACGAGGCTGTCACCAATTTCGTTTATTCTTCCGATCTCTTTAAAAAAGTAAGGCAAATGTATATTGAAGAGCGCAACTAATCCGCTACCACTTCCTTAACTTGTATTTTATCATTATTCAAACGAAGCTTTAGCCAATTCAATAATTTTTGGGCATCCTTGACCGTTTCATTTCTCCTTGCTTCCTTTTTCCAAGTAATTTCGAAAACCGGTATGGTATCCGTCTTTTGGAAATCCGTTGCTATTAAATAGGAATAACCCAAGCGTTCCAGATTCTCATAATTTGTTTTGGCCTCCATACTTATTTCCCTAAACGGAATCTGACCTACTGCCCCTTTGCTCAATCTTGACAATTCACTTTCCAAAAAAGCAATTTTCTCGTCCTTGCTATTCAATTGGTTTTTTTGGGTCTCATATAGTTCATTGATATACTTGAGCTGATTTATTTCCTCACTCTGGCCTCCTTGAATGATTTGTAAATCCGTATCCTTTAGCCTTGGATTATCTTCCAATTGTGTCCTCCAAGTTGCTATAATATTATCGGGAATGGCTTCATTTCCCATGAACACCAATTCGATTGTAGAATTTTCACCGCTATTATATTCCAAATCCGTAAAATCCTCCAAAAATCGGCCTTGACCTGAAAATTGGTAAGGGACTACGTTTTCTTCGATAAAAATATTGGCTTGTTTCCTGAACAGCGACTCCTGCAGCGCGTTCCAAAAGGTGATACTGGCGGGAATCATGACTGCAATGGCTACTACGGAAGCCAATCTGGCAATTAACCTTCTTTTTTGTGAATTTACGTAACGTACCATTGGGAAACGCAACAACTTAATCACCAAAAAGGTAGCCAAGGCAATGAAAATGGTATTAATGGTGAAAAGGTACATGGCCCCACTGGCATAGTCCCAATTACCAATTGCCAATCCAAAACCCACCGTACATAAAGGAGGCATCAAAGCGGTCGCGATGGCCACCCCGAATATGACACTAGCTATGGTACCTTTTTTAGCCCTTGCTATTACCAATGCCAGTCCACCAAAAAAAGCGATCAAAACATCCCGTATATCAGGGGCAGTTCTTGCCAAAAGCTCGGATGACTCGTCCCGCAACGGAAAGAACTTAAAAAAGAGGAAAGCCGTAAGTACACTCAAAACCACCATTACCCCAAAGTTCTTCAACGACCGCTTTAACGTATCGATATCATTGATACCTACGGAGAGTCCTATACCCAAGATTGGACCCATAAGAGGCGAAATTAACATGGCTCCGATAACCACGGCAGTGGAGTTGGCGTTCAAGCCAATGGAAGCAATAAAAATGGAGCAAACAAGAATCCAGGAGGTGTGTCCCTTGAAAGGAATATCTGCAATGATGGCTTCCTTTGTTGCATCTTGGTCCGTGTTGGTCCTTATATCCAACAATTCCAACAGGAACCTCTTAACACTGCCCAATAGCCCTTGAAAATCCCTTTTTACATCGTCCCCGCTATCCGGGGTATTATCCGTTGGAGTTACGTTGTCCTGACCGAATTTATCTTGCATAGTTACGCATACTTATCGCCAAAATTATTCTTGACCGAATTTAATACCTTTTTAATATCCTGCTCCTTGGTTTTAGGATATATCAAGAGTACTTCTTCCTTATCTACGACAATATAATCCTTTAAACCATCAATAACCACTATTTTGTCCTTGGGCGTGCGAATCATATTCCCGTTGGCATCCTCTGCCAAAAGTTTGGCGTTGACCACGGCATTCCCCATACCGTCCTTGTCCAATTTATCGAACAGGGAACCCCAAGTACCTAGGTCGTTCCAATCAAATGTGGCTTCCCGAACATAAATGGCATCTGACTTTTCTAAAATAGCGTAATCGATGGATATATTTTCCGATTTTGGGTAGTTTTCCGCAATAAAACTTTTTTCTTTGGATGTATTCAAACAAGCCAGACCTCCATGAAACAAACTGAACTGTGTTGACTGATACTCCTTAAAGGCGTCTACGATCGTTCTTACACTCCACATAAAAATACCGGCGTTCCATAAAAAATTACCTTGGGACAAAAACTCTTTCGCCGTTTCATAATCAGGTTTCTCCCTAAATTGGTTTACTTTCTTAATGTCCCTTTCATCGAATTTATCGAATTCGATATAACCAAACCCGGTATTGGGAAAAGTAGGTTTAACACCTAAAGTGCAAAGCACGGGTTCCTTTTCACATTTCTCGAAGCAGGCCGTAACATCGGCGGCAAAAGCTTCCTCGTCCTCAATCCAATGATCGCTTGGTGCCACGATCATCACCCCATTCGGGTTCATTTTTTGAATTTTTAAAGCGGCATAAAGAATACAAGGCCCAGTATTTCGCATGGCGGGTTCCAGTACCACCTGCTCTTGGGACACCATGGGCAGTTGTTCCAAGACCAAATTGTTGTATCGTTCATTTGTGAGAATAAGAATATTCTCCGTTGGAACGAACCTGTTCAGTCTTTGAAAAGTCTTTTGAATCAGCGTATCCCCCGTACCCAACATATCATGGAACTGCTTGGGGTAATCTGTTGTACTTATTGGCCAAAATCTTGAGCCCACACCTCCTGCCATTAACACGGCATAATAATTTTTGTTCATTTTAACTCCTTATAAGTTCCACTTCCGCATTGGGCTGAAAAAGATATACCCTTCCCGTTTTGACCTCAACGCATTCAAATCTTTTTACCCTTTTGTTTCCTTTTTTGAAAAGCTTGCCATTATAGATTCTGAAAACACTACCAAAAGGTAATTGAAAAACGTATGTTTTGTCCTTTTCTTGCGTATCAAAATGCTGTAATGCAATGGATAATCTTGCATCCGTACTACTGCTTGCCTTGGGGTTTTTAAAATGAATGGCCAACAAGGGCAATAATTTGGACGGAAAAATTTCCGGTCGTAAAAAAGGTAACATTAAATATTGAAACGTTCTTTTCCACTCCAACCCGTGCGGTTTAATCCTGCGGCCATATTTTTCAAAAGCGACCAAATGCGCAATTTCATGAACCAAGGTAATTAAAAACCGATATTTATTAAGGGTGGCGTTTACGGTTATCAGATGTTTTCCATCAGGGAGCCTTCTATAATCCCCATGTCTGGTAACCCTTTCGTTTACAATTTTAAGATGTACCCTGTGGTCCTTAATGAGTTCTAGGCAGGGATTCACCGACCTTTCGGGTAAATATTTACCTAATATCTCTTCCATTAAAACAAAAATACCCGAAAAAATAAGAATTCTAGGGTATTGATTTTAATTAACAAAACAGCTAGGAAAATAGGGTTAAAAAAGGCATTGAACTAAGGGGTGGAATTTGAAACCTGAATCAATTTTCCATTGAAAAGTTTATTTCCCGTAAGTGCAAAATCTTTAATGTAAGTGGCCATTTCCAAAGCGGTCACTGGAGCCTCATAGCCCGGAAAAGCTTCTTCCAGCATTTCGGTTTGAACTGCACCTAAGGCCAATACATTAAAAGTGGGTCCGGTTTCCTTGTATTCTTCCGCCAATAATTCCATAAGGGTAATAACAGCGCCCTTGCTGGAGCTATAGGCCGATAGTCCCGGAAATTTCATACTCCCCTGAACACCTCCCATGGAACTGATCGTGACTACGTGTCCTGTCTTTGACATGTAAGGAGCGATCAATCTGGTCATGGCAGCCACCCCAAAGACATTTACCTCGTATACTTTCTTAAATTCATCCAAGGAGGTATCCGCGAAAGGTTTGTTCAAAAGAGCTCCCGCATTATTGATCAGGATATCTACTTCTTCCCACTCCCTTTTCACAAAATCTTCTACCTTTTCAAAGTCCGGAGCACGTGACAAATCGAACGAAAAGGCCGTTATAAAATCATTGTTAAGATTTTGTACGGGTGCTTCATTTCTTGAAAGCGCCAAAACGGAGTGCCCCTCACTGGCGAACAACTTGGTCAATTCAAAGCCAATACCGCGGCTGGAACCTGTAATGATTACGTTGGCCATTACTTGTATTTTATTTCTTTCACTGGAGAATTTGCAATTCCCTCCACAATGGGTATCATTTTATTCACTACATGGGCCATATGTCCATAATCCATTTCTGAAGGTTCATCATCCACTTTATGATAATAGGGAAAGTTGGTAAAGTCAAAAGTGCTGTACGTTTGTGAAGGAACGTTGAATTCTTGATGGAATGCATAATTATCCGATCTTTTGAACAAATTGAACTCCTTGGCTTGGGGTAAAAACCCAACCACTTTTTCCCCTACGTAGGAATTGCTTACCTGCGCCATATTTGACAATTCGTAACCCGTAAGATATACCAAATGGTCCTTTTCCACCATGGGCACGCCCACCATTTCGTAATTCAACATGGTATACAAATCCAATCCTCCCTCCTTTAATTTTTTGGCCAAATGCCTTGAACCTAAAAGTCCCTTTTCCTCTGCACTGAAGAAGGCAAAGATGAGGCTCCTTTTATTCGATTTTTCTCGACCAAAGTATCGGGCCAGTTCCATGACGGTAGCAGTACCCGAGGCATTATCATTGGCACCATTGGCAATATCGTCCCCATTCTCAGGGCTCACAACGCCCAAGTGATCGTAATGCGCTCCTAGCACCACATATTCATTCTTTAAATTCGGGTCGGTTCCGGGTAAAACCCCTACTACATTGTATGCGATTCCCTCAAAATTTTCCAAGGTGTCCTTAAATACAATAAAATAGGGTTCAACCCCAATGGACACAAGTCGTTCCTCAATGAAGCCGGCCGCCATCTCGATACCCTTGGTCCCGGAGCCCCTACCCTGTAATTCATCGGAAGCTAAATAATCCATAAGTACGGCAATATCTTCCGATGTTGAAAAAACGATATCATTTCCAACTTCTTTCCCTGAGTCATCTATGGAAGATTTGATTTCATCTGAAATTACTCTCCCTTTTAATCCATCGGGACCATCAGGATTCAAAACCGTTTCATTATTTATCTTTTTGGAACCACAGGAAACCAAAAGCAGCACTAAAAGAAAACTTGTAAGCGTTCGTTTCATATTGTACACTTTGAACGATAAAGATAAAAAAAGCATCTCCCATGAGAGATGCTTTTATGTTTTATTGTATTGACAGGATTATGCCAACATCGTCACAGGATTCTCTACAAAATACCTGAGTGTCTGTAAAAATTGGGCTCCCACGGCACCATCAACGGTCCTATGATCGCAGGCCAACGTCAATTTCATGGTATTCCCAATTACTATTTCACCGTTTTTTACCACTGGCTTTTCCACAATGGCCCCAACGGAAAGAATTGCAGAATTGGGTTGGTTTATAATCGATGTAAATTCCTGAATACCAAACATGCCCAAATTGGACACTGTAAAAGTGCTTCCTTCCATTTCAGAAGGTGCAATCTTTTTACTTCTAGCCTTACCCGCCAATTCCTTGACGGCCGCCCCGATTTGGGTGAGACCGAGCATATCTGCATGCTTGATTACCGGCACGACCAAACCTTCGTCCACGGCTACGGCAACGCCCATATGAATATGTTTATATTGCTTGGTAGTATCTCCGTTCCAAGTAGTATTTACCTGAGGATGCTTACGCAAGGCCATGGCACAGGCCTTTAAAACCATATCGTTAAAAGAAACCTTGGTATCTGGCAAGCTATTTATCTGGGCCCTAGAGGCAATAGCGTTATCCATATCCACCTCAATGGTCAAGTAAAAATGGGGGGCGGTAAACTTCGAATTCCCTAACGCCTTGGCAATAGCCTTGCGCATATTTGAATTCTTGGTTTCCTCCACACCTTCCTCTCCGGCAGGAATTGCCATAGAGACTGCTGGTGCACTCGCCGCCTTTTCCGATTTTGCAACTTCTGTTGCCGCTTTTGGAGCTTCGGAAGGCTTGTAGTTTTCGATATCCTTCTTGATGATTCTTCCATTATCGCCACTTCCCGAAACCTTGGAAAGGTCGATTCCCTTATCCTCCGCAATTTTCTTTGCCAAGGGCGATGCAAAGATTCTATTTCCATCTGAAGTAACCGTTGTAGTTTCAGTACTGGATGCTTCCTCCGTATCGGTAGTCTTTGAAGTATCCTCGTTTTTGGTTTCGGTCTTCGCGCCTTTCTTTGAACCAGGTTTTGCGTTTAAAACGGCATCCACATCCGTTCCTTCGGGTCCTATTACAGCAAGAACCGCATCCACGGGTGCAGATTCCCCCTCTTGGATTCCAATATAGAGCAGTTTCCCGGAATAGAAAGATTCAAATTCCATGGTAGCCTTGTCGGTCTCAATTTCGGCGAGAATATCTCCTTCCTCAACCTCGTCGCCTACTTGTTTCAACCAACTGGCAACGGTACCTTCTTCCATGGTATCACTCAAACGGGGCATCTTCACGATTTCAACTCCTGCCGGAATTTCACTGGCCGATGTATCGCCTTCTTCATCCTCCGCATCACCTGAAGCTTCAGCGCTTGTTTCTTCGGCTTTACCTTCTGAAGTATTTCCTTCTTTCTTTGGGCTTCCACCGCCCTTCAATAGGTCAGAAATGTCCTCTCCCTCTTCCCCGATTATGGCCAAGAGCGTATCCACAGGGGCCCCATCACCTTCCTCAATACCAATATGAAGTAATGTTCCCTTATAAAATGATTCAAATTCCATAGTGGCCTTATCCGTTTCGATTTCAGCCAAAATGTCTCCTTCCTCTACTTTATCCCCTACGTTTTTCAACCACTTTGCAACGGTACCCTCTTCCATGGTATCGCTTAATCGCGGCATATTGATTACTTCTGCCATTTAATTACAATTTATGTTGAACGAATGGAAAATCTTCTTGCTCGTATACCATATCGTACAATTGCTGTACTGGCGGATAATCTGATTTTTCCGCGAACTCTTCGCACTCCTTAACCAAATCTTTGACCCGCTTGTCTATCTTCTTGATTTCCTCGTCGGTTGCGTATTTATTTTCTTTAATTACATCCAGAACCTGGGTAATAGGATCAATTTTTTTGTATTCTTCCACCTCTTCCTTGGTTCTGTAATGCTGTGCGTCTGACATAGAGTGGCCTCTGTATCGGTATGTTTTCATCTCAAGGAAGGTAGGACCGCCACCGGAACGAGCCCGCTCTATGGCCTTGCTCATTTCCTGTGCAACGGTAACGGGATTCATTCCATCCACGGGACCACAGGGCATTTCATATCCCAATCCCAATTTCCAGATATCCGTAGAAAACGAAGTTCTTGCCACGGAAGTTCCCATAGCATACCCATTATTCTCACAAACGAAAACCACGGGCAATTGCCAAAGCATGGCCAAGTTGAAGGTTTCATGTAAAGATCCCTGTCTAACGGCCCCGTCCCCCATATAGCAGAGGGTTACGGCATCACTACCGTGATATTTATCCCCAAATGCCATTCCTGCCCCTAGAGGAATCTGGCCACCAACAATGCCATGTCCTCCATGAAAACGATGCTCCTTGGAAAATATGTGCATCGAACCTCCCATACCTTTGGAAGTTCCGGTAACCTTACCATATAATTCAGCCATTACTTTTCTTGGGTCAACCCCCATGCCAATGGGCTGAACATGATTTCTGTAAGCCGTGATCATTCTGTCCTTGGTCAAATCCATAGCATGCAATGCCCCAGCTAACACTGCCTCCTGACCATTGTACAAATGAAGAAAACCTCTAACCTTTTGTTGAATGTACACTGCTGCAAGCTTGTCCTCGAACTTGCGCCAAAACAGCATGTCCTCATACCATTTCAAATAAGTTTCCTTGGTGATTTTTTTCATCGATTTTTAAAATTTAAAACAAATTAATCGGACTCAAAAGCAATGTTCTTCTACTACATCACAAGAGAACAAAAATACACATATAAATGAATGGATAAAAATAATAGAAATAAAAGCGAGAAGAAATTACAGCCTTAACAAAAATTAGGATTTCCGTGTTTAAAAGGAAATTCTATTAATGCTTTGGTTTATAGATAGGTATTATCGAAGCCCAAAGGCAAAATATCAGCTACGGAACTGCATTCAACAACTTTGCCCTTGGCACCCATCATTAAAATCCGTATTGGCGATTTTTGTCTGTATTCATATTCGAAAAGGGACTGCCTGCAATTACCACAGGGTGCTGCTGGTTCCAATACTTCATTGTTTTTTGAAATTACGGATATGGCCAATGATTTGATCGCCATATTTGGAAATTTCGCCCCGGCATAAAAAACGGCCACACGCTCCGCACAGAGTCCGGATGGGTAAGAGGCGTTTTCCTGGTTATTTCCAGTAACGATTTCACCATTTTCCAATTCCAAAGCGGCGCCTACCTGAAAATTGGAATACGGAGCATATGCATTATTCCTGGCCGCTACAGACCTTTCCAATAATCTCCTATCACTTTCTTCCAATTCTTCAAAGGAATCATATATTATAATGTCAAAACCGATTTTCTTCTTAATTGCCATTGTGTAAATTTCCTGCGTGAAGATACAAAACAAAAAAACCCGCAATCTTGCGGGTTTATATTTATTTAATTCTGAAATTAATCGTTATAAAACTCTTCGCCAAGGCTAAAGGTTAACCCAAAACGCAATGTGTTTTCCAATGGATTCCTTACTTGAGAGGTGGAGAACAAATAGGACAAATCGATTTGTGCCGATTTAAACTTGAATCCAGCACCAAGGGTAAAAAACTTTCTGGAGCCCTTAACTTCACTTTCATTGAAATAACCGGTTCTTACCATGAAAGAGTCCTGATATACATATTCGGCTCCCAGGGCCCATGTCATTTCTTGCAGTTCCTCACTGAAACCATCAGGAGCATCACCGAAGGAACCAAAAATTCCGCTAAAGCCACTCTCGTTCTGATAAATATCGTTATCTGCAGAATCAATTACACCATCACCATTTTGGTCTTTTGGGGTAGGTACTAATAGTTTATTGAATTCAGAGGTAATTCCAATTACATTGTCTTGGTCCAAAATAAAATCAAAACCGACTCCAAATTTTAAGTTGCTAGGTAAAAAGTTTTCCTGACCACCTTCATCATATTGCATTTTTCCACCAATATTGGAAATATTGAAACCTGCCCTCCAGCGACCATCGAAGCTATTGTAAGCAATTTCCCTGGAACGGTAAAAACCGGCAACGTCAACTGCAAAAGAGCTGGCCGCCTGAGAATCTACAGAACCACTCTGTTGGGGCAATCGCAAGTTGGAACGAATATACCTACCGGCAACAGCCATAGAAAAGGTAGGACTCAATTTCAGTGAATAAGATCCATCCAATGCAAGTTCGTTGGGTTTTGCCAAAGTACCAGGATCATTGGCAAATTGTCGCAACTCGATCTCACCCAAAGTGAAATATCGTAGACTGACCGCAAAAGCACTCTGCTCATTGATTTTGTTATAATAGCTTCCATTTAGCAGGGAAATATCAGTAATGATACTTTCTAGATATGGAGTATAACTTAAACCTATTCCCATTTTTCGCTCCGCAAAAGCAAACTTTGCAGGGTTCCATTGTTGGGAAAAAGCATCGGTAGAAGTTGCCACCCCCATATCTCCCATACCAGCGGAACGTGCATCGGCAGCAATGGTTAAAAATGGAACCGCAGTAGTAATAACTCTTTGGTCTTCCTGTGCATTGGCTTTCGCCAATAACATGAACATTAAAATAAATGTAACTTTTTTCATTAATTCAATAGTTGATATAAAGTGGACCAATTTAGTGTTTCGGTATCTTTAATCCACACAATTTTATATGTAAACGCTGTTTTCAACGTTATCTTGCACCATAAAGTATATATTTTTAATATTTTATTGAGTACTTGAAGTCAAGCAAAGAGGTTTTGCCTTTTAAGTTGGCCTACGAATATACTATATCCTTATTTGCTGCGTTATCCATCTATAGAACAAAATTCTTATCAAAAATATTTTCATGCCGGAATCGCCAAAAATATTTTAATCGATAAAATATAATAATCAAAACATCGTTTTAACCAGCAAAAGCGATAAAATTTAATTAAAATCCAAATCAAATTAGACTATCGAACTATTAGTTTAAACAGATTGAACTCAAGTCCTAATTATGAAAAAACAGTTTATTAAAGTTGTACTCTCATGCACCGTAATTGCGGGAGGTTTTACAGTTACCAGCTGTTCCAAATCTACATCCTCCAAAAATGTGTCTAGAGCTACAGGTTGGAAGATAAATGAAAAGGAAGGTGGTTTTCAATACAATACTGACTTCAAAGAGCAAGAAACGGCTCCTGGCCTCGTATTTGTTGAAGGTGGAACATTTACCAAAGGAAAGGTACAGGATGATGTGATGCATGATTGGAACAACACCCCGACTTCGCAGCATGTTCAATCCTTTTACATGGATGAGACCGAAGTAACCAATGTCATGTATCTGGAGTATTTGGATTATCTTAAAAGTGTTTATCCACCAGAAAATCCCAAGTATGCAAACATTTATAAAGGTGCCCTACCGGATACCTTGGTTTGGAGAAACAGACTGGGATTCAACGAAACAATGACCAATAACTACTTAAGACACCCTGCCTATGCAGAGTATCCCGTTGTTGGTGTAAATTGGATTCAAGCTACCCAATTTGCGGAATGGAGAACGGACCGTGTAAACGAAGCTATGCTGGAAAGGGAAGGCTATCTGGCCAAAGATGCCAAATACCAAGCACTTAACGGTGAAGTTGCCGGCACTTTTAGCACGGAAGCTTACTTGAACAGACCAGAATCTGTTTACAATGGTCAAATTGATTCCCTACAGGGGAAAATGAAAAAAGATAGTGTATCTACTTTTGCCAAAAGAAGCAGCGGTATCATCATGCCGGAATATAGACTTCCTACGGAAACAGAGTGGGAATATGCGGCGCAGGCGCAAGTTGGACAAAGGGAATACAACAACTACCGAGGTAGAAAAAAGTATCCTTGGGAAGGTGATTATACCAGAAACGGACAAAGAGTAGGTCGCGGTGACCAGTTGGCGAACTTCAAGCAAGGAAAAGGTGATTACGGTGGAATTGCGGGATGGTCCGATGACGGCGCCGATATCACTGCCGAGGTTATGTCCTACAAGCCAAACGATTTAGGGCTATATGATATGGCCGGGAACGTTGCGGAGTGGGTAGCCGATGTATACAGACCCATAGTGGACGACGAAATAAGCGATTTCAACTACTATAGAGGAAATATTTATATGAAAACTGCCATAGGTGAGGACGGAAAGGTAAATATCTTGCAAGATTCCATCGTTTTCGATACGTTGCCCAATGGAAAAGTTGTTGCAGTTAACCTACCTGGTGAAATCAAGATGGTACCTGTTGACGAAGAGGAAACTTATTTGAGGACCAACTTCTCCTCAAGTGACAACAGAGGCTACAGGGACGGCGATCCGGGATCTTCCAGATTCTTTGACAGATTTAGTGATGAGGAAGAGACTGATAAACAGGCCATGTACAATTCACCAAAACACAAAGTGGAAAGAGATTCTTCTGGCAACCTTGTTAGACAGTACGACCAATCAAACAATAGAACTTCCTTGATCAATGACGAAGTAAGGGTTTATAAAGGAGGCTCATGGAGAGATAGGGCGTACTGGTTAGATCCAGCACAAAGAAGGTACTTGCCCCAATATATGGCAACGGATTATATCGGCTTTAGATGTGCCATGTCAAGAGTAGGTTCCAAATCCAAAACAAAAAACAAAACGGTAAGAGGAAAAAAAGCTAAATAGTATTTTTTACTTTCCAAATAAGACAAAAGCCCTTTATAAAAAGGGCTTTTTTTTTATCTTCGGTTTCATGAAAATAGATGAACTGCACCAAGTCTTTTTGAACTATCCCAGGGTCTGCACCGATACCAGAAAAATAAAACCAGGAGACCTCTTCTTTGCCCTGAAGGGCGATAATTTCAATGGAAACGAATATGCGGACCAAGCTTTGGAAAAAGGAGCTGCCTATGCCATTATTGATGAGGAGAAGCATACAGGGAAGCAAAAAATTCTAGTGGAAAATGTATTAAAAACACTTCAAAACTTAGGGACTTTCCATAGAAGGTCTTCCAAGGCAAAGGTAATAGGTCTTACTGGCAGTAATGGCAAGACTACCACCAAAGAGCTAATTAATTCCGTGCTTTCAAAAAAATATAGGACGATAGCCACTTCCGGCAACCTCAACAACCATATAGGGGTGCCACTAACATTACTTTCCATAAAAGAGGATACGGAAATTGCCATAGTGGAAATGGGAGCCAATCATCAAAAGGAAATTGAATTTCTTTGTTCCATAGCGGAACCTGACTTTGGATATATAACCAACTTTGGCAAGGCGCACCTGGAGGGCTTTGGTGGTGTAGAAGGCGTTATTAAGGGAAAAAGCGAATTATATGACTTCCTGATTGCAAATGAAAAAGGAGTGTTTATGAATGCCGATGACCCCATCCAAAAAGAAAAGCTCAAGGATTATATTAACAAATATGGATTTAGCACCTCTGACACTAAATATTATCAAATTAGGTTGGTGGAAGCGAATCCCTTTGTCGTTATATCGGTTGAAGATACCATCATGGGTAGCCAGCTCATAGGCGAATATAATTTCACCAACTGCTGCGCAGCAGTCATCATGGGCAAATATTTCAATGTGCACTTGGATAAAATTAAAGCAGGGCTGGAAGAGTACGTACCTTCAAACAACAGGTCTCAAATTATTGAAAAAAACGGACTAAAAATAGTTCTAGACGCTTATAACGCTAACCCGACAAGCATGTACGCCGCAATTCAAAATTTTACAAAAATTGAAGGTGGTACCAAAGTATTGTTTTTGGGCGATATGTTCGAGCTTGGTGAAAGCGCACATGAAGAGCATCAAAAAATAGCGGATTTGGCCAAAGAACTTGATTTTGATAATGTATTTCTGATTGGCCAAAATTTCTATGAAGTGAAAAGTGGATTCAAAAAAATGAAATCGTTCGATGATTTGAAAAACCACCTTACGAAATATAGTCTCCCAAATTCCACCTTCCTTATTAAAGGTTCCAGAGGCATGGCCTTGGAAAGAATTCTGGAACTCATCTAAAAGACTTTTGCCCTTTACACTAAAAAAGTAAGTGGGATATACTGGATTCGAACCAGTGACCTCTGCCCTGTCAAGGCAGCGCTCTAAACCAACTGAGCTAATATCCCATTTTGGAGGGCTAAAATACTACTAAATTTTAGTTAGATAAAGGAATAAAATCCAATTTGTATAAAATTAAAAAATCCATTTAGTCCAAACTTTGGAATCCAAACCAAACTTCGTTCAATGTTTTTTCAAAAAAAAGTGTACATTTAAAGGAGTAACCTCGATTCCTATTTAGATGAATTTCAAGTATTTCGGATACTTCGTTCTTGCCTTGTTGCTTAGTGGCTGCAAGTACAATCTTCCGGAAGAACTAGAGGTTGCATATACGGACCTACCTGAAAATATAGACTTCAATTACCATGTAAAACCAATTTTGTCAGATCGGTGCTATGCTTGCCACGGTCCGGATGAAAATACCCGAAAAGCAGGATTGCGATTGGATATTGAGGAATTCGCATTTCAGATACTTCAATCGGGAAATACCGCATTCGTGAGAGGAAATCCGGATGATAGCGAATGTATTCAACGAATCCTAAGTGACGACCCAGAACTTCAAATGCCTCCTCCGGAGTCAAACCTATCACTTACAAAAAGAGAGAAGGCCCTATTGATCAAATGGGTAGAACAAGGAGCCAAGTGGAAAAAACACTGGGCGTTTCTCAAACCAATGAAACAAGCCGTTCCTTCACGGATAAACGAGGATTGGCCGTACCAAAATGAAATAGACGGTTTTGTGCAGGCAAAACTTATAACTAAAAAATTTTTTCCCTTACCAGAGACCGAAAAGGAAAAATTGATCCGAAGGGTAACCATGGATTTAACGGGCCTTCCTCCCACTATTGAGGAAATCGATGCTTTTTTGAAGGACCCAAGTGATGATGCCTATGAAAAAGTAGTGGATAGGTTGCTTCAAACCGATGCACATGCAGAACGGTTGACCTTGGACTGGTTGGACCTTGCTAGATATGCCGACTCTCATGGACTACACGCCGATGGTGCACGTTTGATGTGGCCTTGGCGGGATTGGGTCATAAACGCTTTTAAGGAAAACATGCCTTACGACCAATTTGTTACTTGGCAATTGGCGGGTGACCTTTTCACCAATCCTTCAAGAGAGCAAAAATTGGCCACCGCGTTCAATAGAAATCATCCAATGACCGCTGAGGGTGGTGCTATCGAGGAAGAATTTAGGCTGAACTATGTCTTTGACCGCACGGAAACCGTTTCCACCGCTTTTATGGGACTTACCGTAGCCTGTGCAAGATGCCATGATCATAAGTTCGACCCCATAAGCCAGAAGGACTACTTTGAAATGTCGGCTTTCTTTAATAATGTAAAGGAATTGGGAATGACCGGCGACGATGGTAATTATGGGCCTATGCTTGCTCTCCCCAATAAAAATACGGAGGCCAAGTTGAACGACCTCCAAAATGAAATTGCCAAAAAGGAAAAGGAGCTCGGACTAACAAAAGATGAACTCGCCCAACTTGAGGAATATATTAAAACCTTACCTGATTCATTCATTGAAAATGGAAAATTGGATTACTATCCTTTGGACAAGCTTGCTAACTCCAATAAAGGTCATATTGCCGACCAAAATAAGAATGCTACCACAAGGGAGGCCCCAAAAGTAGTAGATGGCATAAAAGGCAATGCCTTTCTTTTCAATGGGGAATATGACGAATTATATCTTCACAATATTCCAAATTTTGAATGGATGGATTCCTTTTCGGGAAGTCTATGGATCCAAACCACAAAAAGGGATTCGGCCAAAACCCAGACCATCATGGGTACATCCGGGGACAAAAACAACTTTTGGCGCGGTTGGGATTTTTACCTGGATGGGTCCAATCGGCTTAACGCCAGACTCATACACTCCCAGCCCCATAATTATATTCATGTTAGGTCCAAGGATTCCATCAAAACTAACGAATGGAATCATGTGGCCTTCACCTATACAGGATCATCAAAAGCAAAAGACCTCAACCTGTTTATAAATGGTGAAGAAACAGATTCAGAAATAGTTTTCGATAATTTGTATAAAAGCATCCGGACAATACGAAGCGGAGATCATTCCGCTTACCATGCTCCAGTAAGGGTGGCTAAAAGCTACAGGAGTTTTACAGGAGAGAATGGGATTTTTCTAGGGAAAATTGATGAAATCCGATTATTTAATAGAGGCCTATCCCCTATTGAAATAAAAAGATTGGCCTCGTTACAAAACGAAACCGACACACCTCCAATAGACAAGACATATTGGATACAGCAATCCGATGCAGTTCAAAACCTGGAAAAGGAATTAAGAACGTTACGAGCAGATTGGTTAACAGCCATGGAACCTGTCATGGAGGTAATGGTTATGGAAGAAATACCCACAAAAAGGAAAGCCTTTTTGTATGACCGTGGAAATTATGACCAACCCACCCAAGAGGTCGAGGCGAATACCTTATCCATTTTACCAGAATTTTCGGATGATTTGCCAAAAAATAGATTGGGCCTCTCAAAATGGCTATTTTCAAAAGAACACCCTTTGACCGCCAGGGTAACGGTCAATAGATACTGGCAACTACTTTTTGGGAAAGGATTGGTGGACACTCCTACGGATTTTGGTGTACAAGGGTCGCTACCCAGTCATCCGGAACTATTGGATTGGTTGGCCATTTCCTTTATGGACAGTGATTGGGATGTAAGGGCATTATTAAAAAAAATGGTGATGTCACATACCTATAGGCAAACTTCCAAGGTATCTGAGGAACTGTGGCAAAATGATCCTGAAAACATATATCTGGCAAGAAGCAATACCTACAGGTTACCTGCGGAGCTAATACGGGACAATGCATTGGCAGCCAGTGGCCTATTGGTACCAACGGTTGGCGGGAAAAGTGTAAAACCGTACCAACCCGTCGATCTATGGATTGAAAAAACAAGCTTTTCGCATGAACTGATGCGGTACAAAGAGACCAAAGGCGATAGCCTGTACCGTAGGAGCCTTTATACGTTTGTTCGACGCACACAGCCCCATCCGGCCATGATAGCTTTTGATGCCCCATCCAGAGAGGTATGCACCATATCCAGGGAAAATACCAACACCCCGTTACAGGCCTTAGTCCTATTAAATGACAAACAGTTTGTTGAAGCATCCAGGGTCTTGGCAGAAAGGATTCAAAAGGAAGCCGGGGATACTTTGGATAAACAAATAACCCATGCATTTCGACTTGCGACGAGCCGAAGGCCCAAAAAAGAAGAATTACAATTGTTAAAGGAGTTTTACGAACAGCAAAAAAAGAGGTTTCAGAAAAATCCGACTGAAGCAACAAAACTATTGTCCGTTGGGGAAAAAATTGTCGATAATTCTCTGGACATTACAAAAACCGCCGCCCTCACCATGGTGACCAATACTTTATTGAACCATGATGAGGCATATACCAAAAGATAATCCAAATAGTTATGTGCAACAACCATAATAAAAATTATACACGAAGGGATTTTTTGACCAAGACATCTTTGGGCATGGGAGCACTTAGCCTTGGTTCGCTGATGGACTCCTCATTGCTTTTTGGAAATACCCCAAAAACAGTCCAAAAAGATTTCGCAAATGGCGGAGGGATTTTGGGTCAACCACATTTTGCGCCCAAGGCCAAACGAATCATTTACCTTTTTCAGAGTGGGGCCCCGTCCCAATTGGACCTGTTTGATTACAAACCCCTGTTGAACAAGATGCAAGGTCAGGATTTACCTGATAGTGTACACGGGGGCCAACGTTTGACCGGGATGACGTCTGGCCAGGCCTCCCTGCCTTTGGCGGGTACCTTATCTACTTTCAATCAATTTGGGGACAGTGGGGCTTGGATGACTGATTTAATGCCGCATACTTCCAAGATAGTGGATGATTTATGCTTTATCAAATCCATGTATACGGAGGCCATCAATCACGATCCGGCCATTACGTTTATGCAAACAGGTTCCCAATTACCGGGGAGGCCCTCCATGGGCTCATGGCTTAGTTATGGTCTTGGTACGGACAACAAAAACCTTCCAGAATTTGTAGTACTCGTGACCAAAGGAAAAACGGGGGGACAACCGTTATATTCCAGATTATGGGGCAATGGATTCCTGCCTTCACAGCACCAGGGTGTACAATTTAGGGCAGGAAAAGATCCCGTGCTTTACTTAACAAATCCGCCAGGTGTGGATTCCCAAGGAAGAAGGGAGCAATTGGATTACCTACAAAAGTTAGAACAATTGAACCAAAAGGATATCGGGGACCCGGAAATAATGGCACGTATGGCTCAATATGAAATGGCCTTTAGAATGCAAACCTCCGTTCCCGAAATTATGGATACTTCAGACGAGCCTGAATATATTTATGATATGTACGGCGAGGACAGTAAAATTCCAGGAACTTTTGCAGCTAACGCCTTATTGGCAAGAAGGTTAGCAGAAAGGGATGTCAAGTTTATACAATTATACCACCAAGGATGGGACCAACACGGAAATTTGCCCAGCGCCCTAAAAAGACAGTGCAAGGATACCGACCAAGCAACGGCAGCCCTGATAAACGACCTTAAACAAAGGGGGATGCTTGAAGACACCTTGGTTATATGGGGAGGAGAATTTGGACGGACCAATTACTCCCAAGGCCAATTAACGGCAACGAATTTTGGCAGGGACCACCATGGTAAATGCTTTACGATTTTTATGGCAGGAGCTGGAATAAAGAGAGGAATGACCCTAGGTGCCACGGACGATTTTGGGTTCAACATTACACAACGGCCCGTTCACATTCATGACTTTCAGGCTACCGTAATGCATTTATTGGGAATAGATCATGAACGCTTAACGTTTAAATTCCAAGGAAGAAGATATCGCCTTACGGACGTACATGGAGAGGTTGTAAAGGAAATTTTGGCCTAAAATATATCGGTATATGAAAAATAAGAGACGAATATTTATAAAAAAAACGCTTGCCGCTACTACTGCAGGCATAATCGTACCTAAGGAAACTTTCGGTATTCTAAAATCCAGAAAATATATGGACGGTATTGTTGGACATGGTGATTTCACCTATCAGGTGGATAGGGAATGGGGAGTACAAGACCCATCCAAAGTACCCGTAAATGACTGCCATGAAATGGTGATGGACAGCCAGGGCAGCATTTTGATGACAACTACCGGCTCCAATAATGATAATATTATTGTTTATGACAGATCTGGTAAGGTATTGAAATCATGGGGAAGGGAATTTCCAGGAGCCCATGGACTTTCAATAGCGGGAGAGGGTAGTGACCAATTTCTTTTTATAACCGATCCTGAAACCCATAAAGTACATAAAACAACTTTGGATGGTAATATTATAATGACACTTGAGCGGCCCAAGGAAGTATCGGGTTACCAAAGTGATGAGCAATTTAAACCCACCGAAACGACCATTTTACCCAATGGAGAATTTTACGTGGCCGATGGATATGGGGAAAACTACATCATCCATTACAACGAGAATGGCGAGTACTTAAACCATTTTGGGGGAAGCGGTAACGGGCCGGGCGAATTTAATTGTTGCCACGGAATTACCCTTGATACAAGGGACGGCTCCAACCCAACACTATTAATCACTTCAAGGGCGAGTCAGGAATTCAAAAGGTTCTCTTTGGATGGAAAACATCTTGAGACAATCAAATTACCTGGATGCTCTATTTGTAGGCCGGTTATTCATGGCAATAATATCTATTTTGCAGTCATAGTGACCAAGACCTGGGATTCTTGGGACGGTATGCTAGCCGTTTTGGACGCTGAAAACAAGGTAGTCTCCTTACCTGGCGGTAGTGCTCCACAATACATGAACAATGTGCTGGTAGAACCCGAATATGACGGCACTACCTTTAGAAATCCGCACGACGTTCTAATCGATGATGACGGTAATCTCTATGTTCCGCAATGGGCTTCGGGAAAAACGTATCCAATTAAACTTCACAGGGTTTAAACCCCAATTACAAAATGATGCTTTTCCTTACTTCGGACTTTACCTATTTTTTGGGTCGGTTTCATCCTGTACTGGTGCACTTGCCCATTGGATTTCTTTTGCTGGCCATTTTAATGGAATGGTATCAACGACTCAAAGGAAGGAATCTTGGTCATTTAATTGGATATGCTTGGTTATTGGGAAGCTTTGGAGGTTTGGTGTCCATCATCTCTGGATGGTGGTTGAGCGATAGCGGTTTATATCTGGAAAGCGATTTGTTTTTCCATCGATGGTTGGGAGTTTCCCTGGTTGTACTCGCATTTATAGGATGGTGGCTTAAAAAAAACTGGGAACGTTATTCGGTTGGTATTCAAACCACTATAAACACACTTGTCCTTTTGTTGATTTTCATTGAAGGACACTTGGGGGGCACCCTGACCCACGGTCCGGATTATCTTTTGGAATATGCTCCATCCTTCATTAAAAACAAGCTAGAGACAAAGGAAGAAATTAGTAAAACCGATTTCACCAACCAGGATTCGATATTCGTTTATAAGGATTTAATTGAGCCAATATTTATGGAAAAGTGTTGGGCATGCCACAATTCCGTCGAAAAAAGGGGATTCTTGAATATGGAACACCCAGATTCACTGATTTTGGGTGGGGAAAACGGGCCGGTTCTGATTGCTGGAAATGCTTCTGAAAGTGAAGTTTTCAACAGGGTAACGCTATCCCAAAAAAGTAAAAAATACATGCCTCCCGTGGGGGCACCTCTCACCTATTCGGAAATTCGATTAATTGATTGGTGGATTGCCAATGGTGCTGATTTTAAAATGAAAATTGAAGAAGGAGAAGCCTTGACTCCTATAAAATCAGTATTGGCAAAAACATATGGAATCAATACGACCCCAAAACCATGGTACGAATCGGTAAAGATCAATCGGGCGGATTCGGTACTGATAACCAAGCTCATTGATAAGGGATTTTCTGTAAAAAAGCTTGGGGAAGATAATAACCTGTTGGATATAAAATACAACGACCAAAGTCTGACCGAAGAAAAAATCAAGTCTCTAATTGATGTGGCCGATCATATTACTTGGCTCTCATTGGCAAAAAGTAATATTACCGATGACCTACTCAACTATATTTCCCAATTCCCGAATCTCACAAGGCTGGAATTGGAAAGAACGCAACTTACCGATGCGGGAATAAAACAACTTTCAACCCTCCGGCATTTAGAAAGTATTAATCTATATGGATCTAATGTTTCAGAAAACTGTCTGCAAGACCTGTCCAAAATTCCAAGCCTAAAACGAGTATATCTGTGGCATACATCCGTAGATAAGAACATAGCAAAGGAATTTATTTCGAGCAACCCCCAAATGGAAATAATTTTCTAAAAAATCAGTAAGTAGAAACTATTATAAAATGATTCATTCAAAAATAAAAAACCCGCACTAAAAAGTACGGGTTTTATTAATCTGTGGGCCCTACTGGATTCGAACCAGTGACCCCCTGCTTGTAAGGCAGGTGCTCTGAACCAACTGAGCTAAGAGCCCCAAAAGGAGTGCAAATATAGAATAGTTTTGTTTACTCCAAAAGAAAAAAATAAAAAATTTAAAGAACTTCGGCAACCACAAAAGTACTGCCCCCTACAAAAATAAAATCTGATGTATTAGCTGCTTGTTTTGCAGCGTTATAAGCCTTTGGGACATCCTTAAAAACTTCACCTTTTAAATTATGTTCCTTGGCCATTTCCATTAAGATATCAGCAGGCAAACCTCGTGAAATATTTGGTTTGCAAAAGTAATAAATCGCATGGGTGGGAAACATGGCAAGAATCGATTTTAAATCTTTTTCCTTTACAAAACCAAGAACTATATGCAAAGTATCATAGGCTTCATCCCCTAACTGCTCCATTACCAATTTCAAGCCCTCTTTGTTATGTGCCGTATCGCATATGATATTTGGCGCTTGTCCCAATTGTTGCCAGCGACCCATCAGGCCCGTATTTTCGATAACCTTGTGTAATCCTTTCGCAATATGTTCCTTATGAACGTTAAAATTTGGCAACGCCGCAATGACCGCCAAAACACCTTTGATGTTCTTAGTTTGATATTTTCCTTTTAAAGATGTCTTGTACGTTTCGGAAATTTCTTGGTCCGCAAATATCAATTTGGCATTTTTTTCTTTGGCTACGCCTACAAATACCGGAGCGGTCTCATCTTGATACTCACTAACGACCACAGGAACATTTGCCTTGATGATTCCTGCTTTCTCAAAAGCGATTTTAGGAAGGGTATCCCCCAGCATATCCATATGGTCAAAGCCGATATTCGTTATCAAGGAAATTTCCGGTGTGATGATATTCGTAGAGTCCAATCTTCCTCCCAGTCCTACTTCAACCACGGCAATATCCACATGTTGCTGGGAAAAATACCTAAAGGCCATCCCTACGGTCATCTCAAAGAAAGATAAATGACGGTTATCAAAAAAGTCCCTGTTGTCGGAAATAAATTTTTTTACGAAGGCTTTGGTCACCGGTTTTCCATTGATCCTAATACGTTCCCTGAAGTCCTTAAGATGGGGCGAAGTATAAAGACCTACCTTATAACCTGCTTCCTGAAGTATGGATGCCAGCATATGGCTACTGGACCCTTTGCCATTAGTTCCAGCTACATGGATACTCTTAAAATTCCTGTGTGGATTTCCCAGAAATTCTGAAAATTCGAGAATACCATCCAATTTATTGTTAAATGCAATCTTACCTTTTTGCTGATACATTGGAAGTTGATCGAACATCCAATCCAAGGTTTCCTGATAGGTCACTCCCCTAATTTAAAGTTCACTACTACAAATCCGACTTGTTGACTTGGGGCATTGGAATCAAGGTTCCATTTGTGCATAAAGGCCGTTTTTCTGGCAGGTTCCAAAAGACACTTTGCTGTATTCGTTGTACCCTTCACACCTGGTTCTGCCCTAATTACATTTCCATTCTTATCAACCCAAATTTGCACTACCACTCGACCTGACTCATTGCATTCTTGAGGTACTTTTCCCTTACTTACCAAAGACCTACCGTTTAAGCCGTACCCTCCTGTTCCGCTACCCGAACCTGGGCTACCATAGTAACTAGTAGCATAAGGATCACCGTCTGGACTGCCTTTATCCCCTGCCCTGTTGTCATCGCCCTCACTTCCAGAAGCCGTTCCATCAGATTTATTAAGTCCACCCATAAGCTCATCCAATTTTTTCTTTTTGGCTTCTTGCTCCTGTCTGGCTTGTTCCTCAGCTTCCCTCTTCTGTTGGGCTATCCGTTCAGCTTCGGCTTTTGCTTTTTGCTCTGCTTCCTGTGCTTTTCTTTTTTGCTCTGCTCCCGCGGCATCCGCCTTTCTCTTTGTTTCTTGGGCTTGCTTAATCCTGATGGATTCTTCATCCTCTTGAGTGAGAACCTTTTCAGAAGGGGCTTCCTTTACCTCTTGCTGAACCTTTTCAGGGACTTCTTCTACAGTTTCGGAAACTTCTTGCTTGGTAGGCTCCACCGGAGGCGTATCCAATTGCTCTGATCTTATACGTTCCTTGGGTTGAACCTGTCCACTGCCAAAATCCGTAGTACCAAAATTAACTGAAATTCCATTTTCTATTGGAGGGTCCATATACGTTAGCCCAATGTAGAAAAGCACCAACAACAATATACTCAAAAGCAATGTTGTTAGTGTTAAGGATTTTTTCTTGTGTCTCGTGTCTAAAAATGCCATTAGTTGGGCCGCACCGCCAAGATGACCTTGTAGTTATTCCTATTGGCGATATCCATTACGTTTACCGCCTCCTTTATGGCAACGCTCTCTTCCGCCCTCAGAATAATCGTAGGTTTTTCTTGGCCTTCCAGTGCCTTTTTTAATTCAATTTCAATGTACTCTCCGTTTATTCTCTGATTGTTCACAAAATACTGTAAGTTCTTATCAATACTTACGGATACATTTTGTGTATTTGTGGATTTTCCCTTTGCCTTTGGTAATAATAAATCCAGGGCATTAGGAGAATTGGCCGTTAGCATGAAAAATATCAACAACAGAAATACGATATCTGTCATTGACGACATGCTAAAGTCTGGACTAACTTTATTCCTTCCTTTTAATTTCATATTGAAATATTAAAGTGGTTCGTTCAATAAATCCAGAAACTCTACGGCATTTGCTTCCATTTTATGGACCACCTTATCCGTTCTGTTCACCAAATGGTTGTAACCCATATAGGCGATAATACCCACGATCAAACCTGCAACGGTAGTCGTCATGGCAGTATATATTCCAGAGGCCAAAGAGCCCATTTCTGCCTGGCCTCCGCTACTTGCCATTTCATGGAATGCCAAAATCATACCGATCACGGTTCCCAAGAAACCAATCATTGGTGCGGCCCCGGCAACTGTGGCCAAAACACTTACATTTTTTTCCAGTTTATACACTTCCAGTGTACCAGCATTCTCAATGGCGGTATTGATATCATCCAAGGGTTTCCCAATGCGGGAAATTCCTTTTTCAGTCAATCTGGCCACTGGGGAATCCGTCTGGGCACATAGAATTTTGGCCGCTTCCAATTTTCCGGAAGTTACATGATCCCTAATTTGGTTCATGAAATTCTTGTCAATCTTAGAAGCCGCATTTACTGCTAAAAGCCGCTCAAAATAAATGTAAAGGGCAACTCCCAACATCAAAAAGAGAACGGTAATAATAATAACACTGCCCGTACCTCCATTAAAAACAAGATCCATGACAGAAAGTGTTTTTTCTTCAGATAGTATTTCACCAGTGGTTGGATCTTGAGGCAAATCTTGTGATAATAACATAGTATTCTTATAATTCATAATTTGCCATTATAACGGTAATTTCCAGATTAAATTATGCGTTGAGGATAAAATCCCTGATTAAAATAAAAGCGCCGGCGCCCGCTACAAATCCCAAGAAAGCCAACCATGTAATTTTCTTGAGATACCAGAAGAAATCTATTTTTTCCATTCCCATGGCCACAACACCAGCTGCGGAACCAATAATCAGCATACTACCACCAGTTCCTGCAGAGTAGGCAATAAAATGCCATAGCGGGTTGTCCATAGTCTCACCAAACATACCCATACTGGCCGCCACCAAGGGAACGTTATCAATCACGGCCGACCCTACACCAAATAACATGACAACAATATCCGTATTGGGAATTGCCGCGTTTAAGCTTTCTGCATAATGGAACAAAAGTCCTAAGGACTCCAGTGCCGCCACGGCCAATAGAATTCCCAAGAAGAATAGAATACTTGGCAATTCTATTTTGGACAAAGAATGATGCACAGGGCTATGGTGGCCTTCACTATCATGTCCCTCTCCGTCAACGGATGAAATACTGAATTTTTTATTACTATAAATTTCCGCAAACGTAGCTACAAGAGCAAGTGATAACATCATACCTACATAGGGTGGTAAGTGCGTTACTGTCTTAAAGAAAGGAACAAAAATAATGGCACCTAGACCTAGATATAACATGGTGGATCCATATTTTGATTTGGGAACCTCCGTTTCAAAATCCCCATCAATTTTACCCTTGAAGGCCTTGTAAGTTCCCGCAATAAGAACTGGCACTACCATACACACAATAGAAGGCACCAAAACATGTTCTATAAGCTGCGCAGCGGAAACCTTGTTGGCAATCCACAACATGGTCGTGGTTACATCCCCTATGGGAGACCAAGCACCGCCTGCATTTGCGGCAATAATTATCATACCTGCAAACCAGAGCCTGGTATTACGATCGTTTACTACCTTTTGTAATATGGTAATCAACACAATGGTGGCCGTTAGGTTGTCGATTATTGCGGATAGAATAAAGGCAAGAATGGAAAACAACCATAACAACTTTCTTTTGCTCCTCGTCCTTATGTATCCTTTAATGGTAGCAAAACCATCAAAATAATCTATTATCTCCACGATGGTCATAGCCCCTAACAGAAAGACCAAGATCTCAGCGGTCTTGCCCAAGTGATGGAGCAATATTTCATCCAAATGAGTTGGTTCCAATTCTCTTAATTCAGCATTTACCTCAAAAACGGGCATGTGGTTCAAGGCAATGAGAGCCCACAATATTGCCATCATGGCCAATGCGGGAATCAGCTTATCGATTTTTAAATTATGCTCAAGGGTAATCGCGAGATATCCCGCTAAAAAAACAATAATAATAATGGTTTCCATGCGCTGTTGGTTTTTAGTTTCCTCTTATGAAAGGTGTCAAATATAAGACTGAATTATAACTTTTGAAATTCCCTAAAGATATCCAAAATTGTCAATCCTACCATATTTTCAAATAGAATATCATAAAGGAGATTGAAAGTCAAACTCTTACAGAATTATTTTTAACAAAATTGTTTTACTAAGCTGAAACATGTTGGTCCACATCATAAAATTGAACAACACAGATTCTCTTTATTACTAAGAAATTAATTGGTATAGACTTATATTTGTTGATATACCCTATTTAAAGATTAACGATGGATTTTAAACTTACCGAAGAACAGGAACTGATTAAACAGGCCGCGCGCGATTTCGCACAAAATGAATTGCTTCCCGGAGTAATTGAAAGAGATGAGTTACAGAAATTCCCAAAGGAGGAAGTTAAAAAGATGGGAGAATTAGGCTTTTTGGGCATGATGGTAGATCCAAAATATGGAGGAAGTGGTTTGGATACACTTTCGTACGTATTGGTAATGGAGGAATTATCAAAAATTGATGCGTCATCCTCGGTAATCGTTTCCGTAAATAATTCATTGGTCTGTTGGGGCCTTGAAACCTATGGAACAGAAGCACAAAAGGAAAAATATTTGCCAAGGTTGGCTGCAGGTGAAATAATCGGTGCGTTTTGCCTCTCGGAACCAGAGGCGGGCAGCGATGCGACTTCACAAAAAACAACAGCGATAGATCATGGCGACCATTATCTTTTGAACGGTACAAAAAACTGGATAACCAACGGCGGGACGGCCAACGTATATTTGGTAATCGCCCAAACAGACAAGGAAAAAAAACATAGGGGAATCAATGCACTGATTGTTGAGAAGGACATGGAAGGATTTGTAATCGGTCCAAAGGAAAATAAACTGGGTATTAGGGGCAGTGATACACATTCATTAATCTTCAACGATGTAAAAGTACCTAAGGAAAATAGGATTGGCGTAGACGGATTTGGTTTCAAGTTTGCCATGAAAACCTTGGCTGGAGGAAGAATAGGAATTGCCGCACAAGCTTTGGGAATTGCAGCTGGAGCTTACGAGCTTGCGCTCAAATACTCGAAGGAAAGAAAGGCCTTTGGAACTGAAATCAGCAATCACCAGGCCATTGCCTTCAAGCTGGCAGATATGCACACCCAGATACAAGCGGCCAGACTTCTCGTATATCAGGCCGCGAAGGATAAAGATAACGGTGAAAATTATGATCTCTCCGGAGCCATGGCCAAATTGTATGCCTCACAGGTAGCCATGGAAACTACGATTGAAGCGGTCCAGATACATGGCGGCAATGGATTTGTAAAAGATTATCATGTGGAGCGACTGATGCGTGATGCTAAAATTACCCAGATTTACGAAGGTACCTCCGAGATACAAAAAATCGTTATTTCACGATCGATTTTAAACTAATCCTTTTCAAGGGCAAATTAACCCTAGATTATTTAGGGTCTAAATTTGAAAAACGATAGCTTTCAGTTGTTACCCATAACATACGCTGGGGTTAAATTGTTATATACCACCTTTTATACAGGACTACCCCCTAAATAGTCATTGGGTTTACTCAATATTACCCTACATTTATCAATATGACAATTTCAACCATTCAAAAATTATAATTTAAAGATATTTTAACCTTTATTTAAAAACGTTAAATATTTTATTTGATTGGCCCGTAATCGTTGATTATAATTTAAATAAAATGATATTTTTGAAGAAATACGATAAATTATGAGATTGAAGAAGCAAGGACTTTATCTGCCAGAATTTGAGCATGACAATTGTGGAGCCGGTTTTATTTGTAGCCTTAAAGGAAAGAAATCCAATGACATTATCCATAAGGCACTGGAAATACTCGAGCGACTTGAACACAGAGGTGCCGTAAGTGCAGATGGCAAAACCGGTGATGGTGCCGGTATTCTGATAGATATTCCACACGTCTTCTTCAAGGAAGTATGCTCTTTTGAACTTCCCGAGCAAGGTGAATATGCCGTTGGAAATGTGTTTTTCCCTCAAAAACAGAATCAACGGGAATATTGCATTCAAGTATTCGAGGAGAACGTAAAAAAACAGGGGCTTAAATTATTGGGCTGGAGAAACGTTCCCGTTAACCGTTCCGTTCCAGGACGAATTGCGGCAGAAACGGAGCCTTTTGTAAAGCAGGTTTTTATAGCAAAGGAAACGAAGGAACAATCGTATTTTGAATTCAATCTAAAATTATTCATCGCCAGAAAAATTACCGAACACGCTATCATTAAGTCTAAACTTTCTGAAAGTAAATTTTTCTACGTCCCAAGCCTATCCACTAAGATTATCATTTTCAAGGGGTTATTGATGCCCATGGACATCAGTCTTTATTATTCTGATCTGATGGACCCAAGGGTCGTTACGCGATTGGCTTTGGTTCACCAGCGTTTCTCCACCAATACCTTCCCAACTTGGGACCTGGCACAACCCTTTAGATACATGTGCCATAATGGTGAAATTAACACACTTAGAGGAAACGTCTCAAGGATGTACTCAAGACAGGAACTTTTAAAGAGCGACATGTTCGGGGACGAAATCAAAAACATTCTTCCCATAGTGCTTCCCGGTAAATCGGACTCGGCCACCATGGATATGGTCGTGGAATTATTACTGATGACCGGGCGTTCCTTACCCGAGGTAATGATGATCCTCGTTCCCGAAGCATGGGAAAAGAACACAGAAATGTCCGAAGCAAAAAAGGCCTTCTACGAATTTCACTCCTGTATGATGGAACCATGGGATGGTCCTGCATCCATTCCTTTTACAGATGGAAACTATATTGGGGCATTATTGGACAGGAACGGACTTAGACCTTCCAGGTATTCCGTCACCAAGGATGATTATGTGGTAATGTCATCCGAAACGGGCGTTGTTGAAATTGCCCCTGAAAATGTTGAATTCCATGGACGTTTGGAACCTGGAAAAATGTTTTTGGTGAACATGGAGGAAGGGCGTATTATCAATGATGAGGAAATCAAGGAAGAAATAGCCAAAAAACATCCTTATAAAAAATGGTTGGATAAAAATCTGGTCCACTTAAAGGATATACCTTATAATGACTGTCCGCTTTTCTTGGGGGAAGCCTCTTTGGAAAAAAGAAAATCGGTTTTTGGATATACATTGGAAGATATCAATACTATCATTCTTCCTATGGGCAAAACCGGTAAGGAGCCCATTGGATCTATGGGGTCAGATACGCCCATTGCCGTTTTGTCTGAACGGCCACAGCTCATATATAATTATTTCCAGCAGCTATTCGCCCAGGTAACTAACCCGCCATTGGACGGCATCCGGGAGGAGTTGATTACCGATATAAGCCTAACACTGGGTAGTGACCACAATATTTTCGAGTTTTCAGAACTACATTGTAGAAAACTGAAAATTCAAAATCCGGTAATTTCCAAGGAGGATTTGGACAAGATCAAGAATTATGATGCTAGTCCGGACTATAAGGTTGTTTCCATCCCTATTTTATACCCCGTGGAAAAGGGACATAATGGCCTGGAAGATGCCCTACAGTCCATTTTGGTACAAGCATCAAAATCGGCTGATGAAGGAGCGAACATTATAATATTGTCCGATAGAAACGTCAACAAGGATAATGCCCCCATACCCGCATTGTTAGCCTGTTCCTTTGTAAACAGTGGACTTCAAAAATTGGGCAAGCGTTCAAAACTCAGTATTATTATAGAATCTGCCGAACCAAGGGAAGTACACCATTTTGCCCTTTTGTTTGGATTTGGAGCCAGTGCCATCAACCCGTACTTGGTGAACGAAATCATTGGGGAACAAATCGAGGATCAGGATATTCAGGACTTTACCTTTGATGAGGCCATTAAAAACTATAATAAGGCCATTGGTAAAGGGATTCTAAAGGTCATGAACAAAATAGGAATCTCTACCTTGAACTCCTATCGCGGTTCCCAATTGTTCGAATGTATCGGTATCAATACAAAAGTTGTTGAAAAATACTTTCCCAACACGCCTACAAGAATTCAGGGAATTGGACTTTACCAGATAGAGAAAGAAGTGGCGAAGCGTCATCATAGGGCATTTTCCACCAAGGAAGTTGACGCCAATTTAGACCTTGAGATCGGCGGGGAATACAGATGGAGGAGAAATGGGGAAAAACATATGTTCAATCCGGTGAGCATAGCAAAGCTTCAAAAATCCGTAAGAAACAACGAACCTGAGACCTACAAGGAGTTTTCCAAAATGGTCAATGAACAGGCCAAAAATCTCATGACGATTAGAGGGCTTTTCGAGTTTTCCAACTTTGACCCTATTCCATTGGACGAGGTTGAACCATGGACGGAAATTGTAAAAAGGTTCAAGACGGGGGCCATGTCCTACGGTTCCATAAGCAAGGAAGCCCATGAGAATTTGGCCATTGCCATGAACAGGATTGGGGGTAAAAGCAATTCTGGGGAAGGTGGCGAAGATGAGGAGCGATTTTACCGAAATGCGACCGGGGATTGGCGAAACAGTGCTATAAAGCAGGTAGCTTCGGGCCGATTTGGAGTAACGTCGAATTATCTTACCAATGCCAAGGAAATCCAAATAAAAATGGCCCAAGGAGCCAAACCGGGCGAAGGTGGACAATTACCTGGTCCAAAGGTCAATCCGGCCATTGCCAAAACACGGAATTCCACTCCCTATGTAGGTTTGATTTCGCCACCGCCGCACCACGATATTTATTCCATTGAGGATTTATCTCAGTTAATCTATGATTTAAAATCGGCCAATAGGAAGGCTAGGATCAATGTAAAATTGGTATCCGAAGTGGGTGTGGGTACGGTGGCAGCTGGTGTAGCCAAAGCAAAAGCCGATGTAATTTTGGTTTCTGGATTTGATGGTGGTACTGGGGCTTCTCCCCTAACCTCCTTAAAACATGCCGGTTTACCATGGGAGTTGGGCATTGCCGAAGCTCAACAGACCTTAGTGCTAAATGATTTAAGAAACAGAATCGTATTGGAATGCGATGGACAGCTCAAAACAGGACGGGACGTAGCCATAGCCTGCTTGCTGGGTGCCGAGGAATTTGGATTTGCTACGGCGCCTTTGGTAGCATCGGGCTGTATCATGATGCGTGTGTGCCACTTGAATACCTGCCCGGTTGGTATCGCAACACAAAATCCGGAACTGCGTAAAAAGTTCGAAGGAAAACCGGAACACGTGGTCAACTACATGTATTTCATAGCCCAAGAACTAAGGGAAATTATGGCGCAGCTTGGCTTTAGGACCATTAACGAAATGGTAGGTCAGGTGCATAAGCTAGACCGGAAAAAAGCCATAGATCATTACAAGGCCAATGGCATCGATCTGACACCTATATTGCATCAGGTCGATGTACCAAAAGGAACCAAATTCTACAATACGGAAAAACAAAAGCACGATGTATTCGATTCCATCGAGTTCGACATCATAGAAAAAGCAAATCCGTCTTTGTTCCGAAAGGAAAAATTGACCTTGGATTACCCTATTAGTAATACGGACAGAGCCGTAGGAGCCATTATCAGCAATGAAATTTCCAAGACCTATGGTGCAGAGGGACTGCCAATAAATACCCTAAAACTTAACTTTACTGGGTCTGCAGGACAAAGTTTTGGTGCATTTGCTACAAGGGGATTGACTATGATAGTCAATGGAAACACCAACGATTACTTAGGTAAAGGACTTTCAGGAGCCAAATTGGTGGTAAGGGTCCCGGAAGGCTCGACCATTATACCTGAGGAAAACGTCATCACTGGCAATGTAACCTTGTATGGTGCCACAGCGGGTAGGGCTTATATCAACGGTAAGGCCGGGGAACGTTTCTGTGTGAGAAACTCTGGAGCAAAGGCAGTCGTTGAAGGAATAGGAGACCATGGGTGCGAATACATGACCGGGGGAGTTGCCGTCATATTAGGTGAAGTTGGAAGAAACTTTGGCGCCGGTATGAGCGGTGGAATAGCTTACGTGTTGGATGAAAAGAAAACTTTTAGGAACAGATGCAGTGTTGAGGGATTGAATCTTTTGAAAGTGGAGGAAGATCAAGACATCAAACAATTGAAGGATTTGATTACGAGCCATTATAATGCTACCTTGAGTCCACTGGCCCAACGTATATTGGAGCGATGGGAGGACTATTTGCCAAAATTCATAAAAGTGTTCCCAGAAGAATATAGACAGGCATTGATACGATTAGAGAAAGAAAATTTACAAACAATATAAAATCGAGAAATGGGGAAGATAACAGGATTTTTGGAATTCGATAGAAAGGTAGAATCCTATGCTCCCGTGGAGGAGCGAATAAAAAACTATAGGGAGTTTACACTACCTATGGAAGAAAAGGATCTAAAAGACCAAGGGGCCCGATGCATGGATTGCGGCATCCCATTTTGTCACAGTGGTTGCCCATTGGGCAATTTAATACCAGATTTTAACGATGCGGTATATCGAGGTAAATGGGAAAAAGCTAGTGAAATATTGCACTCCACCAATAATTTTCCAGAATTTACAGGTAGATTGTGCCCAGCCCCTTGTGAGGAGGCCTGCGTATTGGGAATAAACGAAGACCCGGTATCCATTGAGAATATTGAAAAAAATATAGTGGAGACTGCATTCAAAAAAGGTTGGATCAAGGCAAAACCACCAGCAGTTAGAACTGGTAAAAAAGTGGCCGTAATAGGGTCAGGACCTGCAGGGTTGGCTGCCGCACAGCAATTGAACAGGGCCGGTCACGAGGTAACCGTATATGAAAGGGATGAAAAACCCGGAGGCCTACTACGCTATGGAATTCCAGATTTTAAGATGGAAAAGCATATTATCGACCGAAGGCTCGATGTACTTAAGGAAGAAGGAATTAAATTCCATTGTGGTGTACATATTGGAAAAGATATCAAAGCAGATAGCCTTCTAGATGATTTTGATGCTTTAGTGTTAACTGGTGGGGCCACCGTTAGAAGAAATCTACCCATTGAAGGTGCCGAGCTTAAAGGGGTGGTGCAGGCCATGGATTTCTTGGGCCAGAATAATAGGCGTGTCGATGGATTCAAAGAATTGGGAGAGGAAATTTTGGCAACGGATAAAGATGTTATCGTCATTGGAGGGGGAGATACCGGATCAGATTGTATTGGTACTTCATTTAGACATGGTGCCAAATCGGTTTCCAATTTTGAAATAATGCCAATGGCAACCACTGAAAGACCTAAGGACCAACCTTGGCCGTTTTGGCCAATGCGATTGAGGACTAGTTCCTCCCATAAGGAAGGGGCGGAGCGTTTCTTTAGTATCTCGACCAAAAAGTTTATAGGCGATGAAAAAGGCAACCTTAAAGGGTTGATAACTTCGGAAGTAGAATGGGTCAAAGTACCCGGACAAAGACCGCAATTAAAGGAGGTTGAGGGCACTGAAAAGGAATGGAAATGTGATTTGGCACTATTGGCACTTGGTTTTACTGGTTCAGAGAATACCGTTGCGGAGCAACTAGGTTTGGAAATGGACAATAGGACCAACATTAAGGCTTCAGAAATCGATTATAAAACAAATGTACCGGGAGTTTTTGTTGCCGGTGACCAGCGAAGGGGACAATCCTTGATTGTTTGGGCCATTTCAGAAGGCAGGCAGGCAGCCTACCATGTAGACAAATACCTTATGGGGGAATCTGCATTGCCATTAAAAGGTGATGGAGATTTACCGAGGGTATAGATTCGTCAAGGTTATATTGAAACAGCACCTTTTTAATACTCAGATTGCTTTGAGTTTTTTTAAATTTAAAGCAATCTGAGTTTTTTTTAATGAACAATAGGTATTTATTTTATTTTTTGATCTTCACTTGGTTCGCTTTTTCCCAGACCAAGTCCAGGCTTTCTAATACCCAAATCGCTGATTCACTTGATTTGGACGGGGAACATTCAGAATCTTTAATATATAGAAACCTAGCTCTAAAAGAAAAAGGCCATAGTGAAGACTTCAGTAAACTTTTACTGGCAAGGTGGCATTATACCACCTCTTGTATTTTAGAAACGGAAGGTGGTCAGGAAAACCATAAAAAAGCATTAGAGCATTCTCTGAAAGCTCGAGAAATTTGCGATTGGATTGGCACCGACAAAAATTACTATTTCCGCTATTTGGTCAACAATAGAATTTACCATCAAAATGGATGGTTAGACCAATGGAACAACGCCCTTAGTGAAGCGAAAAAAGGGCTTAATATTCTTCTTGACACGCTTCCGGACCACCACATTAAAGTACTCTACCTTTTAGATGATTTGGGTTTTTTACACACGGTTACTGATGACCCGGAAAGGGCCAATACCTATTACGAAAGGTCGTACAAACTGTATAAAAAATACCATCCTGAAGAGATGGCCGAAACCTATGTAAACGCCGAACGAATGGCCGAGAACTATAAAAAACTAGGGTTGCGGCATGAAGAATTTAGGCTATTATCTGAAAATGAAGCGTATTGGATGGACGATCATAATAAATCCGATGCCTTTTTTTACAGGTATAAAACATACAGAAAACTAGCTGAGTGGTACCACTTTTATGGAAATTTTGAATTAGCTGAAAATTACCTTAAAAAAGAAGAACAATTGTTTGACACTGTTAGTAATTCGCATAAAAAAAATGAAAAACAACGATTGGACAAACGCGAGTTGTCCCAGCTATATTTCAATTATGCCAAACTATATCTTAATTCCCACAATGAGGAAAAGGCAAAAGAGTTTCTTGACAAAGCCAAACAGCAAGTAAAGGGGGCTACTCGATTTTATACTTGGGAAGTCAAAAGGGAAATAGACCTTTATGTTTTGGAATCCAAATTATCAGGACAAACTTATGAAACCGCTTCGGAGCTGCTCAACAAAGCAATTGATTTAGCAAAAAAATATAAAAGCCAACACTACACAAACCCTGTTCCACTTCAAACTGAATTGTTTCAATTATTCAAGACAGAAGGAAACACAGATCAAGCACTAGCCTTATTGGATGACATTTTGAAGGAGCCGGAAATCAACGATAATCTTAACTTTCAATTAAACTGTCAAAAAGGAACCTTATTACATGCGAATGGCGATATGTCCGAGGCTGGAATAGCATTTCAAAGGGCCATTCAGTTTATTCTTAAAGAAGGTACAGATGCTAACTTTGCCAATCTTGATATTGATGACATCAAGGAGTTTTATAATTACCATACTTTAGAAGGAATGCTTCTTTTAGGAGATTTTCTCCTGGCTTCTACTCGAAAAAACAAGCCTCAAAAGGGATTGGAAGAAGCCTTGAACATTTTTCTCCTTTCCTCTAAAATCTTTGACAACATCTATATTGGCGATACATACAATGATAAACTATACGAGTATTATAAAACGTTGGAATCAGGCTTGGTTTCCTGCTTGGAAATTGAACCAAAAAGTAACAATATTGATCTTTGCCTGCAAGCTTTGGAAAACAACGCATCCAAGCTTACTTGGTCAAAATTCATGTACGGTAAATACAAACACCAATTGAAAATACCCGAAAACATTCTGAAGGAAGAACTGAAAATCAAAACACTTTTAAACTATTATCAATCCGTACTGTACCAAAACAAACGGGAAAATCAAATCACCGCAGATACCCTTACCATACGGATATTGGATTTAAAGAAAAAGCTAAGGGATAATCAAGAATTCATTGAAGAAAACTACAATAATTACTATAATAGAAGTGTGGCGGAATTTAACACTACACAGTTTAGACAAGATTTGAACGAAGACCAAGCTATTCTTAAATACTCCTTCATAAATAATTATTTATATGCTTTTTTGCTCACCAAAGAAAAATCCTCACTAACAAATTTGGGGAATGAAAAAGGATTGAAACATGCCCTTTTAGAGTACATAAGTAATTTACGCACCTTCAATTCGAACCCAAAAATCCCTCAGGAATTGATCTCTATTTCAGAGTTGATTACCCATCATTCCAAAACGGATGTAACTATAATTCCTACGGAAACGCTTGGTTTTTTACCTTATGAAACGCTAATCCCCAACTATATTGACACCGATATTAACCTTAACTACAGTACCTCTTTGAGTCTATACCAGGAACAGAAAAAAACAATTGGCAAGAAACAAGAATTCAGTGTAGGCATTTTTACAGGACAAGGAAAAGACACATCGGTTGACCCTAATTTTCTGCCTTCTGTGGACAAAGAAATAAATACTATTACAAGTATCAATGAGGCTTCCATTTTTTATCAAGCCACCAAAGAAACATTTATTCAAAAAGCCTCTGACTATAAAGTACTTCATTTAGCTATGCACTCAAACATAGACAACGAAAATCCTGAATTTTCGAACCTACAGTTCAACGGAAAGGATTTGTTGATTGGCGAACTGTACAATGAAAGCATAGCATCAGACCTAGCGATTCTTAGCGCCTGTGATACAGGGAACGGAAAAGTAACGAATGGAGAGGGCGTTCAAAGTGTTTCCAACGCCTTTACATATGCGGGCGTACCCAGTACCTTAGTAAGCCTGTGGAAGGTAGACGACAAGGCCACATCGACCTTAATGGGATATTTCTACAAATTTCTTAACCAAGGAAAATCAAAATCCCTTGCGCTAAAATTGGCAAAAAAGGCATATTTGAATTCAGATATTGACCAAGAGTTAAAACATCCGTACTACTGGTCAGGCTTCATACTTTCGGGCAATACCGATGCCTTGATTCAAAATGAATTTAATTATTGGTGGTTGGCATTATTGGTAATACCACTTATTTCGTTTCTGTCTTTTAAAAGATCATAGCCTAGCTAAGAGTTCCTTGGCCTTGGCGCTATTGTAACTGTTGGGTTCTATAACAATTTGGTCCAATACATTTTTGGCCTGCCGCTTATCCCCAACTTTTAAGTAAGCAAGTGCCAAATACCACTTACTTTTTTCTTTTAACCGATCACCAAATTTCAAATGCTTTTGAAATGTTTCAACGGCCATGGCTGGTTCATTGTTCTGTAAATAGCAAATAGCTTTGTAAAAAAGCAATTCAGGATTGTTTGAGGACGCATAGGCGCTTTCCAACAAACCCAACGCTTCTTGATATAGGCCCATTTCATAGGCAACAAAGGCTTTGGTGGTTGCGTTTTGCGTGCCATTGTCTCTCACAATGGGGTGAGAAGTGTTACTTGCCGTTTGGTAATACGCAGCAAACAGTTTTTCGGGAGAATTATCATTCTTGTTCCAAAAAAAACCGACCGCAATCAACACTACCACTGAAGCTGCTGCCAAATACCATTTAGTAGTGTTTGTTTTGTTGGAAACGCCTTGCTCAATTTTTTTCAGTTCTTCTTTCAGGCTTTCATGTTCGCTTTGATAAATGCTTTTCTTAAGTTTAGTTTCAAATGCCACTTGTTCCCTGAATTCTTCATCGTTTTGCAGCAGGTAATCAAACCGATCTTGTTCTTCGGGGGAAAGCCTATTTAGAAAATAATTTGTAATTAGTTCGTTATTGTTCATTTTTTGCGTTGACTACCAGTAATTTTAATTGTTTCAGGCACCTTGATTTCTGGCTTTTGACCACGTTATAATTGTCATAACCCAGGGTCTCTTGTATTTCTTCAATGGAAAACCCCCTGTAGTAGTAAAGGTTTAAAACTTCTTGGCATTTTTTACCCATTTTCCTATACGAGTGTTTAAAAAGGGCTATTTCTTCTTTATCAAATTCATTTTTGGTCTCTATCTCATACATATATTGGTCAAGTCGGTCAACATCGAAAGGAGTTTCCTTCAGCTTATCAAGGCGTTTCAATTTTTTAAAGGCCATGAATTTTCCTATGGAAAAAAGATAGGTCTTCAAAGAACTTCCCAAGGTGTCGATGTTACCGTTATGTATGTTATCCATCAAAGCAATGATACTATCCTGATACAGGTCTAACAGTTCTTCTCTTTCAAGGTTAAACCGTGAGGCAAACTTTAAAAAAGGCTTTCTGTACTCGGCATAGAGATTGCCAAGTTCCGTTTTGTCTCCTTTTTTTATACGCTCAATGAGGGCATGTATCTGCTCTTTGTTCAATTAGTTTGGTTTTGGCAAAAAGGTTAACGTTTCTTGGCTGAAGAAACATCTTAAAACAAATAAACAAAAAAAATATGTTTTCAATGTTTACCTAAAATAACCAAAGGCACTAATATTTATAGAAAACTACCTATAACCAACATTGAGAGCCTATATGAATTCCATTTATCCTTTTGTAGTAATTCTATTACTGACTGCCTGTAAAACCGATGAAAAAAAGGAAGCAGTTACTGAAGCTTCCGAAACGCCGAAACCCAGTATTGTAGAAGTCAAAACACAGAGTATGGAGTTCTTCTCACCAGATACACTCAAATCTGGTTGGAACACCTTTGTTTATGAAAACGAGTCGTCTGAAGTCCATTTTATTTTAATGGATCTATATCCTGAAGGAAAAACTGCAGCAGATACCAAAACAGACATATTACCACCTTTTGAAGAAGGCATGAAACTTATAATGGAAGGTGATATTGACAACGCCATAGTCGCCTTTGGCAAATTGCCTCCTTGGTTTCAAGAAGTTAAATATATGGGCGGTACGGGAATAATTTCCCCAAAACACATAGCCACAAGTACCATTTATCTCGAGCCTGGTCTGTACATAATGGAATGTTATGTAAAAATGGCAGATGGCACTTGGCATACCTCACACGGCATGTTCAAAGAAATTATCGTTACACGGGAAAGTACCAAAATGGAACCCCCAAAACCAACTATTAAAATTGAAATTTCAAGCACTGAAGGCATTGTTGTTAAAGACACGATTGAGGGCGGCAAACAAACATTAGAGGTTTTGTTTAAAGACCAAACCGTATACGAACATTTTTTGGGGCACGATGTAAACTTGGTCAAATACAATGATGATGCTTCATTGGATTCCTTGGTTCATTGGATGAATTGGATGAACCCTGATGGGCTCATTACGCCTTCACCTAATGGTTTTACTTTCTTGGGAGGCATTAACAACTTACCTACTTTGGGCAAAGGGTATTTTGAGGTAAACCTAACAAAAGGCAATTATATGTTGATATCAGAAGTTCCATTGGCGGACAAAAAACAATTAATTCAAAAATTCACTATAAACTAAATTTAATCATGGTTCGGGAAGTAAGATGAGTAATAACAAGTCCTAAAACCAATTTCGAAACCATTTGTTGATTAAAGCCAGATTTTAACTGGAGAGCCAAGGAATAATTAATCTTGGAATTATGAATTAAAAAAGAAAACAGGTAGTACTTACAATACCTTGGCTCATGGAATATTGAATATCATTAAAAACCTAAATATTTGAGTTATGAGAATACACCTATTTTTAAAAGTTTCGTTAGTTTTTTTGGCAATGGATGCTTGTGAATCATGTGAACCAGAGGATCTACTGGATATAGAATGCCAGAGCCAAAAGGCTGAAGATATTAGTGCTGCTGAAGATGCTGCTGATTTTTTTCGGCAAGGAGCAATCAATGATGAAAATCTAAGTGAAGAAGAGTTTGAAGAAACTATAGCTGATATTAATAGTACTTTAGAGGATACAAAGAGAAGAATAAGAGATCGTCCATGTAATTAACTCCTAATACAGTGAATTCGTTTAAAATTTATGTAGTTAGAATTTCATGTAAAGAAAGAGCCTTTGGCTGAAGTTTAATTTATTATACCCCATTTTCGAAAAGGATTTACATGAGGCTTTTGGCTTCCTTGCTACAAAGACAAAAATGGTGTTGCATCAGGAGACGAAAACTCTTATGATTGGTATAAAATAACCAATAACAGTAATGGGTCAATTGAATTTACCTTAGAGAGTTGCCCATCTGATTTATGGATTAATACCAAAGTTTTCAATCACTTGGGGTCAAAACTTACAGGAAATTATACTGCAATTTCAGGAAATCCACTCCAAAACCAACCATGTAGCACATACCATTACACCACAAATCCCATGCCTATAGGTATTTATTATATAAGATTGGAAATATCTGGTAAAACAAAAGTTGATTTAAACGTAGACAATATTCCTGAATTTTGGAATGAACCTTATGAATTCTCAGTTGGTGTTATCGAATAGTAATCAGGAATATAGGCGTCGCGAATGTAGAAAAATATTTAACAAAAAAAAGTCCCTTACATTTCTGTAAGGGACTTTCGAGGAAGGCGGCTACCTACTCTCCCACTTGGTATAGCAGTACCATCGGCGCAAACGGTCTTAACTTCCCTGTTCGGAA
>NZ_QUSX01000007.1 GCF_003933245.1 Maribacter algicola
CGCACTGTTCCCTCTTATGAGGGTTAGGCCCCGATCAAACAAAGGCTGGTATTTCAACAACGGATCCACAACGCCTGGCGACGCCGCTTCAAATCCTCCCAGCTATCCTACACATTGTTTGACCAAGGTCAATACGAAGCTATAGTAAAGGTGCACGGGGTCTTTTCGTCCCACTGCGGGTAACCGGCATCTTCACCGATACTACAATTTCACCGAGCTCATGGCCGAGACAGTGTCCAGATCGTTGCACCATTCGTGCAGGTCGGAACTTACCCGACAAGGAATTTCGCTACCTTAGGACCGTTATAGTTACGGCCGCCGTTTACCGGGGCTTCAATTCAATGCTTCTCCCCGAAGGAATGACATCTCCTCTTAACCTTCCGGCACCGGGCAGGTGTCAGGCCCTATACTTCTTCTCTCGAATTTGCAGAGCCCTGTGTTTTTGATAAACAGTCGCCTGGACCTCTTCACTGCGGCCCCCCCGGAGGGGGGCGACCCTTCTCCCGAAGTTACGGGTCTATTTTGCCTAGTTCCTTAGCCATGAATCTCTCGAGCGCCTTAGAATACTCATCCCGACCACCTGTGTCGGTTTACGGTACGGGCCGCACATCTCGCTTTTCTTGGAAGTCGATACGCTGGATTATCGCCTTGGCCGTAGCCTCGGCGTACTATCGGGGCGTTGCCGCTCCCTTCAACGTGCAATTCCGTCTGCACGCACCAACTTCTCGCCTCCGTCACTTTTGGCGATGTGCGGGTACGGGAATATTAACCCGTTGTCCATCCACTGCCCCTTTCGGGTTCGCGTTAGGTCCCGACTGACCCCCAGCTGATTAGCATAGCTGGGGAAACCTTGGTCTTTCGGCGTGCGGGTTTCTCGCCCGCATTATCGTTACTTATGCCTACATTTTCGTTCGTGCACGCTCCAGGACCCCTCGCAGGTATCCCTTCGACGCAGGCACGATGCTCCCCTACCGCCCTTGCGGGCCCATGGCTTCGGTAATATGCTTATGCCCGATCATTATCCATGCGGAACCGCTCGACCAGTGAGCTGTTACGCACTCTTTAAATGAATGGCTGCTTCCAAGCCAACATCCTGGCTGTCAATGCAGTTCCACCGCGTTTTGTCAACTTAGCATATATTTGGGGACCTTAGCCGATGGTCCGGGTTCTTTCCCTCTCGGACATGGACCTTAGCACCCATGCCCTCACTGCGTTACATCGTTTCATAGCATTCGGAGTTTGTCAGGAATTGGTAGGCGGTGAAGCCCCCGCATCCAATCAGTAGCTCTACCTCTATGAAACTAATAACACGCTGCACCTAAATGCATTTCGGGGAGTACGAGCTATTTCCGAGCTTGATTGGCCTTTCACCCCTACCCACAGGTCATCCCAAGACTTTTCAACGTCAACGGGTTCGGCCCTCCACTATGTGTTACCACAGCTTCAGCCTGCCCATGGGTAGATCGCACGGTTTCGCGTCTACTACTACCGACTATGGCGCCCTATTAAGACTCGCTTTCGCTGCGGCTCCGTCCCTAAAGGACTTAACCTTGCCGGTAAAAGTAACTCGTAGGCTCATTATGCAAAAGGCACGCCGTCACCCCGAAGGGCTCCGACCGCTTGTAGGCGTATGGTTTCAGGATCTATTTCACTCCGTTGTTCACGGTTCTTTTCACCTTTCCCTCACGGTACTGGTTCACTATCGGTCTCTCAGGAGTATTTAGCCTTGGCGGATGGTCCCGCCGGATTCATACAGGGTTTCACGTGCCCCGCACTACTCAGGATACCACTATCTAATGCATCTTTACCTATACCGGGCTATCACCGTCTATGGCCGCTCTTTCCAAAGCGTTCTAGTTCATCAACACTCGAACAGCGTGGTCCTACAACCCCGTTGTTGCCGAAACAACAACGGTTTGGGCTAATCCGATTTCGCTCGCCGCTACTATCGGAATCACTTTTGTTTTCTCTTCCTCCGGCTACTTAGATGTTTCAGTTCACCGGGTTCGCTCGGCCTTACGGCCGTGACATGTCTTCAACATGCCGGGTTGCCCCATTCGGATATCCGCGGATCATATCGTATGTGCCGATCCCCGCGGCTTTTCGCAGCTTATCACGTCCTTCTTCGCCTCTGAGAGCCTAGGCATTCCCCATACGCCCTTTTCCAGCTTGTCGCCTTTCCTTTTGTTCTATTCTAATTCGTACTCTTTACTTTATATAAAGATTCGTGTTTCTTTCTTTTTAGGTATACAATAAGACTAATCTTACTATATCCTGTCCCAATATGTCAATGAACTTTTTCCCCCTCCAACTCCCCCAAGGGGAAGGGCACAAGGCCCTGGACTCCTCCCCCTTGGGGAGGACGGGAGGGGATAGTGGAGAATATCGGAGTCGAACCGATGACCTCCTGCGTGCAAGGCAGGCGCTCTAGCCAGCTGAGCTAATCCCCCAGTTAGTTGATCGTTGTCCGTTGCCGGTCGACGGCTCCACCATCAACCATCAACCAAGAACCAACAACTAGTTTGTCTCAACTTCCAGAATTTCCAATACTTCAAAACAATGAACGTAAGCCCCCTTGGGGCCATGTAGTCCCAGGCAGACTCGAACTGCCGACCTCTACATTATCAGTGTAGCGCTCTAACCAGCTGAGCTATGGGACTGTCCCTACCCACACGCCACAGGCGCACAAGTATTTGTTATATATCATGATCGCGGAGATAATTGCGATATAAAGAAGAACATAAATCGAAAGAACGGGGCCAGGGCCTTTTCCGTTGGTCCGCCAGGGACTATCCATCTAAGGACAATCTCTAGAAAGGAGGTGTTCCAGCCGCACCTTCCGGTACGGCTACCTTGTTACGACTTAGCCCTAGTTACCGATCTTGCCCTAGGCCGCTCCTTGCGGTGACGGACTTCAGGCACTCCCGGCTTCCATGGCTTGACGGGCGGTGTGTACAAGGCCCGGGAACGTATTCACCGGATCATGGCTGATATCCGATTACTAGCGATTCCAGCTTCACGGGGTCGAGTTGCAGACCCCGATCCGAACTGTGACAGGTTTTATAGATTCGCTCCGCCTTGCGACGTGGCTGCTCTCTGTACCTGCCATTGTAGCACGTGTGTGGCCCAGGACGTAAGGGCCGTGATGATTTGACGTCATCCCCACCTTCCTCGCGGTTTGCACCGGCAGTCCCGTTAGAGTCCCCGACATGACTCGCTGGCAACTAACGGTAGGGGTTGCGCTCGTTATAGGACTTAACCTGACACCTCACGGCACGAGCTGACGACAACCATGCAGCACCTTGCAAATTGCCCGAAGGAAAGGCCATCTCTGGCCCTGTCAAAATGCATTTAAGCCCTGGTAAGGTTCCTCGCGTATCATCGAATTAAACCACATGCTCCACCGCTTGTGCGGGCCCCCGTCAATTCCTTTGAGTTTCATTCTTGCGAACGTACTCCCCAGGTGGGATACTTATCACTTTCGCTTGGCCGCCCAGGTCTCAAGGACCCGGACAGCTAGTATCCATCGTTTACGGCGTGGACTACCAGGGTATCTAATCCTGTTCGCTCCCCACGCTTTCGTCCATCAGCGTCAGTACATGGTTAGTCAGCTGCCTTCGCAATCGGTGTTCTATGTGATATCTATGCATTTCACCGCTACACCACATATTCCGCCAACTTCACCATGACTCAAGACCGGCAGTATCAAAGGCAGTTCTATAGTTGAGCTACAGACTTTCACCCCTGACTTACCGGCCCGCCTACGGACCCTTTAAACCCAATA